>PEAG01000002.1 GCA_002753505.1 Magnetococcales bacterium HCHbin5 | reverse complement strand
TTTGCTGGATAGGATCGACTTGCCAGCAAGACCTGCGAAGCGGCGGTCTCAGCCAGTCTCACAGCTCCGGTTGCTCGCTGCGTGATGGGGGGTGGCAGTGGACGAAACGATGATCAAGGCCGGTATAGTCAACCAACTCATCCAGAATACTGGCAATTCCCTCTCTGCCCGCGCGGGTGTGGTTGGCTGTATGAAGCTGGTTGACCAGACCGACCAGCCTTTTATGGTCCTCGTCTATGTCAACATGCCCCACCAACAGGGTGTCATCCAGTTGGAAAAAAATTTCAGAAGATATCCCTTCAGCTGCCGCGCTGTTCAAATAATCCGCCAAATGTTGATCCACAAGGTGAATGTGATCATACAACCAGCTTAACAAAATTTTCATCAGGTTGGCGGACACATCTGCATGACCTTCCTTGAAATCCGCCTGTACCTTTACCACGCTATCAATCAGCGTCTGATGCTCATCCTTGTGCCTGTCCATATCCGGATAGCCATTGATCTGCATCAGACGCTCTTCGTGACGAAAATGCCATTCGGTATAGTGAATCAACTCTTGCAGGAGTTCCAAAATCAAATTTTTATCGTGTCCCAGCACAATGGCGTCGTTCAGACCACCAACCAGACCAATCAGGCGTTTATGGTCTTCATCTATCGGGTCGTAACCAACGGCCAGAGCCGGGTCCAACGTCTCCACAGCCTTCTCGTGCGACCTGGAGGTGGCTGCATGAACTTTGAACCCGATGACCGCAACATCGTCCCGACGTTTTTGATCGCCCTGATAGCTCTGCAACGCCTGCTGGACAAGAATCCCCTGTTTTGCCATGGCCGTTTCAGCCAGCGAGGTGATCAATTCCATGAAGCGTCGCTTGCCAAATCCACGTTTTTTCTCGCCACCCACCTGATCAATCAGTCCATCGGATGTCAAATAAAACCGTTGCCCCGGTGACAGATGAATCACCGTATTGTTGAACTTGACACTACTGGAGACATGGCGATAACCAAGACTTGCACTGGCCCCCTTGATGATGTCCACCTGGCCATCCTCGACAACAAACAGGTCAAAGCGTGCCCCCGCATAGGTCAAAAGCGTATTGTCGGCGTTGATGTAACAAACACCCGCTTCCAGACCGTCATCCGAATCACTCCCGCCTTCGTGGTCCTGTCCCAGAGAAAATTGGATCAACTGATGCATCCGTTGCAACAGGGCAGCCGGATCACCGGGCGGGGTCTCCAAATAGGCCTGATCCAGGGCCCCGTTGGAGATCAAGGTCATGAAGGCCCCTGGAACCCCATGGCCAGTACAATCCCCCAACACGATCAGCGCACCCTGACCCCAGGAGCGGTACCAATACATGTCACCACCGACCACATCGCGTGGCTCCCACAACACAAAATATTCTGAGAAAACCCTATCCAATGCCTGCGGCCGCGGCAGGATGGAGCGTTGAATACGGCTGGCATATTGAATGGAGCTGTTGACCTGGCAGAGGGCATCATCACGCTCCTCCAACAGTTTCATCTGTTCGGAGACGTTCTCACCCACACTGACAAAATTGGTCACCCGCCCATCACTGCCTTTGAGGGGAGCAATAGACAACTGCTCCCAGTACAGTTCACCACTTTTTCTCTTGTTGAGCAAACGACCATACCAGGGGGTTCCAGCAAGCAGGGTGGACCAGAGATCGGCATATTGCTCCTGACTGGTTTTGCCAGAGCCGAGCAAGCTGGTCTTCCTGCCAACAACCTCGTTTGGCGCGTAGCCCGTCGTGCTGGTAAATTTTTCGTTCACATATTCGATAACGCCGCTGGCATCGGTCACGACAACGGAGACCGAACTGTGCCGGACTGCGGTGGAGAGTTTTGTCAAAGCCGCAGCCGCATCCAACCGCTCCATGATCATTCCCAGCGTATTGCCTATTGTCAGCAGCAACTCCCGTTCACTGCCCCGCTCCCGATAACCGACCGGCACGGTAAAGATCAATACGCCCAGCAGGGCTTCTCTGGACAGGATGGGCACCCCCACATATCCCCGCTCCGCCACCCCATTGTCCTGCAGCGCGAGCTGAAAATCCGGCCGATCAACAAACAGCACATCCCTGACAGCCGCCACCCGATCGCACAGGCAAAAACCCTCGTCTGCCATCCGACAACACTCAACGATGCGGGGATGCATGCCAAATTGTGCCACCCGCTCCAAGCCGCTGCCATCCTTCCTCATGACAAATACGGCCCCCTGCCCCAACGTATTGATCGAGGTATTGGCCAGAATGAGTAGCAGGGCGCGGTTCAACAACTCTCCAACGGGTAAATCCAGCATGGCAAGGGAGAGCAGCTGCTTGAGCAGTGATTGTTCTGACAAGGCGCGTACACTCTGCTCTTCGGCATTTTTTTGCTCGGTGATATCCGTTCGGATGGATACAAATTGGAAGGGTTTGCCATGATCGTCCAGAAAGGGCACCACTGTTGCCCGTACCCAGTAATAACTGCCATCCTTGGCACGATTTTTTACCTCCCCATGCCACGAACGACCACTGGCAATCGTTCTCCATAACGTTTGGTAAAAGGCGGGGGAATGCTCTTCCGATTTGAGTATGCGGTGATTTTGACCGATCAACTCCTGGCGCGAGTAACCACTTATTTTAATAAATTTTTCATTGACATAGGTAATATTCCCCCTCACATCCGTCGTCGAAACGATGCCATGCTCGTCCAAGGCCTGCTTTTGAAATTCCAACTCTCGCATCAGGTCAATGGTCGCTTTGTGGGCATCCCGACGACTGATCAAGAAAAGGGTGATAATCCAGGAGGCGAACAAACTCACCGTCACACCGCAAAACAGCAATGTTGCCACCACGAGCTCTATTTCCCCTGCCTGGTGCGGGTGCGGGTGGAGAGAAGGTGGATTGGAGAGGTCGTGAATGGTGATGACACTCCAGGTTACGGTCAACAGGATTGCCAGAACAGCTCCCAACACCCTGATAAAAATTTTTCTCTGATCTTTTTTGAAATAAAAGTCGAGTATTTGAAAACATTTTTCAGAGCCGGGTCGATTATAACCAAAATAGATTGCCCATAAGTAGGCGATGCCCAGCAGACAGAAAAGGGTCGCCAACCCTGTGCCCAGCAGCACAGGGTCCATGACGACCCCCCATGCCCCATGATCCACTGCGCCCGGGATGAAGAGGGTAGACTCCATGACAATGAAGTGCAGACAGGTAACCGCAGCGGCCATACGGATGGGGGCCAGATGTTGGCCCGGTCCTCCGGTGATGGCTGCGGCCAGGCGCGGAAAGAGCGACCGCAGACGGACTGTCATGACCGACAGTCCGATCGCAACCAACAGTGAGAGGGCAAACCAAGTGGGATGAAAGCGTATTTGGGCCTCCAACCGCATGGCCATCATGCCGGTAAAATGGATCAGCCCCATTCCGGCTCCGCCGATCAACCCACTCAGCCAAACAGCCCCTCTTGGTTGATTTTCCTGGCTGATCTGATACAAAAACCAAGCCGCCACCCAAAAGGCAAGCAGGCCGGAGAGAAGGGTTGCAACCAAGTCATACTGAACGAGAACAGGCAGCTTGAAGGCAAGCAAACCGAGAAAATGCATGACAAAGATGCCGTTGGCAAAGGCAATGGCACCGAAAACAAACCAAATGCGTCGACGGAGAGGATCCAGTTCCCGGCGTATGGGCTGCACCACACCCATACCGGCAAACAGCCCCAAATAGGCGGCCAGGGGGGACAACAGGACCAGAACGGGATCGTAAATACCCTTCAAGGCCGCGTTCTGCTCGACAACAGATTGGACAAAGTCAAGAGACATCGTGTTTCAGCACACCTTCCCTATGTACATTGGCATGATTCCGAGGCCCGCACCCGTCTCATTATACTATCCATTTTATTGGATTTTCAACTGGAAACCGATCGCTTCCCGGTTCTGGTCAACGGATCGTCACTCTGATACCAGTCTGTTTCGCCCCGTCTCTTTGGCCCGGTATAATCTTGCATCCGCCTGACCCAGCAACAAGAACGGCACCACCTGCCCGCAGAATATCGGATCGGTTTTTTTTTCGTGAACCACTGCCACTGGTGTGGGTATTCATTGTCTGATACCGTTCTCTCTTTTCTGAACAGGTCGTAGCGCATCCAGCAAGTCCTGTTTGTCGATGGCTTCTGCAACGCGCTGAATGGCATCCAGCAACGTTTGCTTCTTGATGGGTTTGGTGAGATGGCCATCGCAACCAGCGGCCAGGCTTTCTCCCCTCTTGTCGATACCCGCATGGGCACTCAAGGCCATAATGGTCAATGGTTGTCGTCCCTCCTCCCGCTCCCACTGACGAATGGCCTGGGTGGCAGCATAGCCATCCATGTTGGGCATTTCAATGTCTGTCAGCAGCAAATCAAATGTATTTTCCATTACTTGGGCAATCGCTTCCAAGCCGTCATTGACCATCACCACATGGTGTGGTGTCTTGCTGAGATAAATCTGGAACAGGGCTTGGTTGTCCGGTGAGTCCTCCGCAATCAAAATGCGCAGCGTGCGACTGCTGGCGGCAACCGCTTGTTCCTTCGCAGTCGTTGTCTGCTCCTGAGATGCCACCGGGCGTACCGGCAGCGTGAAAAAGAAGGTACTGCCCTTTCCCAACTGACTTTCCACCCATAGCCGCCCCCCCATCAGGCTCACCAGTCGTTGGGAAATCGCCAACCCCAGGCCGGTACCGCCATAGCGGCGGGTAATGCCGGAATCGGCCTGGGTAAACTGCTCAAAGATACGGTTGATATGCTCCGGGGCGATACCGATACCGGTATCGTTTACAGAGAACAAGAGGCTGTTCGGCTCCTCCGGATATGGGGCAAGCCGTACGGTAACTTGACCCAATTGGGTAAATTTGATGGCATTACCGATCAGGTTGATCAAAACCTGACGCAAGCGTCCATCATCACCCAGCACCATCTCTGGCAAGGCAGGAACCAACTCCGCTGACAGGCTAAGCCCTTTCTCCTCTGCCACCATCCGCATCAATCGCGCTGTCTCTTCCACAACATGGAGCGGCGAAAACGGCAATTCAGACACCGTAAACTGCCCGGATTCAATCCGAGAAAAATCCAGGACATCACTGATCACCCCCATCAACGCCTTGCCTGAACGTTGCATGGTCTGAACAATACGATGTTGTTCCGCGTCAAGCTTTGTCTCCAACAGCACATCCGACATACCCAGCACCACATTCATCGGGGTGCGAATCTCGTGGCTCATGACCGCCAGGAACTCCCCTTTGGCCTTGGCGGCGGCCTCAGCGGCCTCTTTGGCTTCCCGGATGGTTTTTTCGGCCTGTTTGCGTTCCGAAATATCACGCAGAAAGGCTGTAAAAACAGTTGAGCTGGCCCTGTCAATCGCTGTAATGGCAAGCTCTACCGGAATACGCCTGCCACCCTTTTCAACCGCCTCCAACTCAATGCGTTGGTTGATGACCCGTTGTTCCCCTGTGGCCAGATAGCGCGCCATCCCTCGACGGTGGGACTCCCGCTGTTCGATGGGAATGATTGTCTCACTGATGTTGAGACCCAAAACCTCCGCACGCTTGAAGCCAAAAATACGTTCTGCCGCTTTATTGAACTCAAGGATGTGTCCGGTTGCATCGATGGAAATAATGGCATCCAGAGCGGTGTCCAGGATGGAGCCCAGATGTTCTTCGCGCTCCTTCAGATCCAAAGCGGTAACTTCAGCTCTCCCTTTTGCCTCTCGCAGGGCATTTTCCATCTGCTTGCGGGCAGAGATATCCAGCCCCATGCCAATCAGATAGGGAAAACCATCCAGCTCAATACGCCGTCCAACAAAATAGTGGGGCATGACCGTGCCATCTTTGGCCACCAGGCTGGCCTCGGCGACCGAATGGCCGTGCAGAAAAACCTCCCGTACCCGTTCGATGATCGTTACGCGCTCCTCCCCCTGAAAAAAATCGGCAGGTGAGGCCGTGGCCACCTCTTCCGGCGTGCGGCCTGACAACTCCTCCAACTTTTTATTCCACAACTGAAAGCGACCTTTGTGGCTGATCAGGTAAAAGGTACCGGGCAGCGCATTGATCAATTCACGGGTAAAATCCCGCTCCTTGCGCAGAGCCTCTTCCGCCTTCTTGCGTTCAGTAATCTCTATCCGCAAGGCATCATTGGTCTGCTGCAGCAGATCAAGGCTGGGAAGTTTGATGGCATGGGGAACGAGCGGCCAGAGCAGGATGGCAGTGATGAGCGAGATCAATGCCGTGACCGCTTTAAGGATGGCATCAATGACATAAAGCGGCTTCCACAACACAATGACACCCATCAGGTGGGTGGTACCGCAAGCGAGAATAAACCCGGAAAACAGCCACAACAACCATCGGTACGGAAAGTCTTTGCGCTGCCGTGCAAAGTAGAGCAGTGCCGCAGGCATTGAAAAATAGGAGACAAATATCAACAGATCGCTGACAACATACGTCAGCAGTAACTGGGGTGACCAACTGATACAGTAGCCGTGGGGGAGATAGTTGGTTACATCCAGAATGGAGCCCATTTCTGCAGTTGCCATCGTGCCATCCCCAGGATCCTAGACTGTTTCCCTCTTTTAGTCCATTGCGGTCTGCGCACGGTAACAACCCTCGACCCCCACCACTCTGCGCCGACCACAACAGCAGACTACCAAACAGAGCCACGCACTGTAAAAGGAGAAAACGATCCTTGCGGCAAAACGGCCGACTGTTTCCAATATTCGGGAACGGGCAATCGACCGTCTGTTCATACAGGGTTCAGGATAACACCGGTGGAGTCACCTGTTTTAATACCAAGTCAAGACGATCGGCCAGCACAGAGCCCAAAGAACGGTAGAAGCGCACCGCCATGCCCGGAACGGATTCCAACAGGGATTGTAAATCGTGGGCAGCAATCACCTCACATTCACATTTTTCACTGGCTATTGCTGTGGCCGCAATACCAGAACCATTCAGGAAAGAGGCGACGCCCAGCAACTCTCCCGGTTCCAGATGGCCCACCACCACCTCTTCACCACGAACATCTGTCACCACCTTTACCCTGCCTTTGACAAGGCGGTACACGTTGTGGCAAATCACGCCCTCTTTCAAAACAATCTCCCCCTTTTTAAACTCTTTGGATTTGGACTTTTCCCGAATCAAGGCAAGATCGTCCTGGACAAGAAACATCAACATATTGTCACTTTTCATGAAAACCCTCCTATTATACAGCATCGACGCCGGTTCATACAATGTGAAAAAGCAGGTCAAAGTGAGACTCTTCCAGCATTTTGCGGATTTCAAGTCGTGCATTTGCAATTTCAATATCTTCCACTTTATTGCCTATCTCTTCTCGCAACAGCAGCAGCATCCCCAACGCAGAAGAGTCGATATTTTCTGTCCTGGACAGATCGATGGTCACACGCCTTTTCGGTGTATTGCAACTCATTTCATCTTGATAGCAGGTTCTGAACTGTCTGTTGATCTTGTAATCAAACAGACCTGCTATATTTATGGTTGTGTCATAATCCGTGCGCGCCACAGAAACTGTTGCAGTCATTTTTATTCTCCAGGTCCGTAATAATAACGAACACTCCCATGAGTTGCCCAAGCAACGTTCAATGCCCCTTGGTCCAAGAAAGCCCGCACAGCAATCAAAGCAACATGAGGGCCACCATTACATGGTTTTGATTTTACATGCATATTACTCAAAACCTTCAAACGTTGCGCAGCCACCAGGTTCATCGATCAATGTTTTTTACGGCACGGCTGCCTATATATCAGGCAGCAGATGCCTGTTTTCGCGGCACTGGACCAGACACAAATATTTTTTGCGTTGTGACCATCCAAGGCTGCCCTCCATGGCGGCCATTGCCGTGGCTGATGCCAACACAATCCCAGTAAACAGTTCTACCTCGCCAGGCACGGATGATCGGGTGGCGTGCGCAGAGGTCACTCCTCGTCCAGACGGGCCGCCAGGGCACCGCCGCTCCGCTGATCAATAAAACGGAGAAAAAGGGCAGGAAAATCGCCGTCCACGGACTGGACGACCGCGGGCTCGGTAACGAGCCAGGATTGCCACGCATGGAGGTGGGGCATGGTGCCGGGATCAATGATGGGAAGGTGGTCCTGGATCACGCGCCAGCGCAGGAAAAGAGGAGCCATCACCGCATCCAGTAACGTAAGGGGATGTGGTGCAGCGGGGAGGATACCCTGGTCGATGAGTCCTTCCAGAACACGAAGCTTCTTGGCCATGGCCGCGACAACCGAGGTCAGGGCTTGCTCGGTTTCTGCAGCCAACAGTTTGGCCATGTCGCCCTGGATGTCACTGGCAAAACCGGTCCAACCGCGCAACACGCCTCGTGCCAGCATATCGGCAGGGAGCAGAACGCCATCGCCCCGTTCATTGAGGTATTCGTTGATGGCCAGAGAGTCCAGAAGGGTGGCCTGGTCATCGACCCGCAAGACGGGGACGGTGCCAAGGGGGGAGAGCGAGGAAAAGGCAGGGGGTTTGTTGGCTGGATCGAGAGGGTGGAGTTGGCAGGGCAGACCCAGGGCGTTGAGGGCCACGCGGACCCGTTGACAATGGGGACACATATTGAAAACATAGAGGTCGAGTGCCATGGTGACGGTTTCCTGTTGCTGGTGGATGGATTGAAACATTTTTGCCGACTGTTCGTTCATGCCCTCCGACATTCTGCCATGCATCCTGGTGCTGTCGTCTCAGAGGGAGATGGATTCCTGGACAGTTTCCGTCAGCTTCAAGCCAACGTCAAGTCTCCCGGGAGGAGATACCGACAGGGCACTCCGCCATAAATCAACGGCAATATCACGAAGCGCAGTTTCTGCTCAATCAATCAGGAGGTTGAAATTGGAAATATTTTACGAAGAGGACGATGTAAGCGTATTCTGGGATGAAACCAATGGTTGGATTCATGTCGATTGGAGAAACATACCGTCCGATACATCGGTAAAAAAGGGTTGCGAGGAGATGCTGACCCTTCTGTCGCAAAAAAAATGCGCCCGTGTTCTGAACGACAACAGAAATGTCATCGGACCATGGAATACGGCTGCCCAGTGGGTGGCCGAAGAGTGGTTTCCGCGCATGCTCAGTGCAGGTCTGAAAAAATTTGCATGGATACAATCGCCCAATGTGTTGAGCAAATTTGCGGCAAGACAATCGACCGCCAGAAATCAAGAGACTGACATGATTCGCCTTTTTGATGACGAGGGCAGTGCTGTCAGCTGGCTCAAAGAGCAATGAACGCAAACACTGAGTTTTACCGAAATATTATTAATAATTTCAATGGAGGGGTAGTCTGTTACAGGGTCATTACCGATGATTCCGGCGTTCCGGTCGACTGTGAACCGGTCGAAACCAACCCGTATTACGATAAATATATAGGAATTACCGCCACGGATCCGGTTGGGAACAGCCACGGGGATATTTTCCAGAATACCCCTCTTCAGCGACAAGAGCTGTTGAAAACATACAGAGAGATCGCAATACGTGGTGGCAAGAAGAGCGTTGAGGTCTATTTATCTGCCCTGGAAAAGTGGTTCGAAGTTCAAATTGCATCTCCCGAAAAGCACTATTTTACCACGATTCTGATTGACTGTACAAAAAGAAAAAAGCTGGAGGCAGGCTTAAGAACCGAAACCAAATTCTGGAATGAGGTGTTCGAGAAAATTCCCGGAGCATTCTTCATGCTGCAGCGGGAAGGGCAGTTTGTCATGTGGAATCATGATCTGAAAGGCCATATCGATGCCACGGAAGAGCAGATGCCTTCTCTGAATTTTATCTCCCTTTTTGACACGGAGAACAGAGAACGCATTGTCAAAATGCGGGATGAGGTATTTTCTCTGGGATCTGGGAATACCGAAGCAGAGATGATCTCGCTAACTGGAAAATGCAGGCAATTTTATTTTTCGTGCCATCGCATTTCCTTGCTTGGAACGGATTATTTGATTGGATCCGGATTTGATATATCCGAACGCAAAATGGCCGAGTTGGTCATTAAACATGCCAAGGAGGCCGCCGAGACGGCCAACCGCGCCAAGAGCGAATTTCTGGCCAATATGAGCCACGAGATCCGCACTCCCATGAATGCCATCCTCGGGCTTGCCCATCTGATTACCCAAACGGAGATGACATCGGAGCAGCGCAATTACACGACCAAAATCACGACCGCCGCCCGTTCATTGCTCGGCATTCTCAACGACATCCTTGATTTTTCCAAAATAGAGGCCGGGCGAATGGAGGTGGAGTGCATCGATTTCCGCTTGTCAACGGTTCTGGATGATCTTGCCACCATCATATCGGGCAATGCCACAGCCAAGGATCTGGAGACGGTTATCGTCATTGACCCTGCCCTGCCGCAGTGGCTCAAAGGGGATCCATCCCGCTTGCAACAGGTGTTGATCAACCTGGCTGGGAACGCCATCAAGTTTACCGAAACAGGAAAGGTGACGGTTTTTGTCGAGCAAGAGAGAGGTGATCGTCCCATGGTTCGGTTTGCGGTGAAGGACACCGGCATCGGCATCGGACCAGTGCAGATCGAACGCCTTTTCCAACCATTCAGCCAGGTGGACGCCTCCGATGCGCGGCGTTTTGGCGGCACCGGGCTGGGACTGGTCATCAGCAAGCGATTGGTGGAATTGATGGGAGGCGAGATCGGGGTGAACAGTGTCTTGCATCAGGGCAGCGAATTCTGGTTCACCCTTCCCCTGGAAGTGGGTCAGGCCGTCGGTTCTGATCCGACGCTCGCCCTTGCCAACCTGTCTGTGCTGGTGGCCGACGATGATGAGATCGCCCGCAAGGCCCTCTCCTCGATCGTGGATATCCTGGGCTGGAGTGGAAACGTGGTGGAGTCGGGGCAGGCGGCCATAGACCATATGTGCGACCACTCCCCTTGCGACGTACTGTTGGTGGACTGGCGGATGCCGGAAATGGATGGGTTGGAGACCAGCCGCCGCATCCGTGCCGCCGCGCCGATGGAGAAGGTTCCCATCGTCATCATGGTTACCGGCTACCACCGGGACATGGTTTTGCAATCTCCCAATGCCGAACTGGTGGACGCTGTTTTGATGAAGCCGGTGACGCCATCGTCGCTCTATAACGCTGTCGTTGAAATCAAGAGTCGCCACTGTGACAGCAGAGTCGCGCCGATCGGGAAGGGTGAAAATCGCCGTCTGACCGGGATACGGGTGTTGGTGGTTGAGGATAATCCCATCAACCGGGAGGTAGCGCAAAAGATTCTGGAGGGCAATGGTGCAGAGGTGGAAATCGTGGAAAATGGTGCCGAGGCATTGATATGGCTGCGCCGCCATGCAGACAGCGTCCACGTGGTGTTGATGGATGCCCAGATGCCGATCATGGACGGGTTTGAGGCAACACGGCGGATCCGCCACGACCTGGGCCTGGTCAATTTGCCGGTGGTTGCACTCAGCGCAGGTGTCCGACAGAGCGAACGCAACAACTGTCTGGAGGCTGGGATGGACGATTTTGTCGCCAAGCCTTTGGATGTTGAACTTTTGATCCAAACGATCCTGCGCTTTGTCCCGGCCCAACCGGAAACACTCTCCTCTGTGGGTCACCCTGCTTCGGTTGCCTCTGTGCCATCCCGGGTGCCGCTGGCCAACATTCCCGGCCTCGATGCAACCCAGGCTCTGCTACGCCTGGACGGGGATGAGCAGACTCTGCTGCGTCTGTTGCTGCAGTTGGCCAACAACCATTCCGATATCGTTTCCGATCTTCGGCATGCTTTCGACCAGGAATCGACCAACGAGGTTGCCGATCGCTTGCACCTGTTTCGGGGCGGGGCCGCCACGCTTGGGTTGCGTCTGCTGGCGGAACTGGCTGGCACCATGGAAGAGGCGATTCTGGAGCAGCGTTTGCGCAGAATTCCCGTCCTGCTGGAGGAGTTAGAGGAGGCATGGTTCGCTTTTAAAGCGGCACTGCCATCGGCCACCGACGAGATACCCTTGCAGCCTGTCGATTTGGATCGGGAAAAGCTTGAACACTTGATTTTCCTGTTGCGTGATGACAACCTGGAAGCACTGGGCGTGTACGACCAGATCGCTCCGGCCCTGACCGAACGGATCGGCAAGGAGCGTGCCCAACTGTTGGCACGGGCGATGAGACAGCTGGAACTCGCTCAGGCACTCGAAATGATTGATCGTTATTGTTGCTGAGCAAAACAAGTCCGTGACGAATAGTGAACGACCATAAGGTGGCAAAACGCTACCCAATGCAGGGATATGAACGGATCACAAAGGCGCATCCTTTTGGACCAAACGGTTTCAAGAGTTTATCGCTGACAACCAGAATAACCGTGTGAAGGAGACCACCCGATGACCATGGTCGAAGAGATTTGTCAACGCGCCCGGCAGTTGCCTGAAGATAAAGCAGCGGAGGTTTTAAACTTTATTGGCCACCTGGAAACCACTCCGAACCGTCAATCGTCAATCCCAAAGAGACGCCCCCCGGTTGCGGAATGGCTGAAGCCTATTCATGTCGATTCCTGGAATGACAGCATGGATTTGAGGCGGGAGGCGATATATGGCGACGATGGGCGTTGATCTCCTGTTTCTCGACACAAACATTCTTGTCCATGCCAGCGTGGCCGATTCGTCACGGCATTCAGAGTGTGTAGCATTCCTCCAGCTTCAGGAGGATGCGGGCACGAGAATGGTGATCAACCGACAGGTGCTGCGCGAGTTTATGGCCGTTCTGTCCCGTCCACAATCCTTTACCCCACGGATTCCGATGGATAAAATCGTCTCCCTTGTCACCGCATTCAGACAGGCGTGGACCGTTCTTGACGAGACAGAAGAGAGCGATGACCAACTGCTGCGCCTGGTTTCCGAAATCCCTTGTGGTGGCAAACAGGTACACGACGCCAACATTGTCGCCACCATGCTGGCCCACAATATTCCGACCCTGTCCACCTACAACCTGGCCGATTTCCGCCGCTTCGGCCAGCACATCCGCTTGACCACACCAGGGAAACCCGAACAAGACAATCAGTGGTGATCTGTGACAGAGTCTGGGGGTAATTCATGAGCATCGTCAATCCCAAGTACAACCGACTTTCGCCAAAAAGGGAGTATTTGGCTGATACCCCCAGCAGGTTTCAGCAGGTCCAAATAACCAACGCCATTCGTGCCGGCTGAGCCATAATCCATGCTGCTCCTGATGGCACCCTGGCCCGCATGATTGCGGGCCAGGGTGCCAAGATCCTGAATAAACGCTTGCAAGCTAGGTAGTTGGAAACCGTTATAAGAACACTTGATTTTCCTGTTGCGTGATGACAACCTGGAAGCACTGGGCGTGTACGACCAGATCGCTCCGGCCCTGACCGAACGGATCGGCAAGGAGCGTGCCCAACTGTTGGCACGGGCGATGAGAGAGCTGGAACTCGCTCAGGCACTCGAAATGATTGATCGTTATTGTTGCTGAGCAAAACAACTCCGTGACGAATAGTGAACGACCAGAGATGGCCGTTACGGGTGGGGTGGGCGATGAAAACAGTATGGAAACCAACGATTCTGCTGGTCGATGATGACCCTCTCTTCATCCGCAGCCTGATGCCCGTCCTGGCCAACCTGGGCACATTGCATTATGCCGCCAATGGGGCCGCTGCGCTTGCCAAGGCACGTGAAAAGCAGCCGGACATCATACTGCTTGATGCCCATATGCCGGGAATGGACGGCTTTGAAACCTGCAGCGCGTTGAAGGCTGACTCCACAACCCAGGCAGCCACAATCCTCTTTGTCACCGCCCGGACCGACATCGAATCTGAAACCCGTGCGTTGGAAATGGGTGCGATCGATTTTATTCATAAGCCCATCAGTCCGCCGCTGGTTCGTGCCCGGATACACAATCATCTGCGCATGAAACTCCAGGAGATGCAATTCAAAACGGCACTGGAGACCTCAATCGATGGCTTCTGGATGACAGATCTGGCCGGAAAAATTCTGGAAGTCAATGAAGCCTACCAGCAAATTTCGGGATTCAGCCGTTCCGAGCTTTTGGCCATGCACATCGCTGATCTGGAGAGTGCGGAATCGACTGACGAGGTACAACGGCATATCCAAAAGGTGATCGAAAAGGGCAGCGACCGATTTGAAACACGGCACCGGCGCAAAGATGGGAGCATATTCGATGCGGAGATTTCCGTTTCGTTCTCCCCCATCTCCAATGGCCTGCTCTTTGTCTTTTCCCGGGACATCACGGAACGCCGGCGCGCGGAGAACGCCCTCAAGGATGCCTGTCTGCGTGCTGAAGAGGCCAGCCGCATCAAAAGCGACTTTCTGGCCAACATGAGCCATGAGATCCGCACCCCGATGAACGCCATTCTGGGCATGGCAGACCTGCTGTGGGAAAGCCAACTGCAGGCTGACCAACGCAAATTTGTCCAAGTATTCCGCTCGGCAGGGGAAAACCTGCTGGGGATCATTAACGATATTCTTGATCTCTCCAAAATCGAGGCCGGACAACTGACTCTGGAGCGCATTCCGTTCAATCCTGCCGAGGAGATCCATGTGGTATGCGACATCATGGAACAACGGGCCAGTGCCAAGGGTCTGCAATTGATCCGTCATGTCAAACCGGGAGTTCCGGAATGGATTGAAGGAGATCCCAGCCGGTTGCGGCAGATTTTCCTTAATCTCTTAAGCAATGCCATCAAGTTTACCGAACGGGGGTCAATCCGCTTCGAGTGCGCGCGTGATGTCCATTCCCTGTTGGAATCGGAACAGGAACTCATCTCTTTCCGGGTGGAGGACACGGGAATCGGCATCTCCGAGGAACAAATGTCAATAATTTTCGAGAACTTTGTCCAGGCCGACAGCTCTATCACCCGTCGTTTCGGGGGCACCGGGTTGGGCTTGTCGATTGTCAAACGGTTGGTGGAAAAAATGGCAGGTACCATCCAGGTGGAAAGCCACCACGGCCAGGGAACGGTATTTCAGATCAACATTCCTTTTACCCGCGCCCATCAGGCCGTTGCTGAACCACTCCCGGACCTGAAGGGAACGCGAATTCTGGTGGCGGATGGCACTCCAGAGAGCCGATTGGTTTTGCGAGAAATGCTGGAACGGATGGGCGGATGGGTTGATGAAACAAACGATGGCCTCACGGCCCTGAGAAAAATGGAAGCGGCATTTTCCCTGGGAAGCCCCTTCCACTTGCTGCTGCTGGACTTGTGCATGCCGGGACTGGATGGTTTCCAACTGCTGGAGTGTTGGAAAGCGGCTGGCCATCCCGGGCTGCCAATCCTGCTGGCAACATCCGAACAGGAAGGGCAGCTTCAACGCTGCCATGAAATGGGGGTACGATACTACCTGATCAAGCCGATTCGGCGTCTCGATCTGATTCGCGCTATCGAGCATGCGCTGCTCTTGCACAACGTCCCGACAGGTGACTTGACATGGACAACGGTTGCAGCTGCCAGCAGGATCAATCGTCCGTGGCGAATTCTGCTGGTGGATGACTCTGAGGACAACCGGTTGTTGATAAAAACCTTTTTAAAAGACGATACCTACGAACTTCAGACGGCGGAAAATGGCGTGGTCGCCATAGACAGGATGCGCCAATCATCCTTTGATCTGGTACTTATGGACATGCAGATGCCCGTCATGGATGGATATACCGCCACTCGTGCCTGGCGCGGGATTGAGGAACAACAGGGGTTGTCCAGGCTTCCCATTGTGGCCTTGACCGCCTACGCCTTGCAGGAGGACATGGCTCAAACCCTGAGAGCCGGCTGTGATGCTCACATGACCAAGCCAATCAAGAAAAAGGCCCTGATAGAGTTGATAGAACGCTATGCCAGGCCGTGACGCATGGACCATGAACCCCACATGCTCGTCCAACTTCGCGGCATGCTGCTCCCCAAACGGATCAATGACAAGATTCGGAACAAGGATCAAGAGTTCTCCTGGGCCAACCAAGCCTGCAAGCGTGCCAGCCAGCGGGTCCAATGGGTGCAAGGAGGAGTGGAGAGGGTCAGCAGAGGACAGGGAAGCGGGACGGGAGCCACCAAGCCCAAAAATCCACCATAACCCTGAATACGACGGGCAAGTTCACTTCTGGTCAGGATCAACTCCGCGACCCAGAGAGTAGCCAGTTCTGCAACCGTTTGATTGGCGGCCCCTTCCAGTAAACGGAAGGAGGCAAAAGGCAACTCCAACTGGAGCAGCAGCGGGCGGATGCGCTCCCGGAGATCCTGTTCGGTCTGCTGGAGAAAATCGGTGTGGGACAGAAAGGGAACCGCATCGCTTTCATAGCCGCCGTGATGCTCACACAGCATGGCGACCAGCACGGAGTCGTGGGGATTGATGAATGTCCGGGCCCAGGCGAGCAACTGCCCCCAGTCGTTGACCGACTCCACCACGACGAGAATGCGCCGACGGATATCCCGGGGCCGGTTCATGGTCTCTGTTTCCTGACTGCTCTCAGTTGGAGAATGGCACACAACGAAGCCGGCCTGAGGCATGGCAGAAGCCGCCACTCGGGCCTTGCTCGCCGCCTCTGCAGTGTGACACTACCCGATCCTGGGTCAAGAAACAAGAGACGTTTTGCAGCGAGGCTTACCGCTGCGCAGCAGGATAGCCGAAACGGCAGGAAACCGTCCCGACCATGGCAGGGCAGTGGTGGTCAGCAGGTTCGCACAACGAAGAGTTTGGTGACCGTGGCGGCCAATTGCTCCGCCCATCGCCGGGCCAATCGAGAAAGCCAATACGGATGTGCCTGGCGATTTTGTTGGGTCGACCGGACCGCTGAAACCAGCCAACCGCGCTCCACGTCGGCAAGCAGACTGTGCAGCGAACGCCGGTTGTCCTGGCAATCGTATGGATTGACCAGGCGCACTTCGGCCGAAGTCTGGCGGGCGAGTTCCAACAGGTCACGCATCTCCTCTGGCGAAGCATCCTGGAACTCAATGACAGTGAAAGAATGAACTGGGTAGGACATGGGAAAACTCCAAAGTTGATTCAACGTTGCCGGGAGACGAATCGGCTGAAGAACAAAGTCAACCTGTGCTGCAAGGAGTACCCGCACAATTCATTCCAATTAATTTATCATTTAATAACAATATATTGTAAATATACGGTCAGATGGAGTATCGCTTGATGTTGCAAAACGCAATGGCTTGCTGGAGGCAGGTTGGCCAATCGTGTTGCCGGTACCCTTTGCCACCCGTTGTTAGATGGTGGCACTGTCGGCCCTTTTGTCAATCCGCTCTGACTGCTGTTCCGTCCCCATCATCCGTTTTAATTTGCGCCACAAAGAGACCCGGTCGATGCCAAGAATCTCGGCTGCCAGAGTCTGATTGTCATGTGTTTCGGCCAATACCCAGCGAATATAACGGGACTCCAGCTCTTCCAGGGTCGCCTTGCGTTGCCCTGGCAGCAGCAGCGGTTGAAAGGATGAGGTGGGAAGAGCTGTCAGGGTATCGGGCAGATGGGCAGGCGTCAGCAACTCACCATTGCACAACGCAACAGCCCGCTCCACCAGATTTTCCAGCTCACGGACATTGCCCGGAAAATCATGGCCCTGCAACAAGGCCATCGCCTCGACCGCAAAAGAGCGTACAGGTTTACCCATCCGCCGGGCCGCCCGTGCCAGGAAATGGTCTGCCAACAAAGCAATATCCCCACGTCGTTGATGGAGGGGCGGAATGTCCAGCGTCACCACATTCAGACGATAATAAAGATCCGCGCGCAAGCGTCCCTCTGCAACGGCCTCCTGAACGGGCCGATTGGTGGCCGCGATAAACCTGACCTCGATGGGTATCGGACGAACCCCACCCACCCGCATGATTTCCCGTTCCTGCACCACCCGCAGCAGTTTAACCTGCATCGATGGACTCATTTCAGTAATTTCATCCAGAAAAAGCACGCCACCATTGGCCGACTCCACCAGACCCACCTTGCTGGCGGTCGCCCCGGTAAAGGCCCCCTTTTCATGCCCAAACAGCTCGTTGGCCAGCAACTCTTCGGTAAACACCCCACAGTTGACTGCCAAAAAAGGTGCCTCCGGCCGTTGACCATGCTGGTGCAAATAACGGGCAAACAACTCCTTGCCAACACCACTTGCTCCCGTGATCAAGACGTTGCACCCGGTTGGTCCCACCTGCCGGACAATCTCCATCAGTCTCATGATGGCAGGATCCCGACTGATGATTCCCCCTGGAAATTGATAACTCTGCAATTGCGCTTTCAAATGGCGGTTCTCTCGGCGCAAGCGGACCTTTTCCATCGCCTCCGCGACCACCTTGCGCACCTCTTCCAGGCGAAACGGCTTGGCAATATAAAAAAAAGCTCCCTGCCGCATCGCCGTGACCGCTGACTCCAGAGTAGCGTAACCGGTGATCAATACGACCTCACAGTCAGGCCATTTATCCCGACTTTTTTGCAACACTGCCATGCCATCCACCCCCTCCATGCGCAGATCGGTCAGCACCACATCAAATGGCTGCCGATCCAGCAAGGCGAGAGCCTCCGCCCCATTGTTGAGTGCGGTTACTGTGTATCCCGCCTTGCGCATGACGTGGGACAAATTGCGTACGGCAATGGTTTCATCATCGACAATCAGCACCTGCTGGTCAGTGGTCATGGCAACCTCGCCGCATGAACAGAGTCCGGATCGGCCTGTGGCAGACACAACCGAAACAGTGTCCCCTGACCGGGTTGGCTTTCGACCAGAATGGCCCCTTCGTGTTCTTCAACGATTTCAAACACCACAGCCAAACCAAGACCCGACCCCTTCCCAACCGGTTTGGTGGTGAAAAAGGGGTCAAAAATCCGCTCCAGATGCTCAGGATCCACTCCACTCCCGCTGTCTTGCACCTGAAGCTCCACCCAGGGACGATCCCGCAAACGTCGGCAGGAGACGGCCAAAGGATCATCGCTCTGGAGTAGTCTCTGGGTTGGCAGCCGGGCATACAGCCGGACCACGCCTTGCCCTGGAATCGCTTCCACAGCGTTGACCAGCAGGTTGATAAAAAGCTGTTGCAGTCGTTGCCGATCACCCGACAGATACAGATCATCGGGCACCTCCACCTTGACCGATACGGTTGGAGGTATATTGCCCTTGTTGAAACGCACCACATCTCGCAGCAATTCAGCCAGTCCGACAGCCTCCCGATAAAAAGGACGATCTCTGGCAAAATCCAGCAACGAACGGACAATATTGCGCGCCCGCTGCACCTGAAGATCAATCTGAGTCAGCAACTCCTGCTGAAAATCGCCCTCATCACCATGCAACTCCTCCTGCAAAATCTGGCAGGAGGTCAAAATATTGGCAAGCGGGTTGTTGAGCTCATGCGCCACCCCGGAGAGCAGCGTGCCCATGGCTGCCAGTTTTTCCGAACGCAACAGGTGTTTGTGGCGCAAGGCCAACTCTTCCAACACCCGGTTAAACGCAGCGGTCAGCGAACGGATCTCCCGATCTTCGGAAGGAATGCGCAGGGAGGACAAATCGCCAGCCACAATGCCAGCCATGCTCACCTCCATCTGTTTGAGAGGGGTCACCACCATACGCGACAAAGTGCGTCCCAGCCAGGTGATCATCACGATGACAGCCACCAGAGCCAGCAACAGCATGGCCCGATGCTGCTCCAAGGCACTGCGAATCAGGAAACGCTCACGTTCGGCAATCTCCTCGGCCTCATTGACCAACGCTTTGCCCAATGCCCGCAGGCGATGTTCCAACTCCGCCATCGGCAAGTGTGACGGGTGGTCCCGGATCTCATCGGCCACCAGATGCGCGTAGGCTGTCAACATCGCCTGAATCTGCTGAATCTGCCCACTGCCCACCAGGGCAGCGATGGCCGACGTATTCAATGTCTGTTGCAGCAAGGCAGCATAATCCAATATTTGATCGACATCCGCCTGCTGCCGGTAGAGCAGCCAGTTTTTCTCAAACCGGCGCATTTCCAACACATTGTTCAACAGTCCACTGACCATCTCGCCCCCCTCCACCCGCCGTTCAACGAGGCGCAGTTCCATCAGGGTGAACAGGGAAAGGGAGATGGCAATGGCACTGATGGCATAGTAGCCCAACACAACCTTCATTTGCAGAGAGCTGTTTCGCATAGCCTTTCCTGCCCGGAGAAAAAGAAAGGATTGCATTATGCAACACACGAACAACATCGTGCAATGATTTTTATCTTGTCGTATATCCATCACTTTTCTGGCAAGGCACCGAGTGTTGACAGGTGTCCGGCAGACGATACCAGGCCAGGAAGTGTTGCAAAATTCAACAAATGCAGTGATCATCCCTGAAGCATATCACACAACACATTGTTTTCACTAGCATAAACAATACGGAACACTTTCTGCGATAGCCGCCGACGGAGGGTGGGTCAAAATTGGACAAGGAGGCAAGTTGGGGTGGAAACAGCGGCTCTGTTTTCCCTGTTGGCCGTCGAGCCCGGACAGGCACTGGCGTTGCTGAGCGTCGGGTTTTTCAGTGGCCTGGCCAGTCGTTTTGTTGGCTCTGATGGGGCCCTCCTGCTGCCGGCTCTCTTGATGAGCATGGGCATCCCGGGCCTGACCGCCATTTCCAGCACCATGGCCCAGCGGGTACCCAAACTGCTGATCGGAGCTGCTCACCGTGGCAGATTGGGTCAGGTGAATGAAGGTCTGGGTGTTCGCCTGGCACTCTGGGCCGCAGCAGGCGTACTTGGCGGGGTAGCGTTCCAACACTTCGTTCAAACCCAGGTCGGCGTCGCTGCCTCCAATCTCTGCCTCTCCGTGGCCATGATCGTGGTCATGGTTTGGCTGGGGGGGCGGGCCATGCGGCACGTTATGGGTCACACCAGCCCCGTCCCACAGGAACCAGCTACCGACCGCCATCCCCCATCGCTGTCGTCGCCGCGCTTTTCCGCGGTTCAGCTTGCCCGCATCGGCCTGTCGAACGGCTTGGCAACCGCAGCCGTCGCTGTCGGCGGCGTGGTCGCTGTCCCTGCCATGGTACGTTGGCTGAACATCCCGGTGCTGGTCGCCTCGGGAACCGATCTGCTCGTCTCCGCCTGGAGCAGCCTGATCGGAGTTTTGGTTCTGTATGCGCTTGGCCATCTGCACCTGGGCATCACCTTGCTGCTATTGCTCGGTTCACTGCTCGGCATCCAACTCAGCGCGGTCAGCAGAACCCACCTGCCACCGCGCACAGTCCGACTGGTGCTGGGCCTCGCAATGGGGATCATTCTGATCAGCCAGTTGTTCGTGTTGCCCGGCTACCTGGATCACCTGAATTATTGATCAACATGGAAAGATTGCCTATGCCCATTTAAGCCAAATTTTGCTGCACTTCCTCTCATCAGCGGTTGTACCTCTACTACTGTCCCACCAGGGCGGCGGATTCTCTTGACGATGGGGTTTCTCCATGGTATAGGGATTGGTTTCGCTAATTGGGGGCCTGCGCCGTTTTTCTGCGCCCCCGCTGTGTCGTTTTCATTGACAGGTTCTGGTGAGAGGATTGCCATGGTTGCCAACGGTGTTGTTATGCGTCTGCTGCCCTTTTTGAATTGGTTTCCGATCCGATCCGTTGTCCTGCGAGATGACCTCATCGCCGGTATTACCGGTGCTCTGGTCCTGGTTCCCAAAGCCATGGCCTATGCCCAGCTCTCTGGATTGCCTGTTTACTTTGGTCTCTACACCGCTTTGGTGCCAGCCTTCCTGGGTGCGCTTTGGGGTTCCAGCCGCCAACTGGCTACCGGTCCCGTCGCCGTGGTCTCGTTGATGACCGCCGCCGCTGTCACCCCCCTGGCCGTGCCGCTCTCGGATGAATTTGTTGGGCTTGCCCTGCTGTTGGCCCTGCTGGTCGGCGTGATCCAATTGCTCCTGGGTGTCGTCAAGCTCGGCACCATTGTCAATTTTGTCTCCCATCCGGTCATCCTCGGCTTCATGAATGCCGCCGCCATCATCATCGCCCTCTCCCAACTCGATATGCTGCTGGGCATCCCCAAAGGACGGAGCGACTCCTTCCTGAAAGATATGTGGGAGATGTTCTCCTATCTGCCCCAAACCCACCTCCCGACCTTGGCCATGTCATTGCTGGCCATGGTGCTGATGGTCGGCTTGAAAAAAATTTCCATCCTGGCCAAACCCAGTGTCCTGCTGGTGGTGGTGATCACCGCCCTGCTGAGTCAGTTCCTGGGTTTTGCCCATAAGGAGAAGGGAGCTCCTGAGCAGATTGCAACCGCGGCAGTGCGCAACCTGGTCACCGGCATCGCCAACGCCGATCAACGCATCACCGATCTGATGGGAGAGTTTACCACCCAGTCGGCCCAGTTGCGGGCCGCTGCCAAGGAGGGTGATGCCCGGGCAGTTATCGACCTGAATCACTCCATCAACATGTTGAATCTGGATTTGGATGCGTTGCGCAAATCCAATCACCTCAGCCAAAGCCAGCTCAACAAAATGCGTTTTGAACGCGCCAAAGAGTTGGAAAAGGGCCGGGCAATCTATTATCTGCAAGGTAGCGTCCCCCCCGGTGTGGCCACCGACGGTCGCACCTGGCATGTCAAAAAAATCAGCAAGGATGAACTGCAAATGAGCAGTGGCGGCGACGTGGTGGGCACCATTCCCGCCGGCTTGCCCGGTTTCCGCCTGCCCAAACTGGACCTGGATTCTGTTCTGGTCCTGCTTACTTCAGCGTTGATCATCTCCCTGGTGGCCTTCATGGAGTCCATTTCAATGGCCAAGGCGATGTCCACCCGGACCAAGCAGTTGATTGACCCCAATCAGGAGTTGATCGGGCAGGGCATTGCCAATATTGGCGGGGCCTTTTTCCAGGCTTATCCCGCCTGCGGCTCCTTTACCGGTTCGGCCATCAACCTGCAGGCAGGTGCCAAGACCGGCTTCGCCATGGTGTTCAATGGTGTTTTTGTGGCGGTCACCTTGCTGTTTCTTACCCCCTATCTGTACCACCTGCCCAAGGCAGTCCTGGCGGTCATCATCCTGTTTGCCGCCAGCAGCCTGATCACGCCTACCGCCATCAAGCATACTTGGCAGGCCAGTCGAATCGATGGTCTGGTGGTTCTGGTCACCTTCGTGGTAACGCTGGTAGCGGCTCCCCACCTGGACAAGGGAATCATGGTCGGCACGGTGTTGTCTTTGTGTCTGTTCCTCTACCACACCATGAAACCCCGGGTTGCCATTCTGGGCCGTTGTCAGGATGGCACATTGCGAGATGCCAAGGTCAACAATTTGCCCGTCTCCTCTCTGGTAACGGCAATCCGCTTTGATGGTCGGCTCTATTTTGCCAACGTTGCCTATTTTGAAGATGCCGTACTGCATGCCATCGCCGAACATCCAAGCGTGTCGTACATCCTGATTGTTGGTGACGGCATAAACGACATCGACTCCTCCGGCGAAGAGATTATTCACAGTATCAAAGATCGCCTGAAAGAGCAGGGAATAGAGATGATATTTTCCGGCCTCAAGAAGCAGGTGCTGGATGTCATGCGTGCCACCGGATTGTTGGACAATATTGGCCAGGACCACTGCTTTGCCACAGCCGACATGGCCCTGGACGCCATTTTTGCCCGTGAGACCACCCACATTGACGACCCCCTCCGGCCCTCTTCTTCGCACAACATGGCGTGAACGCATCCTGACCGGTCTCACCCTTTCCCGATCACGGATTCCACCCCACCCCTACCCTATCCGGTGGGGGTGGGATGGGGTACTCTGCTGAGGGCCATGACGGTTCCCGGACCCCCACCATCTTGGGTCAGAGTTGATAGGCCTGTTTGGTTCTTTGGACAAGATCCAGCAGGCAGGTGAGCTGTTTGGCGGTAAGAGGGCTCTTGTAAAAATTGCCCTGAAAAAGGCGAATTCCCGATTTGTACTGTTCCGTTTGCTTGTCTGCCGATTCAACACCTACGGCTACCACCCGGATGCCACCCTTCTGTAACATCCGAATCTCTTTCTTGACCATGGCAGCACGGTCGGAAGCCATCAAGACAGCCCACTGCTCGGCCTTCACCTTGACAAACTGAACCGGAAGCTGCATCACCTTTTCGACATGTGCAGGCGTCCAACTGAAGTTGTCTATGGCAAGCGTGACACCGCGCTGAGCCAGTTCGTGCATGACACGCATCAACACGCCCAATGGACCCGCAGAAAGCACGGTATCATGGGCATCCAGAGTCAACTGCCCGGGATGAAGGGCTGTTGTCGAGAGGGCCTTTGTTATCATGGCCACAAAGGCATCCCCCCGATACCAGGAAAGTACATTGACGGCAATGGAACCAAAAGCAAAACCCTGCTGTTGCCACTCCCCCCCCTGGGTCAACGCCGCACGCACCGCCCAATCATCCAGGGCGACCGCAAGGGAGTCGTCCTGCATCAGAAATGGCACCAGCTTGCTGGCCAACACCACCGATTTGCTGGCCGGATGCTGCCAGCGCAGCAGGGACTCAACACCGGACAATCCCCCGGAATCTGTGTCCATTAACGGTTGATAGTGCAGGACAAATTCCCTGTTTGACAAGGCAGTGAACAGTTTTTGTACGGTAATTTCGCTCTGCATGTTGCTGTCACCTGGTCCTGGGATAAGGAGTGGGAAGGCCAACCATTCAGGGTGGTATCATCCAGCCAAACGGGCTCACCATATCCGTGGGTCTGGCCATTTGATTCACGTCATAATTCATATGGTTGACAGCACCAGTAACCGAGACGAACCGCCCGCTCATCTCCCAGGTGCCCTTGTCAATCAGGCCAATATTTTGCTCCATCGACTTTATGTTGCGTGTCATGCCCGCAACCGAACTGCTCATCCCTTTGACATCGCCATTCATCTGCTGCATCGAACCCGCAATCGCCGGAATGCCCTGAATGTTTTGTCCCATGCTACTGACCGACGTCGTAATGGTGTGCATGTTTTTTGACATCAACCCGAAATGGTTGTACATGGTGTTCATGCTCTCGATCATGGTACTCATGTTGCCGGTCAAATTGGCCACCAAATATAAAATGATGACGCCACTGGTCGCCAGAATGGTCAGCACCACCGAGATCAAACGGCTTGTGCGTTTGGAAATTTTGGTCGCCATGACATCGATCAACCGCATCTCGGATTCAAACTTTTCGAGGGTTTGTATCACTGTATCAACCGTAGTCTGAATCTCCTCATCCTGATTCACAGTGCATCTCCTGACAAACGCTGATTGGGATCGCTTACGGCAGCGGTGACATGTTGTTGAACAGCTTCATCGGACGGGAGATGCGATTGACATCTCGACCAATGCCATGGACGGAGCCATCCATCACCCGAAAAGTCGCCGTCATGTTGCCAACATGGGTGGTGATACTGGTCAAACCCTGGTCAATTTTCTGCATCCTGGTAGCAATATCGTTGATATGGCCATTCAGAGCGGAGACCGTCCCCTTCATGGCATCCACCTCTTGTACGATCACCGGCATCGTTGCCATGTATTGATCCATCTGGACAATGACCGTTCGCATCTCCCCCATATCCCTGGACATGGAGGTGAACTGGCTGTTCATGGTATCGATCACATCAATCATGTAGGTGATTTTTGACGTCAACACCAGCAGCAAAAAGAGAAAGATGATGGCCACCACCCCCAGGCTGATCATGCCAACCCGCAGGATGGCGGTCACACGGATGGCCACCCGCAAGTTCAAGCGACTGCGTACATTCATGGCATCCCGGAAATGGGTGACAGATTGACGCAACGCCTCATGCTGTTCAAGCGAGAGGTTCATCGGTGCAGGCTCTCCGGATGCGCGGCCCCGGCCACTGTGGCGGTCTGCGCCACCCCCAGTCGATTATGCATCAAGGTGTAATACATCAAGGGGATCACCAGCAGAGTCAGAATGGTTGAGATCAAGATGCCAAAAATCAGAGAGATGGCCAAGCCGGAAAAGATGGGGTCATCCAGGATAAAAAAGGCCCCCAACATGGCTGCCAGCCCGGTCAGAACAATCGGCTTGGAACGAATGGCCCCGGCTCTGATCACCGCCTCGCGGAATGGCATCCCGATTGCCACCTCTTCGTTGACAAAATCCACCAACAAAATGGAGTTGCGCACGATGATGCCTGCCAGGGCGATCATGCCAATCATGGAGGTTGCCGTAAACTGGGCCCCCAGAATGGCGTGACCCGGCATAACCCCAATGACAGTCAAGGGAATGGGGGCCATGATGATCAAGGGAACCAGATAGGATTGGAACTGGGCCACCACCAACAGATAGATCATGAGCAGACCAACCGCATAGGCAATACCCATATCGCGGAAGGTTTCATAGGTGACCTGCCACTCTCCATCCCACTTGATGCTGTACTGATACGGGGTCTTGGGCTGTTCAATAAATTTCTGAACAATTGCCTGACCACCCTCAACCGTCAGTTTTTGTATAGCGTGAATAATATCCATCATGCCATACAAGGGACTGTCCAGATGCCCTGCCATATCCCCGGTGACATAGACAACCTTTACCAGATCCTTGTGATAAATGGCATTTTCCAACGGAGCCGTCTCAACAGTCGCGATTTCCGACAACGCAACCATGGTACCGGAACCGCTCTTGATCGGCAAAGAGAGAATGGCGGTCAGATCGGCCTTGGAAGCGATGGGCAGTTCCATTCGCACCGGAACGGCAAACTTGACATCTTCACGGTGCAAAAAGCTGACATCCGAGCCGTGCAAGACGGTTACAAGCAGATCCGACACCGCCTGCTGAGAGATCCCCAACAATGCCGCCTTCTGTCGATCCACCTGAACAATCAGTCGCTGACCCGTCGATTCAATGCTGTCGTCCACATCAACAATATCGGTTGTCTTTTCAAACGCCTGCCGCACAGACCGCGCGACCCGGATCTGACCATCATAATCAGGACCATATACCTCTGCGACCAAAGGAGATTGAACGGGAGGGCCCGGAGGAACCTCCACCACCTTCACGTTGGCGTGCAACCGCAGGCCAATCTCCTGTAAAGGATCCCGTATGGAGCGGGCAATCTCGTGACTCTTGCGGGTACGATCGTGTTTGTCCGTCAGGTTGACCTGAATGTCGGCCACATTGTCGCCGGAGCGCAAATAATACTGCCGAACCAGGCCATTGAACCCTACCGGCGAAGAGGTACCCACATAGGCTTCATAGTCGGTTACTTCTGGAACCGTAGCCAGATAGGCGGTCAGTTGCCGCACCACGCCAGCCGTCTCCTCCAGGGTGGTGCCCTCTGGCATATCGACAACCACCTGAAATTCCGACTTGTTGTCAAAGGGCAGCATTTTCATCACCACGCTTTGATTGACTGCCAACCACAAGGAGCCGGTAATCAAAATCAGAACCAGCAGGCCCAGCAGCAGCTGGTTGACAGCAAAGCGGGAACTCAGAATAAAGGGACGATAAATACTTGTAAAAAAAGCAAGCATACGCGGGGAAACCTCCTCATTCCCCCCCGCCTCATGCTGATGATGCGCCGCAACACTGCGCAACCCCTTGTAGGAGAGCCACGGAGTCACAACAAAGGCCACCATCAAGGAGAGCAACATGCCAATGCTGGCATTGATGGGAATGGGACTCATGTAGGGGCCCATGAGGCCGGTGACAAATGCCATCGGCAACAGGGCGGCAATCACCGTAAAGGTGGCCAGGATGGTTGGACCCCCGACCTCTCCCACCGCCTCCGGGATGATCTCCAGCAATGTTTTTTTACTCAACCCCATGTGCCGATGGACATTTTCCACCACCACAATGGCATCATCCACCAAAATACCGATGGAAAAGATCAAGGCAAACAGGGAGACCCGGTTCAAGGTAAAGCCCACGGCCCAGTTGGCAAACAGGGTCAACGCCAAGGTGAGAATGACCGCACTGCCGACAATAATGGCCTCTCGCCAACCCATGGCCAGCAACACCAGAACGACCACAAAAAAGGTTGCAAAGCCCAGTTTCCCCATCAACTTGCTGGCCTTGGCATCGGCAGTTATGCCATAGTCGCGGGTCACAGTGACGTGAACATCCGCTGGGATCAGGTGCGCCCGCAGTTGCTCCACCTGATCAATCACCCCCTTGGCGATCGCCACGGCATTGGTGCCCGCTTTTTTGGCCACAGACAGGGTGACTGCGGGAAATTCTCCCCGCGGCACAATCCCCTTTTTCTCTGCACCCAGCCCGGTTCCAAACCAAAGATAGGTTTCCGGTTGATCGGTTTCCATCGTTACCTGGGCCACATCACGCAAATAGAGGGGCGCGCCATTGTGAAAACCCACCACCAGATCGGCCACCTCGTCGGCGGTACTCATAAAGGTGCCGGCTTGTACCGGAATGGACAGGTTGTTTTGAGTGATATTGCCCACATTGCGAGAATAATTGGCACCTCCCAGGGTGCGTTCCAGATCCGCCAGGGAGATCCCATAGCCGGATAATTTTTGGGGATCCAACAGAACATGGGCAATGCGCTGCTGCCCCCCGGTGGTGTAGACATTGCGGGTACCCGGCACCCGTTTCAACTCCGCTTCCAGGCTGTGGGCAATGCGGGTGAGGTCGGCGGTGGTCCGATCCGGATTGTCCGACCAGAGGGTCAGGGTGACGATGGGTACATCGTCAATGCCCTTGGGTTTCACCAGCGGCTGCCCGACACCGAGGCCGGGAGGCAAAAAATCCTGATTGGAAAAAATAGCGTTATAAATACGCAATATGGCGGCAGTTCGATCTTCGCCCACCTCGTAGCGTACCGTGAGAATGGAGATGCCAGGACGGGACACGGCATAGATATTTTTTACCCCGTCAATCTCTGATAAAATTTGCTGGGCAGGTACCGACACCACCCGATCCACCTCTTTGGCAGAGGCTCCGGGGAAGGGGATAAAAATATTGGCAAAGGTAACCGAGATCTGCGGCTCTTCCTCTTTGGGGGTGATCAATACCGCAAAGAGACCGAGCAGCAACCCCACCAGGGCAATCAGGGGGGTAATCTCTGAATTTTGAAATTTTTGGGCAAGAGTGCCAGCGATACCCAGATCTTTTTGTGGAGTCATGATGCACCACCCGGCCGTTTTGCTTGCAGATATTGACCGGCCCGTACCGGGTCCAGTGCAACCTCGTCTCCCGCATGAAGACCGGAAATCATCTCAATCAAACCATCCGCTCGCACAGCACCCGCCAACACCGGCTGCAAGGTCAACTGCTGCCCATTGACAACATAGACAGCGGTCAATTCACCCCGTTGCACCAGGGCAGCGGCCGGCAGCAGCAGCCGTTTGCTCTCCCCTATCTTGAAGATGGTTTTGACCAAAGTGCCTGGATAGACCCCTTCCATATTGGGCGGCAGCTCGACCCGAACCATGAAATCATGGCTTTTCTCGTCTGCATACGGAAAAAATATCAATGATTTTGCTTTGATACGCTTGTTGTCGGCGAGCAGAACCTCGGCCTGGTTGTGACTGCGTATTTTCGGCATCCAAGATTGGGGAACGGAAGTTTGGACCCGCAGGCTGTCGAGAGACATGCCGGTAAAAAGCGGTGTGCCCACGTTGGCCGTCTCTCCCAATTGGATAAATCGTTTGACCACATATCCGCTGTAGGGAGCCCGCACAATTGTGTCGGAAACACTCTCACTGGCTGTCGCCACCAAAGCCTTGTCCGCATCCACCCCGGACTTGGCCGCTTCCCAGGCCGCCTTGGCCTGATCCATCTGGGAGGCGGTGATCATCTTTTTTTCAAACAACGTACTCAGCCGCTGATACTCCCGTTCGGCCTGAACCAGATTGGCCGCCGCCCCGGACAATCCCGCTTTGGCTCGCAGCAGTCCAGCCTGGTTTATGTTGCCATGAAAACGCAACAAGACGGTGCCTTCCTTGACAAAGTCATTCACATCAAAATTGATTTCGGTCACCGTGCCGCTGGTCTTGGCTGTGACTGTTGCCATATTGACCGCCTCGACGGTTCCCTCCAAAACCAGTTCGTCGGGTACAACACGCTCCACCACCCGATCCGTTGCAAAAGGCAATGCCTCCGCCGTCGCGGTCAAGCCATCCTGCGGCCAGGCGGCGATCCAACAGAGGGAAAACATTGTCAAAAACAGTTTTGCCATGGTGCAACCTCACAAAATAACGGATTAATATGGCCCAAAAATACGACGGTTCAGTTTTGGTTCCATGCGTTAACGGCTTTCAGATCCTGATCAGAGAGCAACCCGGCGACATGTTTTAAACCGATTGTTTGCAAAATGTATCCATATCTGGCCTGGGCATGGTCCCGTTTGGCGCGAAACAGCTCCCGCTGGGAAGCCAGCACATCGGTCATGGTCCGAATCCCCGCCTCATAGCCCGCTTCCGTGGTTTCCAGATTGCTTTGAGAGGAGCGTAACACCTGCCGGGTGGCCTGAATCTGGGCGATGGCAGACAACACGCCCCGATAACCATCACGGGTCTGGCGTATCACCTGACGCCGGGTCATCTCTTCCGCCTGTTGGGCCATACTCTCACCCGCCTTGGCCTGACGCACCTTGGAGGAGACTCCCTGGCCGGCATACAGTGGCAGGGTCATCTGCACGGTCACGCTGTTACTGCGCAGCGTTCCGCCGTCAAACTGTGGCAGGGCACCACTATCCGAATAGGTGTGTGCCGCCATCACATCTACCGCAGGCAGATGCCCAGCCCAGGCCGCCTGGGCACCGCTCTCCGCAATTTCCCGCTCCAATTGAGCCAGACGCAGGGTCAGGTTTTCCGTTTGTGCCTTCTCCACCCAACGATCAACCTCTGCCGGGTCCGGTTTGACCAATGGAATTTCACTCTTCAACGGAGCCAATTGGCTAACCGGTTGTCCCACAACCTCCTCCAAGGCCTCAAAGCGGCCCTGCCGTTGATCCTTGGCACGGATGACGCCTGTCTCTGCCAGATCAAACGCCGCCTGGGCATCATGCATATCGGTCATCACAGCGGTTCCAACTTCCAACCGGGCCTTGGTGCTTTTCAACCGTTGGGTCATGGCCTCCTTTTCGGCCAGGGCAAATTGCAGGGTATCGATGGATGACAGGGCATCGTAGTAGAGTTGCGCCGTGCGCATCACCAAGGCCTGTTCGGCTGCCGCGTAGGCAACCAGTGCCCTCTTTTCTTCCTTTTTGGCCTGTTGATAGCCCTGAATTTTTTCCCAGTGAAAAACAGGCAGTTGAAAATTAAGGGCATAGCCGCCCTGACCATACTGGTCATGGATCGGCTTTTGCAGGCTCACCGCGCTCTGTTGCAACGTCAACGAGGCATTGGGTAGCAGCGAGGCCAACCCTTGCGGAACCGCCTCCATGCCCATTGTCTTTTTTTCGCCAGCGACGGCCAATCCGGCGTCGTGTTGCACCGCCAGGGTATAGATTTGCCATAAATCCTCCCCGTGAGCCGCAGAGCTGGTCAACAGCATCATACTGGCGGTGATGGCAACTTCACGGATAGAAAATCTTGTTTTGTTCACGGAAAAGGCTCCAAAATGATCCAACGTTCGAGCTTGGTGGTTGTGTATCACCAACCCTTGGCAATGCCATCTGGTGACCCAACCAGCGACTCACAGACGTGACCGTGACGCAAAAAAACGCTCCAAGGCAACGGTCATCCCGGGTTGCGTGCATTATATCGGGATATGCCGACTGATTGCAAAGCACTAATGTCTGCGCGATTTTTCTCATTCCCCCCTGTCCGTCTCTGGCTGCCAAATCAGGAAGGCAGAGTCGACAGCTGTCGCAACGTTGCCAACAGTTGCTGAAAATCGGCCGGGGCCTCTACCTCAAAGTGCAGCCGTTGGCCGGTGGCAGGATGGGTGAAACCCAGCTGGGCGGCATGCAAGGCTTGGCGGTTAAATGCGGTAATACAGTCCCGCAGCGGTGCGGGCCAGGAGTTGGGCGGGGCAAATGGCCGACTGTAGACGGGGTCACCCAGCAAGGGGTGGCCCTTGTGGGCCATGTGGACCCGAATTTGATGGGTGCGACCTGTTTCAAGACGACAGGCAAGCAGCGAGAAGGCCGGAAAACTTTCCAGGAGCCTGTAGTGGGTAACGGCATGGCGACCTTTGGAAACCACGGCCATCTTTTGACGCTCTTTGGGATGTCGACCAATGGGGGCATGGATCTCTCCCTGAGCGGGCTGTGGCCTGCCCCGGACAACGGCCCAATACTGGCGGGAGGTGGAGTGAGCCTTGAACTGTTCCGACAGATGCTGATGCGTTCGGTCATTTTTGGCAACCACCAACAGACCGCTGGTCTCTTTATCCAGACGATGGACGATACCCGGTCGGATGACGCCTCCAATCCCTGACAGGGAGCCCCGGCAATGGTGCAACAAAGCGTTGACCAGGGTACCGCCCCAGGCACTGGGACCAGCTCCCGGATGGACGGTCATCCCAGCCGGCTTGTTGACCACCAACAGGTCATCATCCTCGTAGACAATGGACAACAGGACCGCCTCGGCAACCACCTCCAAGGGTACGGCAGCCGGGATGAGCAGTTCAAACCACTCCCCGCTGCGCACCTTTTCTGTGGCCTCCTGCACCGGGAGCGCGGCTTGCGGGGAGGGGCCATCTGCGGCCTGGGCAGCGGCATGCCGAAACACCACTCCGGCGGCAATCAGGCGTTGCACCATGGTACGACTCAGGGATTGGTCCAGCAGAGCCAACGCCTTGTCCACCCGTTCGCCCACCACCGCTGGCGTGCTGTGAAGCAGCAGTCGGCGTGGTCCGCCATCCTGCACGGGTTGCAGAGTATTCTCAGTCACGTCGACCAAAACCCAAATAGTTGATTTGGGGGTTTTGGCTCAAATAAAAGGTGTTGTTCAACGGGTTGTAGGACATGCCCCGCAGGTCGCGCAGCTGAATACCCACCCGGCGCAATGACTGGTCCAACTCCGAAGGGCGCACAAACTTGCCATAGCTGTGGGTTCCCCGTGGCAGCCAACCGAGGATATATTCCGCACCAATGATGGCGGTGGCCCAGGATTGCAGCGTTCGGTTGAGGGTGGCAAAGAAAAAACAACCGCCCGGCTTGAGGAGCGCGGCACAGTGTTTGATAAACTCTTCCACATCCGGCACATGTTCCAGCACCTCCATGGCGAGTACCACATCAAAGCTGTGGGGCTCTTCGGTGGCCAGGAGTTCCGCCGCTTGTACCCGGTAATCCACTTTGGAACGACTCACCTGCTGGTGTGCTTTGGCGGCTCCGATAATCCGTTCTGAGCGATCAATGCCCACCACGGTTCCCCCCCTCCGATCCAAAGCCTCAGCCAGGATTCCACCACCACAACCAATATCCAGAATCTTTACCCCCGTCAAATCTCCCTGCTCCGAGCCGGTCAACCGGGCGCAGATATAACCAGATCGCAACGGATTGATTTGATGCAGCATTTTAAATTTTCCATCGGGTTCCCACCACTCATGGGCAATACGTTCAAACTTGGCGATCTCCTCTGAATCTACCGTGTCCATGAATTTCTCCCTCATCATTTTGGAATGTGCAGCGCGGAACACCCCCGCGACTACAACAGGTTGCTGCCCTGATGCCGGTGGTGTACAGCGGAAAGGGCTCAATATAGGCCCGGTTCTTGCTTCGTTAACGGTGCATACATGGATGGGCTGGCGCATGAAGCACGGCAAGCAGTGTATCATAAACCCGCATGGGTAGCTATGCGGCAGTATGCGGATCAAATTTGCGTAAAATGGCGTATTGGGAGATGGGCGGCAATGGTACGGCGAGCGTTATTGAAAGCCATATTTTTATCTGCAACAGGTTTGGTATTGCCTGTTTCGGTATTGCAGGCCGGCACACCCAGTCGTGTGAGTCATATGCGCTTGTGGACCGACCCGGAGCATACCCGCATTGTGTTCGACCTGGACAAAAAGGTTCGCTATTCGCTGTACAATGACGCTGACGCCCGACAGATCACCATCAAAATCAAAAATGTCCAATGGCTTGTGGACCCCTCTGCACTCAAAATAGAGGACGCCATCGTTGCGGGTGCAGCGTTGAGTCAAGGGGGATCGGGCACGGTTCAACTGGCTTTCAGTCTGAAAAAGAGGGTCTCGCCACGGGCATTTTTGCTCAAATCCGTCGGTGGCAAACCGCCCCGGTTGGTCATTGAGCTGCAGCAGGCCGATGTCGAAGCGATGGAAAAAGAGCAACCTGTCCTGGTCTCCCAGAGCAAAAAAAGGGAGCCGGTCATCGTCATTGATCCTGGCCATGGCGGCGAGGATCCGGGTGCCATCGGTTTGGGAGGTACCTACGAAAAAACGGTTACCCTGGAGGTGGCGCACAAGCTGCGCCATGAGCTGACAGCTTCCGGTTATCAGGCGCACTTGACCCGCACGGATGATTATTTTGTCCCGTTGCGGAAACGGGTTTCCATCGCCCGCCAACATGGGGCGGATCTGTTTGTCAGTCTGCATGCTGACGCTTTCCGCATTGCCTCGGCCCGGGGGGCGTCAGTTTATTGTCTCTCAGAGCAGGGGCGACCGGAACCGGATCGGGCGTTGCGCATGCTGGTTGAGCGTGAAAACAGTGCCGACCTGATTGGCGGGGTGGATCTGGGAGAGGTGGCCGATCCCGAGTTGCGGGATATTTTGATGGATCTCTCGCAACGGGATGCTCGCAATCGCGCCATGAGTTATGGCAATACCCTTTTGACCTCGCTCAAAAGGGTTCCGGCTTTGCAGCTGCACTTCCGATCTGTCAAACAGGCTGGGTTTGCTGTTCTGCAGTCGCCTGATATTCCGTCCGTCCTGGTGGAGATGGCTTTCCTGTCCAATCGGGATGAAGAGATTCAATTGCGCAAGAGAGAGCATCAGGAAGCACTGGTCAGGGCATTGACCAACGGGACAGAGGCCTTTTTCCGTTCCGTCGCGTTGGCATAAGTTTTCAGTCGTGCCGCACGGTCAGCCGTTCTGTCTGGGTGTCATTTTGCTGCAGGAAGCTGCCGATTGTTTCAAACGTCGCTGTCACAGGCGGATCCGACTGGTCAGAGAGGGATATTTCCGCCTTGAAAAGGGCAGCCAGATAGAGCCTGAAAGGGGAAACGTGGATCCGCTGGGCGGTGAAATGGGTCTGTTCCTGGGCCTTGATTTGCTGAATATCGGTGGTTTGATAGAGGGCGGCACTGATCACATCCAGGACAAATTCGGTGCAGTTTTGTTTTCCCAGGGTGTAGGGGTTGGCGATCAGTGAATAGCGGGGATCGTGCAGAGCCTGGTAAGTGGCAGAGTGAATGACCGTCAGCAGACGCTTCTGCAACCCGGGGGAGGGAATGATCAAACCGGCTTCCAGCTCCGCAACATGGGCAAAAAAGGCAAGCGGAGTGTCCTGTTCCAGGGCACTGACATCGGGCTGATCCTCCTGCTGGTACATGTTATAGGTGATATAGCGTGAGGCCGTCTGCGTCTCCTGGCTGGAGGGGGCTGTATCCACCACAAAACCGACGTGGGTAAAATGCATCCCGGCTGGCATCTCTGCCAGCGGTCGGCCCATGCGGGCCAGCAGGGCAACCTGTACCTTTTTCTCCACCAATAGTGTTTCCACCTTTGTCGCCAACTGCTGCCGCTGTTGCAGCGTAAACAGACTCTCCTTGGCATCCATCGGCAGGGGAAAGAGAAGCAACACACTCCAAAACAGCACATTGATCCACGTTGGCATCCGACGTTCCTCTTGTTGCAGGGGGTTGAAAACCGTCACGGTCCCCAGTGCAGTGCAGGGACAAGGCTCCATGCACGACAACATTTTGATTACACTCATTATTATTTAAAATTTTCAAACAATCGCAGAAGTCTGGGGTCAATAGGTATCCAAAAGAGCGACCGTCCGCTGTACAGCGGTTTGCAATGCTTCCAACCGGGGATGTATTGTCTGCAACGCCCCTTTGCCCTGCCACGCTTTGATCTCCGCAGCCGAGTGTTCCACCTCTGCCAGACCATAGCTGCCTGCAATTCCCGTCAACTCAGTCGCCGCCTCCTTAACCTGTTGCCGCTTGCCACGGTGAATGCCGTCCTGTATGCGCTGGGTTAATTCTATCACTGACTTGCTGGCCATTTGGATAAATACTTTAAAATCCGCATCACCCAAATCCTGGAGGAAGTGGGCCAGACGCCGTTCTGTGACGATGGCGTTGATCAGGCGTGTTTGTTCGTTCTCCAGGATCGGGATCCAGGCCTCAGCCCCATGCAGAGATCTCTGGAGGGCGATTGTTTCCAGAGTGCACGCACACTGTGCCAAGCTGATGGCCCCCATCTGGCTGCTGCTGCCACGCAACGCATGGGCAACCCGTGCCATTTCGTTTGGATGGTTGTTCTCCAAAGCCCGCTGGATGGCTTGGATGCGTTGGGGAAGCAGTTGCAAAAATTGGGTGATCACCTTCTCAAAATCTGCACCCAATGATGCGGCGTGCAGGCGGAACATGGCATGATCCAGAATCGGGGGGGGTGCTGGATCAGGTCTGGTTGGATCGGATTGTGGGGCAGGCTTCCCGGAGAGCCAACGCAGCAGGGTTGAATGAATCTCCTGTTGCGAGATCGGTTTGGGTAGATAGTCATCCATGCCCGCCGCCAAACATTTTTCCCGATCCCCCTGCATGGCAAAGGCTGTCAGTGCCACAACCGGCGTATGTCGACCTCGATACCTCTCGAGATCCCGAAAGGCCCGACAGACTGCATAGCCATCCATTTCCGGCATCTGACAATCCAGCAGAACCAGATCATAGGCACGGTCTGTCAACATGGCCATCGCCTGACGACCTTGGCTTGCAAAATCCACTTGCAGCGCAAACCGTTTCAACATTCCCTGAATGACAGCCTGGTTGATGGGGTCATCTTCTGCCACCAAAATTTTTGCGCCGAGTGGTAAGTGTTGCAGTGCATGAAGGGGTGCTGTGGCTGGCTGCTGTTGCGGGGCTGCGCAGGATTGGCACGGCAACACAACACGAAAGAGGCTGCCCACCTGCTCTCTGCTCTCGACCTCAATCTCGCCATTCAGCAGATGCACCAACCGTTGGGCAATGGCCAACCCCAATCCCGTGCCGCCATACTGGCGGGTGGTGGAGCTGTCTGCCTGCTCGAAGGATTGAAAAATTTTGGCAAATTGTTCCGGGCGAATGCCGATACCGGTATCGCGCACCTCAAACTGTACCACTGTCCCCTTGTTCGGGTCCATGATAGGTACAGCGGTGAGGGTCACTTTGCCCCGTTTGGTAAATTTGACAGCGTTGGAGAGCAGGTTGACCAAAATCTGCCGCAGCCGAGTGGGATCACCCAACAGCCAGTCCGGCAACCTTCTGTCCAACTGTTGCTCAAATTGGATGGACTGTTTTCTGGCCAACTCTCCAAACAGGATGGTCAAATCACGCAACAACTGATACAGGCTGAAGGGGATGGACTCCAACTGCAGCTTGCCTGCCTCCATTTTGGAATAGTCCAGAATATCATTGATGATGGCCATCAGTGCCCGACCAGAGTTAAGAATGGTTTGGGTATACTCCTGTCCAGGAGCGGGCAGCCCGATATCCATCAAAAGCTCTGCCATTCCCAGGATTCCGTTGAGGGGAGTACGGATTTCATGGCTCATGGAGGCCAGAAAGGTGCTTTTGGCCTCGTTGGCCGCTTCGGCGGCCTGCCGGGCTTGCAAAAGTTGTGATTCATAAAATTTTTGCTGGGTCACATCGGAAAAATTCCAGACCTGGCCAACCACCGCACCCTGCTGCTGCAGAGGAACAGAGTAACACGCAATGGCACGACCATCCTTGCAGTATAAGATACCGCCCTCTGCTGCGGATCGCGGATGGGGCTGCGCCCATTTTTTTTGAAAAATGTGGGGATTGTTCAGTTGGGTAGATATCTCTGCCAGCAAACGGTCCCCATCACCTTGCAACAGGGTATCGGGAGACAGGGTAAACAGGCGAGAAAAATTGTCGTTGAAATGGGTAATCTCCCCATGACTTCCTATGGATAAGATGCTGTCGCGGGTGGATTCAAGAGTGGCACGCAGCAGTGCGCCCCCTTTGGCAATTTCCCGGTTTTTTGCCTGTATGGCCAAATGGGTCTGGACCCGGGCACTCACGATGGCAGGACGTATGGGTTTACTGATAAAGTCGACCGCTCCCAAGTCAAATCCCATGGTCTCATCCGCCTCGGAATCCTTGGCGGTAATAAAAATAATGGGAATATCGGCGGTCCCTGGATTGCGTTTCAAGGATTGACAAACAGCAAAGCCACTGATGCCCGGCATGACAATATCCAACAGGATCATGTCTGGATAGGGGGGGGTGGCCAGTTTTTCCAGGGCCTGTTCGCCAGAAGTGGCAACATTGACCTGATACAGATGCCTCAATGCACTTCCCAGGACAACAATGTTATGTTGCTCATCTTCGACAAGCAAAATTTTAGGGCGAATGGTATCGCGCATCAACGGGGGACTCCTCTTCAAATCATTCATGGCGATGGTTGTCGGTGTTGCTGCCGGATGGCCTGTTGCAGGGTCTTGAGCGTGGCCATGGCCTCTGTCGTGGCAAAGGCCATGGTCTGGGCCTCCAGTTGGGCAAACAGGGGGACCGCTCGGCCTCGCAACGTGTCAGCCAGAACGGGAAGTCGATCCGGTGCGGTAAAATCACCCTCTGCCAACAGGGTGAACAACTCCTGGCATTGGCTCTCAAACAGGTTCAGGTCGAACCCTTGCTGTGAGTATGCAGGGGGTATATTCCGTGTTCCCAGACCATTCAGCCCCTCTATCACCCTGTTCATTTCGGCAGAAAAAGCGATAAACAGCGTCCGGTCAGCCTGATCCTGCCGCAACGCAGCATCCAGGCGGGTGGCCAATCTGTGCAGATCAACCATCCCCATATTGCCCGCCAGGCCTTTGATGGTGTGGAGCAGACGCTTGGCCTCTGCGGGCTGTTGATCCCGCCACGCTTTCTCAATCCGGGCGGCGATGTCGGCATAATCCCGCCTGAAAGCGGTCAGAGAGTGATACATCACGCGCTGATTGCCATGAACCAACTGCAGAGCTGCGGCCAAGTGAATGCCCGGCAGTTCTGTGGGCAGGAGGGGGAGACTCTCTTGCACGCTGTGATCTGCCGGGGGTGTTGTCGTCTTGTCCGTTGCCTGGGCTCCGGTCTGAATCCAACGGCTGAGTACGCGAAGCAATTGCCTGGGATCGATGGGTTTGGTGATATAATCGTCCATGCCGGCTTCCAGACACATCCGCCTGTCGTCGGCCAGGGCATGGGCGGTCATGGCGATGATGGGCAATCGTCGCGTCGGCCACTGATGACGTATCGCCTGTGTGGCCTGGAGACCATTCATATCGGGCATCTGGATATCCATCAGCAACAGGTCAAAGGTCTGGTTTTGCAGTTGTGTGATGGCCTCCTGACCACCGCCCGCCCGCGTTACGATCAACCCGTAACCCTCCAGAAATTCCTGTGCAATCTCCTGGTTCAGGGGAATATCATCCACCAGCAGTACCCGGGCTCCCTGGATCTCCCTGATCTCTTCTCGCTCCACGTTCCAGGCGGCTTGGGCAATGGTGTGGGGGTATAACAGGCGACTGCCACCCAGCACACCCATGATCGTGTCAAACAGTTCTGACGGGGTGACCGGCTTGTGCAGATAGCCCGCCAATCCCATGGATTCAGCTTGTTCGATCACCTCCTCCCGCTGACAGGCCGACACCATGAGAATGGTGGGTGGCGGGGGAAGGGGAATTTCAGCATGGATGCGGCGGGCCGTCTCCAAACCATCCATGTGGGGCATTTGGCAATCCAGCAATATCAGATCGTAACATGGAGTCTCTGCGTTTTTTGTAGACTCTTCCAACAATTTCAGCGCAGTGAAGCCGGAATCGATCGCCGTAACCTCAAACGCAAAGCTTTCCAGCATCTCACTCAACACAGTGCGCGCACTCTCATGGTCATCAACCAACAGGATGCGCAGAGAGCGCACATCTTCTGTTACGGGTATGATCGCTCTCTGTGCCGCTGTTTTGCTGATCTCAAAGGGTATTGTCAGACTGAATGTGCTGCCCATTCCGATTTCACTCTCGACCGTTATGATGCCAGACATGACCGTGGCCAACCGCTGGCTGAGGGCCAAACCCAGGCCGGTGCCACCATATTTGCGGGCATGGGAGATGTCGGCCTGGGAAAAAGGCTGAAACAGAGAGTTTATTTGTGCCTGGCTTATGCCGATGCCGGAATCCTGCACCCAAAATCGCAGGCGGACCGCAACAGGGGTTTCATGAACCGGTTCGATACCGAGGGAGATCTCACCCTGATGGGTAAATTTGATGGCGTTGGCGAGCAGGTTGAGTAAAATTTGCTGGAGTCGCAACGGATCACCGATCAACTGGAGATCCGATCGGACGTGGCAGCGCAGCAAAAATTCCAGCCCCTTTTCATCCGCCTTGCCCTCCATGAGCCGGAGAGTCTTCTCAATCAACGTGTGCAGATGGAATGGTATCCGCTCTATTTTTAATTCACCGGCTTCAAATTTGGAAAAATCAAGAATATCATTGATCATCTGCAAAAGCAGGTGGGCGGCGTTTTGCATGATGAGCAAATATTTTTGTTGCCGTTCGGTTATGGGTGTTTTTAAAACGAGATGGGTAGTGCCGATAATGGCATTCATGGGAGTGCGAATTTCGTGGCTGATGTTGGCCAAAAAAAGGCTTTTGGTCTGATTGGCGGCATCGGCTTTTTGTTTGGCAACTTGCAAGTCCAGAGTACGCTCGGTCACCTTGCTTTCCAACTCATTTTTTGCCAGTAAAATCGCTTCTCTTTCTCTTTGGGTGGCCTGATCTTTCTCCTGACGCAAAATATTGATCTGGTCCGCCAAGGCCAGGGAGAGCAGTATCGCCTCTATCCAGATCCCTAAACGCCCGCTCCATAGCGTCCAGTGTGAAGTGGGCACGTAGCCCACAAAGCGTCCCAAACTGATCGCTGCGCCGGTCAGCACGATGGCCCAGGCCATGGTCAACAGTCTGGCCCCTTTGTAGCCCCGCCACCACAACCACCCTCCGATGAGTGGCAGGCAGAGGATCACGATGGCCGCAGCCAAAAAGGCAATTGTCAGGGCAATCTGTTTATATCCCAGCAATATCAACACCGTCGCGCAGAAAAAGGTGGTCATCAACAGAATAAAAAAACGATCCGTCCGGGGGGCCAAAGTGGGAAGATTCAGAAATGTGCGGTTGAACTGCATGGCGAATGCCATGCTCAGCATGATGGAAAAATTGGGCATCAGTTCTGTCAGCCAGGCCGAATGGGTATAAAAAAAACGATGTCCTTCCCCTGTGATGGCCAGGCCGGTAATCATGTACATGCCCATGTAAACCACATACCACAGATAAGCCCGCATGCGGGTGGCGATAAAAATAAACAGGTTATACAACGCCATGAACAGCAAACTGCCCGTATAACACCCGGTCAACATGCCATGCCAGTCGCGATAATGGGCAAATTCTGTGGGCGTCCACAGCAAAATCTCGGTATCGACAATGCCCACCGTCTGAAATGCGTAGCGCAGATAGATGTGGCTCGTTGTGCGGGCCGGGGTCTCCAGAGGAACAATAGGACTGGCAAAGGGGATGGGGCGGGCCGAAAATGGGCGATGGTCTCCCATGTGCCATACCTCAACGGGATGGTCATCTATCAGATGGTAGAGATCCAGATAGTCCAGCAGTGGGTTGAGTGCTTGCAACAACCATGAGATGGGACGGTCGGTCGGGTTGACCACATCCACGCGCACCCACCAGGCCGAACGGGTGATGCCCTGACTGGTGACCTTTCCTCCTGGTTGGAAGCGTGCTGCGGTGGCGGGTTGGGTCAGATCCGCCAGGGTCAGGGAACGATCAGGATCTTCCAGAATCAGCAGATGTTGTGATGCAAAGAGACCGTTCATCTGCGGAGCGATCTGCATGGGATGTGGCATCGGATCCGCATTTCCCGACCTGGGCAGCAGAGCAGTGCATAGTATGACCGACCACAGTCTGAACAGCTGTACCCAGTACGGCACAGCAGATGACATTGTAAGATTCATGGAGCCGACCCGCAATTGCTATTGGTACCCATAAAACGTTCCAGATGCAGGGGATGTCGCAACTTTTTCCAGGCTGCGGGGGGGAGGTGTGCCTGCTCCCAACCAAACCGATGTTCCAGCTTGACCTTGATGCATTTTGACAGGTTTCAGGAACAAAACAGAGCATAATAATGAGCAATGCATCACCATTATTGATGAATAATGTATGAAATGCTGATAAATTGTTGATGAATAGGAAAAATGGACGCCTTGTCAGGACGAGGAGTTTTATACAATGCACCAAAGTACCCCCTTGATATGCCTGTTGGAGGACGATGACAGCATGCGATTTTTGATGAGTTCCTACCTGGAAAAATCAGGGTTCCGGGTGATTGCTTGTGCCACATCGACAGATTTTTTTGCGGCCTTTGAACAAAAAAAACCGGATTGTGTCCTGTTGGATCTGAATCTGCCTGATGAAGATGGGCTGGTCGTACTCAGAAAAATTCGCCATTACTCCAATCTGCCCCTGTTTGTCATCTCATCCCGAAGCGGTGAGCAGGATCGGTTGGCGGGTATTGAACTGGGGGCCGATGATTATATTATCAAACCGTTCCATCCACGGGAGTTGATCGCTAAAATCCAGAATATTCTCCATCGCAATGCCAAATCTGCCAGTCAAGGCAGCACCCTTGTCGATATGCCTGCTGCCATTATCCCGTTTGAGGGATTTGTGCTGGATTTTGCTCAACGACGTCTGACGACGGCGCGGGGGGAGTGGGTGGTTTTGACGCGAGGGGAATTCAACTGTCTGGCCACCATTATCAAGGCTCGCGGTGCGGTGGTGTCGAGGGAACAGTTGAAAGATGCCATCTCCCGGCGTCAGGATCCGCCCCAGAATCGTACTGTGGATTCCATCATTTGCCGACTGCGTCAAAAAATGGAGCAGGCAGGCCAGGGGGGAACTCTCATCATGACCGTATCGGGCTACGGCTATCAATTGAACCCCAACGCCTTGCAGAAACGTTGACCGGAATCAACCGCTCCACATCCTCTGGTTGTCATTCGCGCATGGCAGGCATTGGGAGCGGTCCAGCCCCCTGAACAGCAGTGTCAGTTATGGTCTCTGTTGACCGCCATCAGGCTGATCAAGGTTTTGACATTCTCTTCCGAAGCGATCAAACGACTGCGCAGGAATGCATTTTCCTCTTCCAGTCTGGCCAACGTCCAACGAAGCAGTCCATCATCTGCCGGAATTTCTCCCTTTGACGGGCCTGCGGCCCCCAACGTGTCTGAATGGGACGGGTTCGATTGAGCCGTTTCGGGCTGGAGACTCCCTTGAGACGACTCTGCATCTGAAGGTTCGTCCATCGATGGGGGGAGTGGGGCCGCAAGATCAGACTGGGCGAAAGCCGTTTTGTTGACACCATAACGCGATCTGTTCGGGGGCTGTTTTTTTTCGGACCGTTCCACCCAGCTCCAACCCACATCAAAGGACCGGGCTGAGGCCACACGGGTCAATTTATCATGCTTGATGGGACGGATAATTTTCGCATGATCCACACCAACCCCTTTGCCAGCCTCGGCAACAGGCAGCACATTCATCTTGTTTCCCCTTTTCCCCTGGAGCACAGCCATCAAAACCGGTCACCTCCATCATGAGAGGCGTACCACATTATCGTGATGATGAACGTGCAAGCAATCCGGGTGCCACAGATAAAAAGGACGACTGGCACATGTCAAGTTGCCGTCGAACGGCAGAGGGAGGGTGTTGGGCGGCGAGAGAGAGGCGACAAGAGCGTACTTGCAGGCACCAACCCTACAACGGCTTTCCCCACTCGCCATTGAAAGCGATTTTTTCCATCGATTTGCGTTGTCTCGGTGCCAACTCCCGGTCGCGCAAGGGCCCATCCAGCTGCTCGGGTGAGCCAGGATATCCCAGGGCAAGAATGGTCACGGGATCAAACAGGTCATGCAAGGAGTAGAGCCTGCGGACCGCCTCAGGGTCATACCCCGCCATCTGATGAACAACCAACCCCATCGCTGTGGCTTGAAGGGTCAGCTGCGCATTGGCAGCCCCAACATCATGCCATGCCCAACGGTTGGGTTTGCCGTTGTGGTCGTGCAGCTTCCGGGCCAGGGAGATCATCAGCACTGCCGCCTCCTTGGCCCAAACCTGGTTGACATCCACCAGGCAAGCCAGAATACGATCAAATGCAGCCTTGTTTTCCCGCAGGGCGACAATATACCGCCATGGCTGGGTATTGTAACAAGAAGGTGCCCAGCGAGCCGCCTCCAGCAGTGTCATGACCTCCCCCCGGTCAACCGCACGCAGACCGTCAAAAGCGCGTGGGGACCAACGTTGACGAATCAGTTCGTGGACGGAAGGGTCATCTAAAATCATGCACCATGTTTCCTGAAATCATCATTTTTCATCGATAGCCATTCCCGCAAAAAAATGCCACAGCAAAACCCGTCTGCAGCCAATCCACCCACTCCTGCCAGCCACTGCATCCTGCGGTATCGAACCCGGAAACCGACTTTGACTACCGTCCTGCGCCGCGATGGTTAAAGGGGAGAGCAACCTGCTTGAGATCTGTTTCGGAACAATTTGCCTCTTTGACAAACAAAAAATAATTTATCGGTTTTGCCTTGGGGTAAAATAGTGGACACTGTGACCAAAAAAGACCTCTGCTGCCTCCATCACCGTTTCGGACAGGGTGGGATGGGGGTGGATGGTCTCTGCCAGATCACGCACCGTGGCACCCATCTCCAGGGCCAGTACCCCTTCCGAAATCATCTCCCCTGCTCCCGGTCCCGTCATGCCAATGCCCAACACCCGTTCCGTTTCGGGGTCAACAATTAATTTGGTGGAGCCATCCACCTGTCCCAGGGTGTGTGCCCGACCGGAGGCCCCCCACGGAAAACGTACCGCCTTCACCGGGATGCCCTGTTTTTTGGCCTCTGTTTCCGTCAAACCGGCCCACGCCACCTCGGGATCAGTAAAAGCGACGACAGGAATGGCCCGCGGATCAAATTGGGCCTTTTTGCCCGCCAACACCTCCACCGCAATCCGGGCCTCATGGGCAGCCTTGTGTGCCAGCATGGGTCCACCAACCACATCACCGATCGCCAGAATGGCTGGATCAGCCGTGCGCATGGCACGATCCACCTGCACCAGACCGCGCTCCAGCCGAACCCGGGTCTTCTCCAGCCCCAGGTTTTCGGAGTTGGGCAACCGACCGATGGCAACCAGTACCCGGTCAAAGTGGAGCTCCTCCGCCTGACCTGCGCTGTTCTCGAGGGTGGCGAGAAGGCCATCGGCTCGCTCCACCAGGGCCGTCACTTTGCTTTCCAGCCTGATGGATTCGGTCAGCTTTTCGAGACGCTTGGCAACCACCCGCACCAGATCCCGATCCGCGCCCGGCAGCAGCGTCGGGCTCATCTCGACAATGGTCACCCGACTGCCAAAGGTGGCGTAGACCGAACCCAACTCAAGCCCGATCACGCCACCCCCGACCACCAGCAATCGCTCCGGAATTTGCTCAAACGCCAATGCAGCGGTAGAGTCCATCACTCGGGGCGATTGCAATGGAATGCCGGGCAGCGGCGTGGGGCGGGAGCCGGTGGCAAGGATGCAGTGATCAAACAGCAACTCGGATTGCTGCCCGTCCGGTTTGAGAATGGCGATCTGGTTGGAGCCCAGGAAGGTCGCCTGCCCCTGGATAAAGGTCACCCCCCGTCTGAGGCATTGTTGACTCAGCCCGGTTGTCAATTGGGAGACAACCCGCTCTTTCCAGAGCCGAATTTTGTCGATCTCCACCCTGGGTTGGCCAAAATCGATCCCGATCTCCATCGCTTCCCGTGCGTCCGTCAGCAGCTTGGCCGCATGCAGCAACGCTTTGCTGGGAATACAGCCGCAATGGAGACAGACGCCACCCGGCGTGGAACGCATATCGACCAGGGTGGTCCGAAAACCATAGCTGGCGGCCAAAAATGCAGCAGCGTATCCCCCGGGACCACCGCCGATGACGACGACATCTTTTGTCTCATTCATGAATCAAGCTCCAACAACCAGTGCTGCCGGATTGTCACCCTTCCAGGGCGATCCGCATGGGTTCTTCCAATACCTCGCAAATCCAACGCAGAAAGCGCGCCCCATCCGCACCATCCACCACCCGATGGTCGTAAGAGAGGCTCAGCGGCAGCATGAGACGGGGTTGAAAGGCCCCCTCCGCAAATCTGGCCTCGATCCCGCTGCGGGCCACGCCCAGGATGGCCACTTCGGGATGACGGACAATGGGTGTAAAGCCGACACCGCCAACAGTGCCCAGATTGGAGAGGGTGAAACAGCCACCACTCATCTCCTCCGGCATCAATTTTCGCGTGCGCGCCTTCTGGGTGAGTGTCGCCAGATCGATGGCAAGCTGGGTGATGTTTTTGTGATCGACATCGCGAACAACCGGAACGATCAATCCCTCTGGCGTATCGACAGCCACCCCGATATGCACATACTGTTTCAGGATAAGCTCGTCTGTACGCAGATCCAGCGAGGCGTTAAAAGTGGGAAATGCTTTCAGTGCCCCGGCGACGATTTTGAGCAGAATGGCGGTCAGGGAAAGTTTGCCACCGCCCGCCTTTTCCACATGCGCTGTCAACCGTTTGCGTACCAGTTCCAACGGGGTGATGTCGGCCTGATCAAACTGGGTGACCTGGGGCAGCGTACTCCAGGTTGCCGCCAGATGGTGGGCGGTCGCCCGACGCAATGGGCCCATTTTTTCGCGACTGACCTTGCCCCAGCGGGTAAAATCGGGCAGGGCGACCTGGGAGGGGATGGCCGGGCCCTCCGGCGAGGCTGGCTGGGTATTTCCAGGCCGTTCCGGGCTGGCCAGGTTGCGTTGTTTGACAAACTGGCGCACATCATCGATGGAAATTCGACCCTGCGGGCCTGTCCCGGGAACCTGCTCAATCGGGACGCCCAATGCGCGGGCCTCGCGCCGCACAGAGGGAGCGGCCGGGACCAGAACCCCCTTGGGGAGCCCGGTTGCCGCTGTTGGTGGTTCGACAACAGGCACAGTCGCGGCGGACTCCGATGGCAGGGGGGGAGCCGACTCCGTTGTCACGACCGCTATTGCGCTCTCCGTTGCCGGTGGGGTGTCTGCTGCAGTCGGGCTCACGATAAACAGGGACTCTCCCACCCCAACCCGATCCCCCGAGCGGACCAGAATCTCGGTGACAATCATCTCCTCATCGGCCGGGATCTCAAATACCGCTTTGTCGGTCACCACTTCCAGCAGCGATCTGCCCGCTGCAACCTTCTCCCCTGCCGCCACCAGGACAGCGATGATCTCGACACCCTCTATGTTGTCTCCCAGCTCTGGCAGCTTGAATGGCCTGCGCATCCTATCTCCCCACATTCTGCATCCTCTCCACCATTGGAGCCTGGCGTCCCTAAAGAGTGGCCGGATCAGGTCGGCCCGGATCGATTTCCAGTTGATTCATCGCCTGTTGAACCACTTCGACCGCCAGTTGACCGCGTCGGTGCAGGGTACTCAAGGCGGTTAAGGTGATGTGTCGCCGATCCACCTCAAAAAAATCCCGCAACGCAGCGCGCCGGTCGCTGCGGCCAAAGCCATCGGTTCCCAGGCTGACCAACCCCTCGGGAACCCATTTGGCGACCATGTCCGACAGAGCCGACACATAATCGGTCGCCGCGATGACCGGACCGACATGGCCTTGCAGGGTTTGGGTAAGATAGGGGATGCGGGCGGTTTCGCCCGGGTGCAGACGGTTCCAGCGTTCGGTCATCCGGGCCTCTTGCTGTAACGCCTTGTAACTGGTCACGCTCCAGACGTTGGCGGCGACCCCGTAATCAGCCAGCAACTGTTGTGCGGCCACGGCCTCGTTGAGAATCGCACCGCTGCCAAAAAGTTGCACCCCGGGTGCAGCGGGGGGGGCGTCCGCGGCTTTGAACAGGTAAATCCCTTTTAAAATCCCCTCTTTTGCCCCAGCCGGCAGGGCAGGTTGCGGATAGTTTTCGTTCATGACCGTGATGTAGTAGAAAATATCTTCCTCTTCCACATACATGCGGCGGATACCCTCTTCGATGATGATGGCCAGCTCACAGGCGTAGGCCGGATCATAGGCCATCAAGGTGGGAATCGGCAGGGCGAGCAGGTGGCTGTTGCCATCCTGGTGTTGCAACCCCTCTCCCAGCAGGGTGGTGCGCCCGGCTGTTCCACCCAGCAAAAAGCCCCGGGTCCGCATATCGGCCGCTGCCCACGCCAGATCGCCCATGCGCTGGAAACCAAACATGGAGTAATAGATAAAAAAGGGAATCATGCTGACCCCATGGTTGGCATAGGCACTGCCGGCAGCGATAAAAGAGCTCATGGCTCCCGATTCCGTGATCCCCTCTTCCAGGATTTGCCCCTCCCGCATCTCCTTGTAATAGAGCAGGCTTTGTGCATCCACCGGCTCGTAGAGCTGGCCCGGGTGGGAGTAGATGCCACATTGGCGAAACAGACTCTCCATGCCAAAGGTGCGAGCCTCATCCGGAACGATGGGGACAATTCTCTTGCCGATGCCTGGATCTTTCAGCAACTTGGTGAGCATGCGGACAAAAGCCATGGTGGTGGAGACGGGACGGGAGCCGCTCTCCTGATAAAACTCCTCAAACAGCCCGGCCTCCGGAGCGGGCAGTCGATGGATACCAGGCCGACGACAAGGCAGAAAGCCCCCCAATTTTTTGCGATGGGTTTTGAGATAGCGTATCTCTTCACTCTCCTCGTCGGGTTTGTAAAATGGCATGCGGTGAACCTCCTCATCCGAGAGCGGCACGCCAAAACGGGAACGGAAGCTGCGCATCTCCTCTTCGGAAAGCTCTTTCCGGGAATGGGTAACGTTGGTTGCTTCGCCACTCTCTCCCAGCCCATAGCCTTTGATGGTCATGGCCAGGATGACGGTGGGGCGACCGCGGTGGGTCACCGCTGCCTTGTAGGCTGCGTAGACCTTGGCCGGGTCGTGGCCGCCGCGGCGCATTCGGCTCAGTTGATCGTCGGAGTGGTGGGCCACCATCGCCAGCAGACGAGGATCCCCGCCAAAAATGTGCTGCCGGACATAATCACCGCCGGCAATGGAGAGCCGCTGATACTCGCCGTCGACCAACTCCGCCAGACGTTGTTGCAGCAATCCCTCATGATCCTGGGCCAAGAGGGGATCCCAGTCTGAGCCCCAGATCACCTTGATGACATGCCAGCCTGCGCCCCGGAAATCGGCCTCCAACTCCTGAATGATCTGACCGTTACCACGCACAGGGCCGTCCAGCCGTTGCAGGTTGCAGTTGATCACAAAGATCAGGTTGTCCAGTTTTTCCCGCGCTGCCAGGCTGATGGCACCCAGGGATTCGGGCTCGTCGGTTTCGCCATCGCCCAGGAAGGCCCAGATTTTTTTGTCGGTTGCCTGCAACAGGCCACGATCCTCCATGTAGCGCAGGAAGCGGGCCTGATAGATCGCCATGATGGGCCCCAACCCCATGGAAACGGTGGGCACCTGCCAAAAGTTGGGCATCAGCCAGGGATGAGGATAGGAGGAGAGCCCCCCTTCAGGGTCCAACTCCCGGCGGAAATGGATCAGATCCCGCTCGCCAAGGCGTCCCTCCAGGTAGGCCCTGGCATAGATGCCAGGGGCGGCATGGCCCTGAAAAAAGACAAAATCGCCACCGCAGGGGTCGTCCGGTCCACGAAAAAAATGGTTGAAGCCGACCTCGTAAAGGGTGGCGGCAGAGGCGTAGGTGGCAATGTGTCCGCCAATGCCATGCTCCTCCTTGTTGGCACGGACCACCATCGACATGGCATTCCAGCGGACCAGGCTTTTGATGCGCCGTTCCAGGTCACGATTGCCAGGAAACGGCGGCTGTTTGTCCAACGGAATGGTATTGAGAAAAGGCGTATTGGCCGAAAAAGGGATCTCCACTCCCAGGGTTTTGGCGTGGGTCTGCAACATGCGCAACAAGCTGACAACCCGGTCGGCACCGCCGTGGTGAAAAACATAATCCAATGATTCCCGCCATTCACGGGTCTCAAGTTCGGTTGCGTCCATGGGTTGCATCTCTTTGGGTTGATTCATGTTTCCCCTTTTTCGTACCGGCGGCCCGACCACCTCGATTCAACAAGCAGACGGCCACCGCACCAGGCAAAGGCGCAGTGTTCGCGTTACACCGCAAGACGACCCGAAGGGGCAGCGTGCGCACCGCAAGCGGGTTTGATTCTTGACCGCTGACCACCATTTGTCAACGTCTTTATTGGACAGGCGGTGCAGGGCGGCCAGCGCAAACGATTTGGAATTTGGGGGGTACCATGGTCAATCCTTCCTGTTTGACACACCTCGATTCCTCCTGTAAGGTTGACGCAGGGAGGTAGTTATCACAACTCTGGACCGGATCATTCATGGTTCCGTTCAGAGCCCGCCCACTTTTATTTTTGGGAGATTCATACCATGTCGAGTTTATTGGATGACGCCGCCAAACAGTTGGAAAAGGCACTGGGGTATATCACCATTTCCGACGATGCCCGCGAGCGGTTGACAATGCCCAAATCCAGCCTGGTTGTCCGCATCCCGGTTCGCATGGACGATGGAACCTTGAAAGTGTTCAAGGGCTATCGGGTCCGATATGACGATACCCGGGGCCCGACCAAGGGGGGGGTGCGGTTTCACCCCAATGTCACCCTGGACGAAGTGCAGTCGTTGGCCTTTTGGATGACCTTCAAGTGTGCTGCCCTTGATCTGCCTTTTGGGGGGGGCAAGGGCGGGGTACAGGTTGACCCCAAAAAGCTCTCCCGGATGGAGTTGGAGCGGCTCTCCCGAGGGTATGTCAATGCCATAGCCGATCTGATTGGGCCGGAGGTGGATATCCCGGCCCCCGATGTCTATACCAATGCCATGATCATGGGCTGGATGATGGATCAGTACAGCATCATCAAGCGATCCTTTCAACCGGGGGTGGTGACTGGCAAACCGTTGAGCATGGGGGGAAGTCTGGGTCGGGAAGAGGCAACCAGTCGCGGGGCTTTTGTCACTTTGCAAACCCTGCTGCCAAAAATGGGGTTCAAGGATCCCGCTTCGATTCGGGTTGCCATTCAGGGCTTTGGCAACGCGGGTTCCATCCTGGCCGGTTTTCTTTATGCGGCGGGCTACAAGGTGGTGGCCGTCAGCGACTCTGTCGGTGGCATATATGCGCCCGAAGGGCTGGATATTCCCTCGGTCAGGCAGGCCAAGGAGGAGACCCGGGCTCTCAAGGCGATCTATTGCCAAGGATCGGTCTGTCACATCAAGGAGCACGCCACCATCAGCAATGCCGATCTGTTGGAGTTGGACGTGGACGTATTGATTCCTGCTGCCCTGGAGGGGCAGATTACGGCGGCCAATGCAGAGCGGATTCGCGCCCGGGTTCTTTTCGAGGTGGCCAATGGCCCCACCGATTATGAGGGTGACCAGATTTTGGAAAAACGGGGCATTCAAGTGGTTCCCGACATACTTGTCAATGCGGGTGGGGTGACGGTCAGCTATTTTGAATGGGTTCAAAACCGTTCCGGGCTCTACTGGAGCGAGGCGGAGGTGAACAATCGCCTGGATGAACGCATGGCACGAGAGGCCCATTGCATCTGGGAGATTGCCCAGGAGAAGGGAATCTGTCTGCGCACCGCCGCCTATCTGCATGCCCTGGGCCGTATCAGTACCGCCATGAACGCACAGGGTGCCAAGGAATATTTTCTGGGCACGGCGCGTTGACAGGTAAATACAAAAAAAATAAAACATTTATAGTTGTGTTGGCGCATGCCTGCCCCCCCCATGGTCGCCTATCTGTCAGGGACGGTCGGGGCACCGGACTCCTGGGCCTGCACGACAGCATAGGCTGCCATGTTGACCAATCCCCGCACGGAGACCGTCGGCGGCAAAACGTGGGCCGGGCGGGCCGGTCCCAGCAGGATGGGACCGATCACAACACCCTCTCCCAATATTTGCAACATATTGAAGGTGATGTTGGCGGCATCCAGATTGGGCATGATGAGCAGATTGGCCTGACCCTTCAAACGGGAATTGGGAAAAATGGCCCGACGAATCTCCTCAGACAGGGCAGCATCGGCGCGCATCTCACCCTCCACCTCCAGATCCGGGGCCTGTTGCCGGATCATCTCCAGGGCCTGCCGCATCTTGAGGGTGCTGGGGGCCCGGTAGGAACCAAAACTGGAGGAGGAGAGCAGGGCCACCTTGGGAGTCATACCAAAACGGGCCACCTGCCGGGCGGCACGAATGGTCATGTCCGTCACCTGTTCTGCGGTTGGATCGGCAATCACGTTGGTATCACAGATAAAGAAAACCCCTTTGTCCAGAATGATCCCGCTCAACGCACTGAAATAACGAATGCCCTCACTGCGACCGATCACGTCCCGGACCACCCGGATGTGGGCACTGATCAGACCGACGGCACCACACAGCATGGCATCGGCCTCGCCCCGCCGCACCAGCAGGGCGGCAACAATCGTGCTGGATTCCCGTACCAACTGACGTGCATTGTCGGGCGTACAACCGTTTCTTTCCATGAGCAGATGGTATTCCGTGCACAGATGCTCGTAGCGAGGATCCGTCGCCGGATCAATCAGGTCAACATTTTCTCCTGGCCGCATTTCGAGTCCAAGCGTCACCAATTTTTCCTGGATCACCGGGGCACTACCCACCAGAACGGGACGTCCGATTTGATCATCGATCATCTGCTGGGCGGCGCGCAACACCCGCTCCTCCTCTGCATGGGCCAGAGCGACCCGTTTGGGATTGCGGCGGGCCCGTTCAAAAATGGGACGCATCACCAGTCCAGAGTGTGAGACAAATTCAAACAATTGCTGGCGGTAAAGGGTGAGGTCGGCAATGGGACGGGTGGCGACACCGCTCTCCATCGCGGCTTTGGCAACGGCGGAGGCCAATACCACGATCAAGCGGGGATCAAAGGGCTTGACGATAAAATAGTCCGGACCAAAAACCAGCTTTTCCCCGGCATAGGCAAAGGCGACCACATCCGGCACCGTTGTCGTGGCCAAATCGGCCAGGGCCTGCACACAAGCCTGTTTCATTGCCTGGTTGATCTCGGTGGCACCCACATCCAGGGCTCCGCGGAACAGGAAGGGAAAACAGAGAACATTGTTGACCTGGTTGGGATAGTCGGAGCGTCCGGTGGCCATCACGGCATCGGGACGAACGGCCTTGACAACCTCTGGTAAAATTTCCGGGGTGGGATTGGCCAGGGCCAGGACCAGAGGGTTGGGGGCCATCTTTATCACCATCTCCCGGGTCAGGATGCCGGGACCGGAAAGCCCCAAAAAAACATCGGCATCCGCAATGGCCTCTGCCAGGGTATGGAGATTGCGTCCGGTTGCAAATACAGCCTTTTGCGGGGTGAGACCCGGACGGTCCCGGCGAATGACGCCCTGTCGGTCGGCCACGACAATGTTCTCTTTGGGCAGCCCCATTTCCAGCAGCAGATTGAGACAGGCTGTCGCTGCGGCCCCGGCCCCGGAAACCACCAGCAGAATGGAGTCCATCCGTTTTTCCACCACCTTCAGACCGCTCAGAACGGCTGCGGCCACCACGATGGCCGTGCCATGCTGGTCATCATGGAAGACCGGGATTTTCATCCGTTTGCGGAGCTTGGCTTCAATCTCGAAGCACTCCGGGGCCTTGATATCCTCCAGATTGATACCGCCAAAGGTGGGCTCCAGGCTGGCGACAATCTCGACAAACCGGTCCGGGTCGGTCTCTGCCACCTCAAGGTCAAAGACATTGATCCCGGCAAATTTTTTAAACAGGACCGCCTTTCCCTCCATGACCGGTTTGCTGGCCAGCGGACCAATATTTCCCAGCCCCAGAACAGCGGTACCATTGGAGATGACCGCCACCAGATTGGCGCGTGTTGTCAGGTTGGTTGCTTCGTTGGGATTGTTCGTGATGGCATGGCAGGCCGCCGCCACACCGGGAGAGTATGCCAGTGCCAGATCTCTTTGAGTGGTCAGGGGTTTTGTCGGGGTGATGGTCAACTTGCCGGCCGGCACCCCCCGGTGGTATTGCAACGCGCTTTCGTACAGGTTGTCATCCGCCATCACAAGGCTCCCGAAACTGGATTCTATTCACATTGCACGCAAATTTTTCACTGTATCGATTACGAGGCCTCTTGTTCGTCGTGGTGACTGCGGTGGTTTGGCTGATTTTTTCATGCCGCTTTGTTCATTGCCCGATTGGGACCGGGCATCGGGGAAGGCACGGGCCGGACCCGCATGGGCATCAAACAACGACATTCCGCCCGCAACGACGGGATGGAACCATGAATCATAAAGGGAATGGCCGAGAAGGCAGAGATGGCAATCCAACCAAAGGTGGCTATAAACAAGCCATCCCGAATATTGAGAAGGTGATGGTTACGAAAAATCCATCTCAGGGGAATACCCAGGCAGATGATGAGGAAGGAAGAAACGACGATGGCATTCAGGTCGTCTTCCCTGTAATAGATCGAACAGACGGCCGGCAGCAGCATAGAGCTGCCGATCACAATCAACAAGGTACCGAAAACATTGGCAACAGAAGAATAATTCATGGAATGGACGGATATCTCATCACTTGCCTGCGGGAGGCTGCTATGTCCTGCTGCACCTGTTCAATGAGTTGTATGCACGGCCTGCAACCCAGTCTACGGTCTCCAATCGACCGCCCTTCAGGAGTGCCGCCTGACTTACACGATGGTCGGGTCTCCCTGGAAACCAGCCACGACATATACATCTCAGCCTCCCACCCTACCATTCAGTTTCAACCAGTGTCAAGCAAGATCCAAAACCGGCATCCAACCCCGGGAAGGCATGAAAAAGCGTCATCCACGGTAGACAAGATAAACGCTATTGCTATAATGAAATACAGCGACGCGCATACCGAGACGAAGGAAACAGTCTTCTGCTGTCTCCGCACAAGGCACGATCCCATTGGCAACTTGCATTCATCCATGAAACACAAATTCTATACCGACAGGGGTAGTCACCCCGGACAGAAAACGGCAGCTGGTGATAATGATTGTTCAGGTGATCAAGCAGTATGCGCGGGTACGAGCAAGTTCGCTTGAAACTGCGCCATCGAAAAAGAGCCACACCCAGAGGAATTCTGAATGAAAACCCAGTTGCAGCATCCGCGCAGATTGATCGACAAACTTCTTGCTGTCAGTCGGACAGATGGAACGTTTCAATCCATCCCGGCCCGACACCAGGAGGAGTTGCGGAGCATCTGTAGTCTTTACAACATGGTTGCCCAGAAATATCTTGATGAAGCAACCCTTGCCAATCATTTTGAAATCATTTTTCCATTCCTGATTTTTGTTTATAAACTGGGAAAACGGGTAAATGCAGTCTCAGAAGAGGATGTGATTGCTTATTTCCAGTGGCAACTGAAAAAGGGTGTCGCGCGTGCCACAATTTCTACAGAGATCTCATGTATAATTGATTTTTTTCTGGTCTTGCTACAAGAGGGGGTCATTGCCCATAACCCGCTGATTAAATTGTATCGGCTGCTGCTGACCGATGGTGGTCTGGCTGTTAACCTGCAAATTGAGTCTTTGCTGTATGGAGTCGGACAGGGCAAACCTCCAGGGGTGCAACAAAGAGCCGAAAAAAGGGTTGTTCCCACCGGAACCACCGCTAAACCTCCCGACTCCCATGCCGATTTATCGGATGACGATCATGACCCTGAGCCGGTTGCCAAGAGACGCAGCCATTCGGTTTCTCTTTTCCTGGCTGCGGCCGTAGTGCTCTTGCTGACTTATGTAAGTTTTCATTTTAGCGACTCTTTGTTATGGCAAACAGCGAAAGAAACGCACCGCACAATCCAGGACAGTGCGGTGGACAAATCCGATAAAAATGATAAAAAAACAGACAAAAAGATTGAAGTCTTTTTCAAGAGCGGCATGAAGGATTATTATTGCAGAGAATATCTTAAGACAAGTTGTGTTTCGACCAATCTATTGGCCAATCCCGTACCAATGGTTCAGGAAAACATATATGCAGGCAGAAAGATCTTTGTGGATAATTGTGCGCGATGCCACGGTGACAATGGCCGCAATGATGGACCGGACGCCTTTGCCTTGAGCTTTCCGTCCAATACATTGGGGTGGGCTGGGGACGGGCTGCTGGAAAGAGATGCCTACCTGTTCTGGATCGTCGCTGAGGGAGGCAACGCCTTTGGTGGCCACATGCCCCAATTCCGCGCCATTCTGAACAGGGACGAGATCTGGCAGGTTATTTTATACCTGAAAACGCTGCGTTAGTGGTCCAACCCTCCCCATTTGACCGGGCATCCGTTCAGGATGGGCTGGCGGATTTGATCGTCTTGACGGGTTGTTCCCCCACGGATTGACCTGCTGTTCCGGCTGCGCGGGCGGCTCCCGGATCAACACCAGATGAGATGGCCGATTCCACTGCGCTTTTGACCTGGTCAGGGGCCTGCACACTGGCCGCCATCACCACGTCCGCTGCACTGCCTCCGGCCGCAATGGCCGAAGCCACCACCAAACGCACCAACCCGCCTGCGGCTATGGCACCCGCAGTGATTTCGCCCGCGTTGCCACCCGCCTTGATGGCCGCAGATGTCACCTGACCGGCATCGCCTCCCGACTGAATGGCAGCCGACACCACCTGCCGCGCATCCCCTCCCCCGGCAATGACGGCAGCGGTCACCGCATCACCGGCACCACCCGATCGTATAGCCAACGTGACAACCTCTTTGACATCACCTCCCGCCCGAACCATGGATTGGGCCACATCTTCGACACGGGCTCCCGATTGCACAGCCAACGACATCACCTGTTGTTCCGCCATGCCGCTCCGAACAGCGACCGAAATCACTGACTCACTATTGCCCCCTGCCTGAATGGCCGCCATGGCCACCTCGCGGGCACTGCCTCCCGTATTCAACGCCGCTGCAAGAGCCTTGTCCGCATCGCCTCCTGCCTGAATGGCCGCAGAGGCCACCACGCTGGCTGAACCACCGGCTTCGATCACGGCGGTAACAATCTTTTCTGAATCACCACCCAAAGTGATCGCAGCCTTGGTCACCGCCGCAGGATCCAGACCCGCATCCACAGCAGAAGCCACCGCTTGTTCCATCGTCATGGAACCGGATTTGATCGCATCGTTCAAAATTTCGAGTGCCGATTGACCGCTGGCCACGGCCTGCGACATCTGTCGTTCGGCAACAGCCTGGGCGGATTGCTGGTTCCTGCCCTCTGCTGCTGAACTGCGGGCAGCCTCCTTGATCTGCTCCCCTCCAGACGTAGTCGACCCGGCACCGGAACGATCCCCACCCACTGCCGAAGACGCTGCCGGGGAGGAGGTCGAAGCAGGCGCGGAAGCAGAAGGCGAACTGTCCGGCTTTACCGGCTCGGGCAATACAGACGGCACCGGTTTGGAGGCCTCTTCAAGACGTTTCTCGACATCTTTGGCGATCTGATCCGTAACAGCCACCTTTTGCACCGCGATCTGTGCCTGCTTTTCAGACTGCTCCGCCCTGGTCTCAGCAGATTTGGCTGTCAATATGGCTTCCTGTACAATCCTGGAGCTTTTGGCACTCTCCAGTGCCCCCTCTACCTCGCCTGCACTGATACCGGTCGCTTTGGATACCACCGCCAGCAGGGCAGTTGCATCCTGACGGCCGGTCACCGCCAGCAGGGCAGCGGCCATCTCGGCAGCAGCTTGAACCGAATTGATGCCCACCGATTTTATGACCGATTGGGCAATCTCCGCCGAGGCACTGCCCGCCAATTTTGCCACCGCCGCCGCAATCCCCACCGCCGCCTGCGCCCCGGAGACCTGGGCCACCGCCCCCGCCACCTGGGCAGCCTCCTTGGCACCGACCATGCGCACCACGGCTGCCGCCACCTCAGCCGCACTCTCAGGTCCGGCCACCTGGGCCACCGCCGCCGCAATCGCTGCGCCCTCCGCTTTGACCACCGCGCTGACCGAGGCGGCAATATCTCCCGCAACCTCTTTGCCAGCAACCGCAGTAACCGCCGCCGCAATCTGTGCCGCACTCTGGGGCGCAATCGAAGCTGCCACACTGGCAATAACGGCCGCCGACTCTTTCCGGTCAACCTGGGACAGACTGCTTACCGCGCTGGATGCCGCAGTTTGCGCAATATTCGGATCCGCCCGGCATGCGGCCGAGACAATGTGGGCAGCCGCATCGGCTGAATCTGTCTTGCCCTTGGCCGACATGGCACTGCTGACTATGACGGCAGCCATCTCCTGCCCCCCTGAGGAGGCTTGAACCGCCGCCTGCACGATACCGGCAATATCCAGATCATCCTTGGCCACCAGGGCGGCCCCACCAATCACCGATTGGGTACCCCGCTTGCTGTTCTCCCAGTTGTTGGCCTGCTGTTGCTGACGATGTTGCTCCAACAGGGCGGCGGCATCAGGTATCTGTTGCTCAGCCTCCTGGCGAAATGCCTGTTGTTGGACCTGCTGTGCCGCACTCACGGGGGCATCTCCACCCGTCAGGAGACCAACCTTTGCCGCCTGTGTCAACAACGAAAGGGCACCGCCACTCAATTGATCCGAGGAGAGGGCTAGTGCCGAGCGCACCAGAGAAACCTCGGCCAGAACCCGCTGCAAACCGGTGGAGAGCCACTCATCCAGCCGATTAAACTGGTTGATAAGCCAATCCAGCCCACGGATCAGACGGCGGATTATCTCCCCCACCCCCATCTGGATCCACCCCTCTTTCGGTCCAGGTGTCGAGTTGAAACCAGCCAACTGTTCGGCCATGGGAATCTGGTTGGCCATGGCATCGGCCAACCGCTGCGCCTCGGTCAACGGTTGGCCGATGGGTAAGGTCTCACCCACCTCTGCCTGTAGCAGTTGTATTGCCTGGGCCGCGACAGCAGCGGGTATGTCACTTGGTCTGGGTGGAGGCTGATCCGCCAATGCGGCCAGGGCGTCCCCCTCCTGCACCGGTTGTTCACCCGCCGCATTGCTGAGGACGCCGCTCCCCTTGGGGATGGCAAAAAAGGTGGGCAGGGTCGAATCCACCAACCCTTCCGCCACTGTGCCCCGTACGCCGATCGAAATATTGGGCATTTTGATGGCGACGTTGGCACTCTTGACGGCAAAGCCGGAGGTATAACGAAAAGCCCCCTTTTCCACCTTGACGCTGTTCTGCAATTGGCTGGCCAAGGGGTTGAAGAGAAGTTTATTGAGGATGACTTTGGCATCGGGGCCAACAGCAAACGTGGAACCATCGCGAAACTGGATGGTCAGAGAGGATTGGGCCTGGGTGGTCAACTCTTCATCGGCGAACAACTCGCCGTTCACCTGCAGGGCCACCGGATCTGCCTGGTCCACACGACCGAACACCTGACCGGTCAATTGCATGACCCGACCGATATGGCGTGGCGACTCCTCCCCGGCCGCCTGGGCCACCGACAGCCATGCCAACCATAGCAGCAGCGCAACCAGCAGGGAGAGCCTCCCTATTGTCTTCATGGTTGTTCACTGGGTCGTCGATTAAAAAACCGCTCAGCCGCCAGCCGTTGGGCATCGGCCAACTGGTCGGGGGTCAACTGTTTGGCCGCCATTGCGCGCCCGGCACGGGCCCGTTTGGTCAACTCGTCTGCCTCGTCGCCGGTCGCGGCCAAGTTGAACCAGACATAGGCTGCCACATAGTCCCGATCCGTCCCCTGCCCATAGGCATAAAGACCGGCCAGACCCAACTGCGCCTCAGCCAACCCCTGCTCCGCCGCCCGGCGAAACCATTGAAAGGCCGACCTGTCATCTTTCGGGACACCACGGCCGCTGTAATATTGGTAGGCCAGTTTAAGCTGTGCCTCGGCGTTGCCCTGCTCAGCGGCCTGCAGATACCAGCGCATGGCCATCAACGGATCTTTCTCCACACCAAAGCCGTTGTAGTAGCGATAGGCCAAGGCCAAACAGGCGTCGGTATTGCCCAGATCCGCCGCCTTGCGGTACCAGCGCATGGCCTCCTCCGGGTCCGGCTCCACTCCCTCGCCATTGATCAGAATGTCAGCCAGCTTGACCGCGCTGATGGCGATACCCTGTTCCGCCGCCTTGCCATACCACCGTACGGCCTCCTGAATCCCCAGGCTCCCCTCCTCACCCCGGAAATGGAGTTCAGCCAAATAAAATTGTGCCGTGGCAATCCCCTGTTCAGCGGCCATCTGATACCAGCGTATGGCCGCTTTGGTGTCCGGTGCAACGCCCTGGCCGGTGACGTACAGTTCAGCCAGTTGGATTTGAGCCATGCCGTTGCCCTGTTCAGCGGCCTTCCGCAGCCACGGGATAGCGGCCGCAGCATCCGGAGAGGCGTCACGTCCACGCAGAAGCGCATACCCCTTCTCCAGCCATGCCTCCACATGACCCTGTTCGGTCTGATCCAGCGGTTGCTGCGGCGTGGGCTCCTCTCCCACGGCGATACGGGACCAGTGGGTCAGAACAAGCAGCAAGAGAATCGACATGTGTGGCAGAAGCTTCCCGGATCTGGAGATCATGCGCTTTTCCACCCTTCGTCTGCGGTCACATCAGGTCAACGATTTACAGAAACAATTTGAATTGTATCGTCTTTTTTTTCACGGTGCAAGCGGTATGTCGCGCCGCGCAGGGGATTGCTCAAGGTCACCTTGCTGCCTGGCCATGGTTCAATCTCCAACAATCCAATCGCGGTTCCCTGCCAAAAAACCCGCACAATCGCCTCGTCCTGGTAGCGCAACCCCGACCAGAGGGCACCCTCGGACTGGATCGCCGGATAGTTCAGGTTGATCGGGGTACCCTTTTCCAGGAACTCCCGGTAGCCCAGCATCTCGTTGTAGACGGCGGTGGTATCCTCCACCTCGGCGATTGCCATGCCCACCCTGTCCTGTGCATGGATCGGATTGAACACCTGCATCCCGTCAATGCCCCGCAACCACAGGTGGCGCAACACCTCCCGATAGCGTTCCCGACTCATGATGGGTACCTTCTTGCCTGGATGGTCTGCCACCCAGCGACCCACCCAGGGTATGGACGCCATGTAGGGAGCCTGTTGCTGGCGATTGGAGCTGTCTGCCGATATTTGCCGCAGCAGGATGTGGGTATAAAACTGGTCGACATGCTCCTGATCGAGAACAAACTCTTTTTGCCATAAAGCGAGAAAAGCGGTGTCAATGCCATAGGCGATCGGATTGGTCGCCGTAAACAGGGTGGGCCCCATGGGGGGATGGGGTTCATTGGTCCAGTCCAGCACCGGCTGCTCCACGGAAGAGAGGGTCACAACCCAATTGGTGATGGAGAGACGGGGAAATATTTCCCGTGCCGGTCCCGCCACATAGGTTGACAGCAGTTGCACCCACAATTGGCGACAATAGAGGCGAAAGGCCTTTTCGTTGGCCAATGCCGACTCGGGCAACAAGGCGCGGCTGTTGGGAGAGAGGATCGTGGCAAAATAGTTGGCCATGCTGGGCTCATTTTCATAATCCAGCCAGATGGCATCCACCGGTATCTGCTCCTGGCGAAACCGGTTCAGGGTGGCACGCAGCTGATCGGCGGCCACCGCCCAACCGCGAAACAGGGCTGGCGAGGGCAGATCCCGCCAATGCTCATCCACCTTCAGGGCGTCGGGATATTGATGGGCCCACTGGCTTTTGTCTTTTTCCAGATTGTAGGGCCACGCGCCATTGCGGCCATCAAACAGGATGACGGGCGCGCCTGCCTCTTTGAGTCGACGGGCGGCGGCGATGGCGGAACTTTTCAGCTCCAGGTGCTGGGTGATCCCCCTTTCCAACAACATCCGTATCTCTGCCACCGACAACGGCTCGAACCCGACACCCGCGATAAAAATCAACGGCCACCGTTTGCCCCGCTCATGCGTCAGGGGTGGTATCCGCTCCCGAATGATTTTAAGCCAATCCGCCCCGGTCAATCGGCTGGCAGCGGGCTTGAGATCCCTGTCCGGGTAGAGCAGATGTGCGGATGTGCTATAGGCTGGCTGAGCGGTTGACGGGGCAGCAACCGGCTCCCCACCGGCCGATACCGTCACAATCCACAGCAGAGCATACCTGAAAAACCTGCGCCATGAACCGGGATCATCGGTTTGTGTCATCACACACTCTCCATCAACCATTGAAAAAATATTTATTCATTGGATAATTCTGATTGTCTCCGCCATCAACGGACAGGATCACTCTGCTGCCATGCACTGTTCCAGAAAAATTATTTTTCTCAACCGTTTTTTTGCCCCGGACCATTCGGCGACCAGTCAGTTGCTCTCTGACCTGGCTGTCGATCTGGCCCATCGGGGTATTCCTGTGCATGTCATCACCAGCCGCATGCGTTATGATGATCCGCTGGATCGTCTGCCCAGCGAAGAGACAGTCGATGCTGTCCAGGTGCATCGCGTCTGGAGTTCCCGGTTTGGTCGCCACTTTTTGCCGGGCCGCGCCATCGACTATCTCACCTTCCACCTGAGTGCTGCGCTCATGCTGTTCCGTTGGGCCAGGCCAAAGGATCTGGTCGTGGTGTTGACCGATCCCCCACTGCTGGCCGTTACCCAGTGGCCCGTCATCCGGCTCCGTCACGCCGCGCTGCTGACCTGGAACCAGGATGTTTTCCCCGAAGTGGCGACGCTCCTGGGCGTGCGGCCACTCGGCAGACAGGGTATACGCCTGCTGCAACGGTGGCGCAACCACACCTGGCAACAGGCCAGCCGGAATGTGGTGCTGGGTGACCGGATGGCTGAACGGTTGCGCGGCGAGGCGATCCCGGCGGAACGGATTCGTGTCATCCACAACTGGTCCGATGGTCAAACCATCACCCCGATAAGAGCCGAGGAAAACCCGCTGCGAACAGCGTGGGGGCTCACAGATTTTTTTGTCGTGGGCTATTCCGGCAATCTGGGCCGAGCCCACGAACTGGACACCCTGCTGGCCGCCGCCGAGCAGCTCAAACAGCACCCCAGAATCCGCTTTCTGTTTATCGGCGGGGGAGCGGGACAGGCCCGTTTGGCCGCACGCATCAAAACCGCACAATTGACCAATATTCTGCTGCAACCCTACCAGCCGCGTGCCATGCTTCCCTACAGCCTGACGCTGCCGGACATCCATTGGCTCTCCCTGTTGCCAAGCCTGGAGGGGTTGATTGTACCCAGCAAGTGGTATGGCATCCTGGCAGCCGGTCGGCCCACGCTCTACATTGGGGATCAGCAGGGGGAGATCCCGCCCCTGTTGCAGGCGGCTGGCTGCGGTGTGACCTGCCGTGTGGGTGACAGCCAGGCCGTAGCCCGGCAACTGGTTGCCTGGGCAGACAACCCCCGGCTGTGCCAGCAGATGGGAGAGGCCGCCCGCCAACTGTTCATGGAGCGATTTGACCGCACCATTGCCCTGACCGCCTGGCATCAACTGATTCAGGACGCCAGCCGATGACGGCTGCCCATGATCCGGACCCGCCAAAAAACGGCCAAGCGATCCGATTGGCCATGGTGCTGCCGGACATGCGCCGGGCCGGAGCAGAGTCCGTGGTGGCCGCCTTGTGCCGCAGTCTGGCCCACCTGGGGGTTGAGGTTCACCTGGTGGTGATCGGTCCCCGCTGCGAATATCAGGACGAATTGGCCAACAGTGGTGTCCACATCCATCGGCTTGCCCTCTATGAGCAGGGCCCGATCCGTTTTTACCGCCAGGATCGGCATTGGCGCATCCGCCGCCAACTGTGGCATTTTTTCCGCACCCTCAAACCGGACATCGCCCATTTTCACCTCATGCACAGCCTGGTTTGGGGCGGAGCGGCTGCCCGTGCAGCGGGTGCGAAGACACTCTATACCGCCCACGGGCGGGATCCCTGCCTGACAGCCGACGATTTACCCTCGCGCTGGCGGCGTCTGCTGTACACCCGCGCCATCGCTGCCGCTCGCTGTCGCCTGTTGGCAGTCTCCCCTTCGGTGGCCCATCATCAGGCTCAGGGGCTGCAGCAGGAGCCCCATACCATCCTTATCCAGCCCAATCCGGTGGATCTGACGGCCTGCCACCCCGCCCCGTATCGGTCAACCCTGCCGGAGCGGGCCATCATGGTGGGTACCCTCTACCCGCTAAAGCGGGTCCACATGGGTCTCCTGGCCCTTCGCGCTTGGCTGGAACACGCCCCGGCGGCCGAGTTGTGGGTGGCAGGAGATGGGGCAGAGCGGTCACGACTGGAGCATCAGGCCCAACAGCCCCCCCTGGCGGGACGGGTCATTTTTCTGGGCGTGCGACGTGATGTTCCTGAATTGATCCGCGCAGCCGGTGTGGTATGGCTGTTAAGCGAACGGGAAGGGATGCCGATGGTCGCCCTGGAGGCCATGGCCAGCGGCATCCCCCTGATTGCCACCCAAGTGTTCGGCACCCGGGATCTGGTCCAGCACGAGGTCAATGGTCTGTTGGTGCCGTTGGATCAACCGGAAGCGGTTGCCCAGGCCACGCATCGCCTCTGGCTGGATAGCGAACTGCGGCAACGATTGGTGGCTGGCGGCCTGGCCACGGTGCGCCGTTATGAAACAGGCCGCATCGCCAAAGAGCATCTGGCGCACTACCAACAGCTGTTGCGGGATCCGTAACGGAAACCCGGAACACCCTCTCCGCAACCCATCGATTTTATTCTTGCCAAAGCAAATGGATACCGATACATTGCCCTGTCGGGGTGTGCATCATACAATATTTCAGGGGAGAGAGTCATGGCGTATGGGACATCGCATTTTACCAGTGAATCTTGGCTTATGCGATTGTTCAAACGCCTGGGCTTTGAGGGGATCGCCTGGTCGTTGCGCCGTCTGCACTGCCCTGTTGCCAAGGAGGCCCTGGTACTGGAAGTGGGATCCGGGGGCAACCCCTATGCACGCTCCAATCTGCTGCTCGATGCCTACGAGACATCCGGTGAACGCTATTGGGTTCCGCTGGTAATGGATCGCCCCACCGTGCTGGGTCTGGTGGAAAATCTGCCTTTCCGGGACAAGGCGTTCGATTTTGTGATTGCCTCCCATGTACTGGAACACTCTTCCGACCCGGCACGTTTTCTTGAAGAGCTGCAACGGGTGGCCAAGGCGGGTTATATCGAGGTGCCCGACGCATTTTATGAACGGATCAACCCCCATCGTTTCCACAAACTGGAAATCACCCTGCGCAATGAGACCTTGCTGATCCGCAAAAAGGTGGCGTGGGTCAGCGATCCCGACTTGACGGAGCTCTACGAACACCGGTTAAAACCCCTGCTGACGACGGCACGCTTTCCGCTGACGGGCCGAGCGATTCCACGCCACCCCTTCGCTTTTCATGTGCGCTATTATTGGCAGGACAAGATCCAGTTTGTCGTACTCAACCCCGAGGACGACGCCAGCTGGGAGTACCAGGAGTCTGCACAGGCCAAGACAGAGGCCGAGTCGGGACCGACGCTAAAAAACCGGGTGCTGAACGGGTTGCGGACCATGCTTTCCCAACACGGTCGCAACAAAAATCTGGACATATCCCACCTGCTGCGCTGCCCGGCCTGCCACGCCGTCGACCTGATCTGCTCGGCAGAGCTTATTCTCTGCCCCTCGTGTCACCACGAATACCCGATACACAACCACATGCCGCGCCTGTTCGCTCCGGCAGAAACCTGACAATCAGCACGGCCCATCCATTGGCTGTACAGAACAGGGGGAGCCTTTTTTGATGACAGCCCAAACGGCTGCGGCTGACCAGGCCCAATGATCTTTGCCCAGCAGATGCCGCATGAGCCAACGCCGCCCCGGAGATGCCGACATGCTGAAATCAAGATATTCCAGCTCTGCCCCGGCCTGTTTGCTGCGAATACGCAAAAACTCCACCGCCTCGATGGTGTTGAAAAACCAGCGATGCCGGTCCGGTGGCCGTTGTGCCGGCAAACCATAATATTTGCCCGAATGGCGTGGCGCGCCGGGCAACAACCAACGCCAGTTGCCATGCCAGCAGTTGGGCAGACTCACCAGCACCCGGTTGCTGGAGACCCGCAGCAGCTCGTCAAAAACCTGATGGATACACTCCAGATGTTCCAGCACATCCACACAGACAACAACATCGAATGAGGCGTCGGCAAAGGGGATATGGCCCCGGTCCAGGTTGACCACCAGGTCGGGTTGGCCCATCAGATCGATGCCCACATAAAAACAACCGGTCGGCAGGTGGGCGCGCAGCTCACGTTTAAAACAGCCGACATCCAACACCGAACCGTTCCACAATGGGGCAAAATGGTGTGCAACAAAGCGGGACCGCCCCTCCCGGCCTGTAAACATGGCCCCGCCGGGAATCGGTGGCACTCCAGCCGCACAATGATAGGGAGCAAACGTTTCAGGATACATCCAGCAGTCGCCTATAGAGCGTACAGTAACGACCTATCGTTACTGTAAAAGAAACCCGTTCTTTAACGGTAACAAAGGGTAAATATTTCAGGACAGATCCAGCAGTCGCCTATAGAGAGTACGGTAACGGTCCAACGCTACTGTAAAGGAAAACCGTTCTTCAACGGTACGCCGTGCCGCCTGCCCCATCTGCCTCCGCAAAGAGGGATCGGTTACCAGTCGGTCCAGGGCATCGGCCAACGCCATGGCGTTGCCCGGTGGCACCAAAAAACCGTTGACCCCATCAACCACCAACTCCGACACCTGATCAATATCGGTTGCCACCACGGGTTTGCCGCAGGCCATCGGCTCAATCAGGGAGTTTGGAATCCCCTCGTTGAACGGGTTGGAGCTGCAAACGGCAATGTCAAACCCATGCGCCAGTGCCAGCGGGGTATCCGTACGTCCAAAAAAGTGGACTTTGTCACCCAACGGGGCCGCCTGCTGGCGCAGGTTGTATTCGGCAGAGGCGGCTCCAGAGAGTTTGGAATCCTCCCCCGCCAGAACCAACTGCACCGGCCGCCCCCGCTCCACCAGCACGGTCATGGCATCGATCAACAGGTCCATCCGCTTGCCCCAGCCAAAACGGGAACAACGGCCAATCACCACCTGATCGGTGCCGGCACTCCGCAGTGGTTGAGCGGCATCCACCTCCGACAAATCCACACTGTTGCGAATCACTTGTGTCGGCACCTGAGGCCAAAAACGGCGAATATAGGGCTCCGTTCCCCCGGCAGAGACGATCACCCAGTCCAAATCCCCCTTGGCAATCCGACAACAGGAACCGGTGCCATCCGTCCTTTCAATAATTTTGGGCACCCCGGCAACCTTGGCCGCATCCACCGGCCAACGATTGTTGGATGCCTGTAGCAGGTCAATGTTGTGCTGCCGCAGGTAGCGCACCAGGGGCCAGAAACCCGGGGTATAGGCAAAACGGCCCACCGCATCGCAACGGCTGGCGTGCAACTCCAGATGGGTGGCAATAAAATGGAACTCAAACTCCGGCATGGCGGCCGCCACCCGAAACATCCAGGAGGCGATGCCCCCCATGTTCCAATCCCACAGCACCAGACCAATCCGGGGCCGACCATTGCCGTTGACCCGCACCCTGCGGCTAAAGGGGTAACACAGTTGCCCGATCGAACGCACGGCGGTGTATTTCCACCCCCGGGATGGCCCCCCGGGCGGCAGGCCCATCCCACGCAGGTAGAGCGGGGTCATAATCTCAATATTGTTTTCCTTTTCAGCCTGCAACCGCGCCTGCCGTCGCAGCGCGGGCAGATCTTCCAACAGCCGTTCCACCCCTGCCGCCACAGCCGCCTGCAACCCCTCCCCCCAGGGCTCATCGGGCTCCGGGTTGGGTACAACCATCCCACCGTTCCCGATCCATTCGACACTGCCTGCCGTCTCAGGACACAGCACGGGCACACCGCACGCCAGTGCTTCGATCGCCTCGTGGGGTGCGGCCTCTCCTGTCGCCGGATGCAGCAGGCAATCCATGCGCCGGTAATACGAGACCCACTCCAGCTCGGACAGCCGTGGCACATATTCAATGACCTGCTGCCAACAGGGATCCAAAAGGGCCTGATCCAATACCCGTTGGCAATCCGGATCAAACCTGCCCACCAGCAGCAGGTGGGGCCGCACCGTCAGCCTTCTGCTCATTGCCAACAGCAGCGTCAGCCAAGCGTGGTGGCAGCCAGGCCCGACGACCCCCAGAACCGGGGGTTGCCCGGCCTGCCGCTGTCGCCCGATAGGGTCTGGCGAAAAATGGTTCAGACATACCCCATTGGGAACGATCGCCCAACGCCCCTCCGCAGGGAGGTGGAGTGCATCCATGCGCTGTTTGGATAACCGGCTCTGGTACAGGATAAAATCGGCCCGCATCAGTGCATCGCGAATGCGGGCATGGTCACCCTGAGCCATGGCGTCGGGTTGAACGGAGGCTGGCAAACAGAGGTCCGGTGCCCGGTAGATCACCGGTCGACGGGAATCCAACAACCGCGCCTGCTGCGGGTGCCCCAGGTCGAGCAGACACGGCTGTTGCCTGGAGAGCAACGACAGGGGAGCCACCCGGTAATAGCGCATGCGCGCCGACCGGATAAAGCGGCGCAGCATCCTTTGATGACCGCCTTGACCCCGGGGCCAGGGCAGTACCGCAAAAGCGGCATCGATAGCCAAACGGTCTGCGGCTTCATCATTCATGCGAGGGAACCTAATATATGGTCATGGTCTGTTCGATACGGGCGTCACCCGTGCAGGGGCACGCACCGCACCGCCATGATGGGCTTACCGTCCGGCCCGGGTCAATATTTTTCTCTGCTTGCCATAAAAAATGAACAACTATACACTCGGAAGCGGAGACGAGGAGTGGATTTCCTGACCGGGGGGGGAAGATGCGCTGTGCAAATCATTCCATACAATCCGACCCATTATGAGCTGTTGCTCCAGAGGCGGGACCACCCCTTTTTTCCCGCTGTATTGACCCACCGCCACTTTGTGGACTGGTACTATGGTTCCGGCCACTGTCGTCTCCACCTCTTTCTGAACGACAGGGAGGAGCTGGCCGGCATCATCGGCATCGATATTGTTGACTTTACATACCAAAACAATGTGATACAGGTGGCAACCGCCAGCAACAATGTGGCCTTCCTGCCCGGTTTTGGCGGGTTCCAGTTTTTGTGCTGGTTGAAGGCCGCCCCCTATACCCTGGCCCTGGGCGGCAGTCAGGCGATACATCAAATCATACGGCAAAATGGGTGGCACTATTTTCCCCCCGTGCCCCAGTTGCTGGCCAACAGACGTTTTCACATCGATCCAACCGATTTTTCCTGGCGTGCTCTGGCCAAACGCAGCCTCGCCCCGCTGTTGCCCACCATCAAACTTGCCGATAAAAGGGAGGCCATTCTTCGCCAAAGCGGCTCTCTGTCGGCAGCCGGTTCTGGCGTGGCGATCCGGGAAGAGCAGACCTTCCAGGCAGAGATGCTGCCGACAACCACCCCGTTCCGTTTCCGGTTTTCCCCCTCTCTGGCCTATTTGCAATGGCGTTATGCCACCGGTTTACCCTTTGTTTGTTACCGTCTGTTCCGTATCCTGTACGGCAGGGAGACCGTCGGTTATGTGGTGCTGAAAGAGAGCCCGGAACAGTTGCTGGTCAGTCAATGCGATGGAGTGGACCCGGTACTGTTGGCCTGTGGTGTGCTGCTGGCCCTGGCGGCTGTCACCGAACACGACCTGGTCCCGCGGGAGATGAGGCTGTGCAGCAGCCATTCCGTCATGCAACGCCTGTTTCGCCGCTTCGGTTTTCATGACTGGCGTCAACCCTGCACCTTTGTCATGGGTGCCTTGCGCCATCCCCTCATCCAGGAAGAGGCGTGCCGGGATTGGCTGATCAATTTTGATTGGAGCGACAACGGGCTGCGTCGCCCATTCCTGGATGAGTAGCCTGTTGACACCCCCTTTGGCACCTTGCTGAGCCGCCCGCTATGCCCATGCACAGACCCGCATTTTTGATCACCATTGACACCGAGGGAGACTATCTTTGGCGTGCGCCGCGCACCATCACGACCCACAATGCCCGCCATCTGCCCCGTTTCCAATCCCTGTGTGAACAATATGGTTTGCGCCCCACCTGGTTGACCAATTATGAAATGGTCATGGATCCCTGCTATCAGGAGTTTGCCCGGGATCTGCTGGCACGGAAAACGGGCGAGGTGGGCATGCATCTGCACGCCTGGAACTCGCCGCCGTTGAGCTTCCGTTTGACCGACGATGACATGCGTTTCCACCCCTACCTGATCGAATACCCGCTGCCGGTGATGGCCGCCAAGATTCGCTATCTGACCGAGCTGCTGGAATCGGTTTTTGGCCAAAAAATGCGCAGCCATCGGGCCGGTCGCTGGGCCTTCAACGCACAGTACGCCCATCTGCTGGTGCAAAACGGTTATGCGGTGGACTGTTCGGTGACGCCCCACATCTCCTGGCAAGGCACGCCGGGCCATCCCGGAGGCAACGGCGGCACCGATTATCGCCTCTTTCCCGAAGGGTGTTATCTCATGGATCTGACGGCCATTCAGCGACCAGGGGCATCCGGTCTGTTGCAGGTGCCGGTCACCATCCGGACCACACCCTTCCACGCACTGCGCCAAAAAACAGGCCCGTTCGAGCATCGACTGCGACGCCACTGTGCGGTGTGCCTGCGCCTGCTGCAGCGTCTGCCGACAGTACGATGGTTGCGACCAAATGGCAACAACCGGCGAGAGATGCTCTCCCTGCTCCAGACCATCAAAAGGCGCAAGGAGCCGTACGCCGAATTTATTCTGCACTCTTCGGAGTTGATGCCCGGCGGCAGCCCGACTTTTCGCACCGAGCGGGAGATTGACCGTTTGTACGCAGATCTGGAGGCCCTGTTTGCGTCGGCTGCACAGGATTTCAGCGGACAGACCCTGACGGAATTTTATCTCACACAAACCACCACCGAGAGCCCCAAAGCGGATGCCTCCCTGGTCGATGGATGCCAGGGAGCCCGGCACAAAGGGGGCTGACACTTTTGCGTGCCTCTTTTGCTACGTATCCTTCAAAACAGATAGATAGGTGTTCTTACGTTTGTTATAATGCCGGAAAAAGGAGACAGGTTGAATGAAAACCTTGCGTTTGACAGCCATCGGCAACTCGACCGGTGTCGTTTTCCCCAAAGAGATTCTCGCCAGACTTCGGGTTGAAAAGGGGGATACGTTGTATGTGTTGGAAACAAGGGGAGGCATTGAATTAACCCCCTATGATCCCGAATTCGCCAAACAGATGGAAATGGCCGAAGAGATCATGCGAGAAGAGCGTGACGTTCTTCGCAAATTATCCGAGTAAACCGATGAGAGTACCCATCTGGGTCGAAAAAAATGTGACACTGGCCATCCATAAACACCAATTGGCGGAACATGGAGGTGGCGACGGTATCCGTGATGAGGGTTTGCTGGAATCCGCACTGGCCAGACCAATCAACCAGCATGCCTATGGCGATCCAGCACCAACACTGGCAGAACTGGCTGCCAGCTATGCATTCGGAATCGCCAGAAATCACCCGTTCGTGGATGGTAACAAGCGGGTAGCCTACGTCATTTGTCACCTCTTTCTGCGTTTGAACGGCAAAAGGCTTGTTGCGGAAAACGCAGAAAAATACCGCATCTTCCTTTCCTTGGCTCAAGGAACCCTGGGAGAAACAGAATTGGCAACCTGGATTGCCACGCACCTGACAACAGACTGAGACAGATCGACTGCAGGCAACACCTCACAATCTGTGTGCGGGTTTTCAAAAAGCTGCGAAAAACCATGTCAAGGATTTTTTTGATGCATGGTACTGAATAGTTACCTTTTTTTATTGCTTTTTTTGGGTCCAATGCGCATCCTGTCCGAAGTCGATTGACCCGGGTTGTTCGAGTGGGGAACGGAAACGTCGTCGGTTGGAGAAATGTCGCCTTGAGCCGTCAGCTTTTTGAAAGTGTCGCCGAATTTCCATGCCTGTCGCAAATCATTCAGAGCCAATTGAGAGAGTGGCCGGCCCATGCGGCCTTCCTGGAAAAACGTTTCGCAGGCATGGATCCCTTGTCCCTGGCCCGGTGCGAGGAGCTCTCCGGTCTCGTGCTGGTTCTGATCGAGGATGAACTGGATCGCTCTTGTGCAGACTACCACTGGATGTGCAACCGGTTGAGCGTTGAACAGGTCTATTTTTTGCGGCATGGCTCTTACAGACTGAAAACATTCGATGCCGTGCATCAGCAGCTCTACGGGAATGATCTTCACATGGCGCGCCATGTTCGTGGTCTGCTGTTGTCACAAATCTTCTGGCACAACCATGCCATGGCAATCGAGCTGTTCCGGACTGCCTTTCTTGCAGAATATACAGCGGGAGGTGATTACCTGGAGGTCGGCCCCGGGCATGGGCTGTTTCTCTATTTTGCTGCCCGGGAGGGTGGTTTTACCTCACTGACCGGTTGGGAGTGGAGCCGCGCGAGTATCGAGGCCACCCAGTGCGCCGTTGCAAAGCTGTCCATCCGCCAACCCCTCGAACTGGTGCAGCAGGATGTGCTCAAAGCCCCGACCGCACTGGAAAGTTTTGATGCTGTCGTCATCAGTGAGGTGCTTGAACATCTGGAAACACCGTGGGTCGCACTGGAGACCCTCTACAAAAGCCTTCGACCCCGTGGGCGCATTTTTATCAATATCCCCATCAACAGCCCGGCACCCGATCACCTGTATCTGTGGCGTCATCCCGATGAGGTGCGCGCCTTTGTCCAGCAGTGCGGTTTTATGATCCTCAGGGAACAACAGCTGCCAATGACCGGTTATACCGTTGAACAGGCGATAACAGGCCACTTCACCCTCTCCTCTGTCATCATCGGGGAAAAGAGGGCTGCAACCGACCTCAACAGGGACAACAATCCGGTGGCTGCGGAATCGGGACAGATCAAAGGAGCGTAGCGACCATGCAACAAAAAATTATTGCCCTTGTTTCGGCAGCGATCGAGGAGATCAATGCAATGCGGGCAGCAGAGCAACGGATTTCGACCGCACCGGAAACCCTGCTCGCGGGGGAAGGCGGCGTGTTGGACTCCCTGTGGATCGCCAACCTGATCGTGACGATTGAACTGCAGGTTGAGGCACAGTTTAATCGGCGGTTGGATCTGATTGAATGGGTTCTGGAAAAGAGTACGGAACGGTTGAGCATAGGCGATCTGATTCAGCTCATTTGTGAACGGGTGGAATGAAGTGATGGGGAGCAGAGCGGCACGGTTGCTGCTGATTTCCGACTTCAACATGGAGATCATGGCGGGTTGCCTGCGCAGCCATCCCGGGGGTATGGTCGGCAGCGTACAAACAGCTCCTTTTGGCCAGGTGATGCCGGTTTTATCAGGCAGCGTCGATGACGGTGGCTGCCATGTCGCCCTGGTTTGGACCAGACCGGAATCGATCAGCGATGGCTACCGGCGAGCGAAAGCGTTCGAGCGGGTCGATGTGGCCACCGTACTGGCGGAGGTGGATCTGTTCGCCGCCCTGTTGGCCCGCCATGCCGAGGGTGTAGAGTTGCTGTTTGTGCCTACCTGGGTACTCCCCCGCTCCTTTGTCGGCCACGGCCTGCTGGAGATGCAGGAGGGATTGGGGCTGACCAATCTGCTGATGCGCATGAACCTGCGCCTCGCGGAACGCCTGGCTGCCGTCAGCAATCTCTATCTGCTCGACGCCGGTCGTTGGTTTGCTGCCACCGATGCCCTCTGCTTTGATCCCAAAATGTGGTACCTGGCCAAAGTGCCCTTTGGCAGCCACGTATTCAAGGCCGCCGCCCATGCCGTGATTGCCGCATTGATCGGCCTGTATGGTGGCTCGCGCAAGCTGATCGTGCTGGATCTGGACAACACCCTGTGGGGTGGCATTGTCGGTGATGATGGCTGGGAACGGTTGCGACTGGGTGGACATGATCCAGAGGGCGAGGCCTTTGTGGATTTTCAACACGCCCTGAAAAACCTGACCCGCAAGGGGGTTTTGCTGGCCATTGTCTCCAAAAACACCGAAAAGATTGCCCTGGAGGCAATAGCAAAACATCCAGAGATGGTCCTGAAACTCGATGATTTTGCCGGTTGGCGCATCAACTGGGACGACAAGGCAGCCAACCTGTTGGCGTTGACGGCTGAACTCAACCTTGGGCTGCAGTCGGTGGTGTTCATCGATGACAACCCGGTGGAACGGGCACGGGTACGGGATGCGCTGCCGGAAATTCTGGTCCCGGAATGGCCGACCAGCAAAATGGCCTATCGGACCACCCTGGAGTCGTTGGACTGTTTCGCTATTCCTGCGTTGAGCACAGAGGATGTGGAGCGGACGCAGATGTACGTTGCAGAGCGGCAGCGGCAGCAGATGCGGCAGACGGTGGACTCGCTGGACGATTGGCTGAACCGTTTGGAAATCACCGTCACTGTGGAGCGGTTCTCCGCCTCCAACCGGCAACGCACCGCCCAACTGTTCAACAAAACCAACCAGATGAACCTGACGACCCGCCGACTTGCCGAACCGCAACTGGCCGCATGGAGCGAGGGAGAGGGTCGAATGCTGCACATATTCCGTGTTGCCGACCGATTTGGCAGTGCCGGGCTGACGGGCATTGTCAGTCTGGAGTGTGCTGGCGAGGTGGCCACGGTGGTGGATTTTATCCTCAGTTGCCGGGTCATGGGTAAAAAGATAGAGGAGTGCATGACCAGACATGTGTGGGAGATGGCCCGGGCATCCGGGGCAAAACGGATTGTCGTACGCCATCTCGAAACACCCAAAAATGGCCCGTGCCTCGCGTTCTGGCAACGCAGCGGGTTTGAGCAGGCTGCCGAGGATCCCCACCGTTTTGAGTGGCCGGTCGATCGGGTTTACCCGGCACCAGCCCATATCCAGCTGCTGGATGGCACCTCGGCATCCACGTTCCAGGAAAACAACAGGGGGGAATCATGACCTTTCATTCCGTGGATCTACCCATCCAGGCGTTGGATCTGTTCGGTCCCGGTGCCCGTTATCACCATACCGGTTTGGTGACGGCCTCCATCGAATCCGTATGTGGAGCCGGGGTTGCCGTGGATGATCCCATTCAGCGGGTACGGGTCGCGTTTGTGCGCATCCACGATCAATTGCTGGAGTTGGTGGAGCCATGGGATGCGCAATCCCCCGTGGCACTCAGCCTGCAAAAGGGGGTCAAGTTGCTGCACCTGTGCTACTCCGTGCCCGACTTGTCGGAAAGCCTGCGTCGGTGCCGTACCCACGGCTTTTTGCCCATCTCCAAACCACAACCGGCTGTTGCCCTGGGTGGGCGGCCCATAGTCTGGGTGATGAGTACCCTGTACGGTCTGTTTGAATTGCTGGAGGAAAAAACCTAGGGCCTGTTTTCAATCGTTGAATTGCGTTAGACTGGTTCCCGTGAGGGGTTGGGAATGAGGGGCATCGTCTCTTTTTTTCCTGCAAACAAGTCGTATCGGCTGCATCGGGAGATTGCCTGATGGACGTGTTCGAGTTCCGAAAAAAATTGATCGATCAATACGAGCAATTCTCCCGCAGTTTTACCAAAATCCTGGCCAGCGACATGAAGGCTTATGTCGATAAGGTGTATGGAAAAGGCCGTTTCTGGCCAGCCCCTCTCATCCAGCTGAACCCAAGTTTTGTGTCGGGAGGCTGGATTGACGATCTGGTCGCCGAGGGACTCCTGCACCCGGAATGCCGGAACATTTTCCGCACCCGGAAGGAGCCTGGTTCCCTCGGCATTCCGATGAGGGTACACAAGCATCAGGAAGAGGCTATCCGCATTGCCCAACAGGGGGAGAGTTATGTCTTGACGACCGGAACGGGTTCCGGCAAATCTCTCGCCTATTTCATCCCCATCGTTGACCACGTCCTGCGTCAGAAAGCGGTAAAAAAACAGGTGGGCATCTCGGCCATTGTGGTTTACCCGATGAATGCCCTTTGCAACAGCCAGAAGGAGGAGTTGGAGAGGTTTCTCCACGTGGGTTATGCACCCAACCAGGAACCTGTCACTTTCGCCCGCTACACAGGGCAGGAGTCCGAGCAAGATCGTCAGAAAATTGCTGAATGCCCGCCTGACATTCTCCTGACCAACTATGTCATGCTCGAATTGATCATGACCCGTCACAATCCTCCCGATCAGGCTGTCATCAAGCATGCAGCCGGGCTACGTTTTCTGGTGCTTGATGAACTGCATACATACCGTGGTCGGCAGGGAGCCGATGTTGCCCTACTGGTCAGACGGGTACGGGAACGACTCAATGCCGATCTCCTGTGCGTCGGAACCTCGGCCACCATGACCACCGAGGGAACGCCCGCAGAGCGCAGCCGGGTGGTGGCAGAGGTGGCCAGCCGGTTGTTTGGTTCTGTGGTGAAACCAGACAATGTCGTGACCGAAACGTTGGAACGGGTAACGCCTGGTGCGGTTCCGCTTCAGGATCTGGCCCTGGCCATCTCAAATGGGGTACCGGATTCGCCTTCCTACGAGGCATTAAGCCGTCATCCGCTTGCCATTTGGGTGGAAACAAATCTGGGTCTGGAAAAGGCGGGCGGGCTGCCCGATGGCAAACTCAGGCGCACCTCCCAGCCAAAAACAGTGCTTCAGGCGGCTGAGCAGCTTGCTGTTGCAACCAATCTCCCCTTGGGGAACTGTGAGACATATTTGGCCCGCTTTCTCCTGCTCGCTTTTCATACCAAGAATGCCCAAGGACAGCCGCTGTTCGCGTTCCGATTGCATCAATTTATTGCCGGAGCGGGCAATCTGTTCACCACTCTTGAGCCTGCGGGACGCCGCTACCTGACTGTTGATGGCCAGCAATTTCAGCCTGGGGAGCGCAACAAGCTCCTGTTCAACAGCGTGTTTTGTCGGGAGTGTGGGCAGGAATATCTGCCCGTTTGGGCCACCACCGAGAACCGACACGTGACTGCCATCGCTCCGCGCGAGTTGTCCGAGCGCGCCAGCGAGGAGGATAGCGTACAGTCCGGTTTTTTTATGCCTGACCCGGATGGCCTGTTTAACCCACAGGGCATGGAGGCGCATTTTCCTGAGGAGTGGCTTGATTTCGAGAGTGGCGAGGCGCGTTTGAGACCCTACTATCGCCGCTACCGTCCCATTCCTTTGCAGGTCAGTACCAAGGGTGAGTCTCAGGCTGATGGCATGCCCGGTTGGTATATCCCCGGATCCTTCCGCTTTTGCCTCCATCCCGATTGCGGCATAAGCTATGACGGCAGTATACGCAGTGACCTGACCAAACTCTCCTCCCTGAGCAGTGAGGGACGCAGTTCCGCAACGACCATACTCACCATGATAGCACTCAGATATTTGCTGTGTGAGGCGGAAGGATTGGGACAAGAGGCCAAAAAACTGCTCGGGTTCAGCGATAATCGACAGGATGCTTCATTGCAGGCTGGACATTTTAACGATTTTATCCAGATTTTGCTCCTGCGGGGTGCCCTGCTGGCCGCCATCAAGAATGAACCGGACGGAGTGTTGCGGGATGATACCCTGACCCAACGGGTGGTGGAACATTTGCGTCTGGTGCCAGACGACTATTCCTCCAACCCGGAGGCCAAGGGAGCCAAGGCCCAGAACACCCAGAAAACCCTGCGTGATGTGATAGGCTATCGGTTGTATCACGATCTGCGCCGGGGCTGGCGCATCACGAATCCCAATCTGGAGCAACTGTGCCTGCTCAAAATTCGGTACCAGTCCCTCAAAGAGTGTGCCCAGGACCAAAACGCATGGTCCCTCTCGCACCCACTGCTGGCCCATGCAACTCCGGAACTCCGGGAATCGCTGCTTCAGGAGTTGCTCGATACCATGCGCCGTGGTTTGGCCATCAAGACCATCTACCTCGATACCCATTACCTGGAGCAGGTTCGCAACCGCAGTTTTTCAGATTTGAAGGAACCCTGGGGTTTGTCGGAGGATGAGAGTCCGGTGGCCGCAACCATCATGATTCCCCGTCCAAAATCTCCGTCAGCCAGGCTTGACCCTCCGACTGTCCACATCTCCTATCGTTCCCGATTTGGTACCCGTTTGAAGAGCCAGGCGACATGGGGGGCCGGAACCCCCGATTATCCCAAAAAGTTTGATGACAATATCCACAACACCTTGATCGACGACATGCTCCGGGTGCTGGAGCTCTATGGTCTGGTCGAGCCGGTTGAGATGAATCACGGCCAGCGGGGATATCGCGTTGGGGCAACCGTTTTGGAGTGGTCCTTGAACCAGAATCCAACAGCTGCCTCGTCTGCCAGAGGATTCAAGGAGAGTGACAACGCCTTTTTCCGTACCCTCTACCAGAATGTTGCCCAACAGCTTCAAGATGAGGATCGCTTCCTGCACCAACTGGAAGCCAGGGAACATACTGCCCAGGTGGACAACACCACCCGCGAAGAACGGGAAGAGGCATTCCGAGCCGCCAAGCTGCCTGTACTGTTTTGTTCACCCACCATGGAACTCGGTGTTGATATTTCGGCCCTGAATACCGTTTTCATGCGCAACACACCACCGACACCTGCCAACTATGCCCAACGCAGCGGGCGGGCCGGGCGCAGCGGGCAACCGGCCCTGGTCATCACCTACTGCGCAGCCCGTTCTCCCCATGATCAATATTTTTTTGCCGACCCGGCCCGCATGGTGACTGGCAGTGTCAACCCCCCCATGATCGATTTGGCCAACGAAGAGTTGATCAAAAGCCACCTCCACGCGGTATGGCTGGCAGAGACCGGTCAAAAGCTCGGCAGCTCGGTCAAGGAGTCGCTGGATCTGGAAAAACCGGATACGCTGCCAGTGAGACAGGATCTGGCAACCTGCATGGACACGCATCCGGTGCGTGAGCGGGCTGCCAAACGTGCCATTGCCATACTGGCCATGGTCGAGAATGAGTTGACCCCTGACGCAGCTCCCTGGTACAGCCCGGAGTGGCAGGGCAACATTATCAACGCCTCATTCCGCCAATTCAATCAGGCTTTTGATCGCTGGCGTTCCCTGTATCGCGCCACAGCCAGGCAGATGGAAAAAAGCCATGCTGTCCAGATGAATGCGGCGGCCACGGAAAAGGACCGCAAGGAGGCCAAACAACGGTACGACGAAGCCCGGATTCAGCAGGATCTGCTGCTGGACGCCAGGGCCAGCATGAATTCCGATTTTTACACCTACCGATTTTTGGCCAGTCAGGGGTTTTTGCCCGGTTATAATTTTCCCCGTCTCCCTTTGATGGCCTTTATTCCAGGTCGCCGGGAAAAGGTCGGGCGTGATGCCTTCCTGAGTCGCCCGCGTTTCCTGGGACTGTCTGAGTTTGGGCCACAATCCATCATCTACCATGAAGGCAGTACCTACCGTGTGCGCAAGGCTATCCTCGGTATCAAGGATGAGGAGAACGTTTCCACCTCGGCCACCCTTCCGGTCCAGAGTGCCCGGCTTTGCCCGGCCTGTGGTTATGGGCACTTTGGTGACCAGAAAGCGTTTGAATTGTGCGTTAACTGTACCAACCCCCTGGAGGGAGGGCGCAACCTGATCGACCTGTACCGCATTGAGCAGGTCAGCACCCGGCGGGCCAACCGTATCACCTCCGACGAGGAGGAACGGCAACGTCAGGGCTATGAAACCGCCACGACATTTCGCTATGCCGAGCAGAATGGCCTGCCCTGCTTTACCTCACTCAAGATTTCGGCAGGCGATGATGCGTTGCTGACTGTCCGCTATGGACCGACCGCTGCCCTGTGGCGGATCAATCTGGGGTGGCGGCGCAGAAAGGAAAAATCCATCCATGGCTTCAACATTGACGTGGCCAGCGGCATCTGGTCCAAGGATGCCCAAGCCCCGGAAGATGTGGACGATACTCTGGAACAGGGAAAATCGATCCAACGCATCACGCCCTATGTGGAAGATCGCCGCAATATTCTGATCGTGCAGTCCAAAATGCTGTTGGATGAGGCGGCAATGGTCACCTTGCAATACGCCTTCAAACGGGGCATCGAAGCGACCTTCCAACTGGAGGAGAGCGAACTGGCGGCTGAGCCCTTGCCAGAACGGGGTCGCCGCAATGCCATCCTGTTTTATGAGTCGGCCGAGGGGGGAGCAGGCGTCCTGACCCGTCTGGTTTCGGACCCGAAAGCTGTGCGCAAGGTGGCAAGACAAGCCTTGGAGATTCTCCATTTCCGTTCTGGCTCAGGGAAGTGGCATAATCACGCCGATCTCGTGGACACCAACGAAAATTGTGAAGCCGGTTGCTATCGTTGCCTGCTCAGTTATTATAATCAGCCTGAACATGCGTTGATCGACCGCAATAATGTCCAGGTACTGGACCTGCTCTGCCGTCTGACCCGTTGTCAAACGGAAAAAGGGCAATCGGGCCACTCCCTGAATGATATTTTACAGAGCCTCCTGAACGCCTCTGTCTCTTCGCTGGAGCGGGCATGGTTGCTCTATTTGCGCGACCATGGCTACAACCTGCCCGATCGTGCCCAACCGTTACTCCAGGCATTCAACACCCGGGCGGATTTCGGTTATTCCGACAAACAGGCCCTTGTTTATATCGATGGACCGCACCATGAAGGCAACACCCAGAGCAAACTGGACGCCCAGACCACCAGCAACCTGCGGGATGCCGGGCTGACCGTCGTGCGGTTTCCCAAGGAACAATCGGCATGGCGGGCCATAATCCAGGCGCATCGCTTTATCTTTGGACAGGGAAACACGCCATGAGCATGGCCGAAAGCTTTCAGCCCGGCAGTCTGGTGCGAGCCAGGGGACGGGAGTGGGTGGTTCTGGCGGAAAGCCGGGACCAAGTTCTGCGTCTGCGCCCTCTCGGTGGCAGTGAGGAAGATGCCACCATCCTTTTTCTGCCCCTCGAACCGACCCTGCCGGTGTCGGCCACCTTTACGCTGCCGGATGCGACCAAGGCGGGTTCCCAAACCGCCGCGCTCTTGTTGCGGGACTCCTTGCGCCTCACTCTCCGGGCCGGGGCGGGGCCCTTTCGCAGCTTTGGCAACCTCGGTGTGGAACCACGGGCCTACCAGTTGGTGCCGCTGCTCATGGCCCTGCGGCTGGCAACGGTACGCCTGCTCATCGCCGACGATGTCGGTATCGGCAAGACCATTGAGGCGGGCTTGATCATGCGGGAACTGCTGGACCGGGGCGAGGTGGAACGGATGACGGTGATCTGCCCACCGCATCTGTGTGAACAATGGCAACAGGAACTGCTCTCCAAATTTAACATCCAGGCGGAAGTGGTTCGTACCGGCACCGCCGGACGGTTGGAACGGGGGCTGATGGCTGGCCAGTCAATCTTCGAGGTCTATCCCTTCACCATTGTCTCCCTGGATTATATCAAGGCGGATCGGCGTCGGGATGAGTTTCTGCGCGCCTGCCCGGAATTGGTCATCGTGGAGGAGGCCCACAGTTCGGTTCGCAGTGGTGCCAACGCCCGTCATCAGCGATACCAGTTGTTGAAGGGGCTGGCGGATGATCCAAACCGGCACATGATCTTTCTCACCGCCACCCCCCACAGCGGCGATGAGGAGGCGTTTTACAATCTGCTTGGCCTGTTGCGGCCTGAATTCAAAGCTCTCCAGGGTTCCCCCCCCTCCGACCGCAAAGGATTGCGTGAAGAGCTGGCCCGCCATTTTGTACAACGGCGGCGACCGGATATCCGGGAGTGGCAGGACTCTACGCTCTTCCCGGATCGGGAGTCGGCGGAGACCACCTACCTTCTGACGGGTGACTGGAAAAAGCTGTTTGATGATGTTTTGCACCATGCCCGGCAAATGGTCCAGCAGGCCGAAGGATTGAGCCTGTTGAAACAGCGCATGAGCTGGTGGGCAGCCTTGGCGTTGCTCCGCTGCATCGGCAGCAGTCCCGCCGCAGCGAGCCTGGCGTTACGCACCCGGATGCAGGCTGCCGGTGCAGAGTCCGAAGAGAGCCAACTCGTCAACCTGGAAAAAAGGGCTGCAGAAACCGTACTGGATGGCGATGCGGAAGAGGGTTTGAGCCTGGATGAGAGCATTCCGGCGGGCACCGTGGAGGAGCGGCAGGAGCTGGCAAAACTGGTCCAAAGGGCCGAACAGTTGAAGGGTGCGCGCCAGGATCCCAAGCTGGCGGAACTGCTGGTGCAATTAAAAAAACTGCTGGCAGATGGCTTTCAGACGGTGGTCTTTTGCCGCTACATCGCCACCGCCCATTATGTGGCGGAGCAGCTCCAGTCCGCCTTCCAGCGGGAAGGTGTGCAGGTGATGGCCGTCACCGGGGAGCTGGCCCCGGAAGAACGGGAAGAGAAGGTCCAAAGTCTCAGGGAGTTTGACAAACGGTTGCTGGTGGCTACGGACTGCCTCAGCGAAGGGATCAACCTGCAAAACCTGTTCAATGCTGTCGTCCACTATGACCTGACCTGGAATCCCACCCGCCATGAGCAACGGGAGGGCCGGGTGGACCGGTTCGGCCAACCCTCTCCCAGGGTGCGCGTTCTCATGTATTATGGGGCGAACAATCCCGTCGATGGCGCGGTCCTCCAGGTAATCCTGCGCAAGGCCGAACGTATCCGCAAGGAGCTGGGTGTCTCCGTGCCCATGCCCTCGGACAGCAACAAGGTGATGGATGCCATTATGCAAACGGTCTTGTTAAAAAAAGGCAACCAGATGCAAGGGCACAAGCAACTCTTGCTTCCGTTCGATGAACTGGATCAGGAGGTGGAGATGGCCTGGGAGAGTGCCAAGGAAAAGGCCAAACAGAGCCAAGCCCTCTTTGCCCAACGGCGGTTAAAACCCGATGAGGTGTTGCCCGAATGGGAAAAGGCCGTTCAGGTATTGGGGGGTGAGGCTGATGTTGCCCGTTTTGTGCGGAGGGCAGCGGAGCGTCTGGGTGCCCCCCTGGAAGCGGTCCGCAACCATTTCCGCTTTCCGCTTCAGCATCTTGTACCCCCGTTGCGGGAACGTTTGGCTGCCGTCGATCTGTTGGACAATACCCGCATCACCTTTACCCACCCGGCCCCATCCGGTGTCGCCTACATCCACCGTACCCATCCCCTGGTGGCCACTTTGGCGGAATATGTAGCCGAACGCGCCTTGGACGAAGAGGAACCGGAGCTGGCCGCCCGCTGCGGGGCCATCTTTACCCAGGGGGTCCAGATCCGCACCACGGTCTTTTTGCTTCGTTTGCGCAGCCAGTTGATCATCGAACGGCGTGAGGGAAACCGTCTGCTTCACAGCAAAACCTTGCTCTCCGAGGAGTGTCTGGGGGTGGCGGTGGAGGGTTCCAGCACTCTCAGAGTATTGCCGGAGCGGGATGCGTTGTCGCTGATGCAGTTGGAACCCGCCCGCAACATGGATCCCGGCCAGCAGACTCAGATGATCGAAATGGCCAAACAGGGGGTGGAGCCATTGCAACCAGCCTTCAGTCAAATTGCCCATGCGCGCGCCAACGAACTCCTGGCAGACCATCGGCGGGTGCGGGACGCCAGTGAAGCCAGGGGCAGTTATGAGGTCAAAGCCTGCCTGCCGGTGGATGTGATTGGCCTCTACGTCCTGGCCCCCGCCGTGGCTTTTTGAGGAAGATTTATGTCAGGACATGCGCAACTGGCTTCAGAGGTTATTGATATTTCATCCTGGAATCCAGATGATCGGTTCCCCGCCTACCCTGAAGGTACCCGAGAGAAGTCTTTATGGATCAGCCCTCAATCTCCACCCTTGCCGTTCTTGATTGGCGGGCATCGTTACCTGTTCAAACACGCATCACGTCGCCATCCGGCCCAATTTTGGTGTGAGGTAATTGCCTACCGTTTGGGATGCCTGATGGGAATTTCCGTTCCTCCGGCCTATGCTGCCTGGAAGTCAAAAAGTAACGAATCTGCCGCCTTAATCGAATGGTTTTACCGTCGGGATGATAAAAATGTGCGCTACGAGCCGGGTACTGTCCACATGAAAAGGCTGATTCCAAATTTTGACGTCAAGAAGGGGTGCCAGCACAACATTTTAACCGTGTTGAAGATTCTTTCAGAAATTGATGCAGGATTGATCCCAGATATGGCGCGCATTCTTGTTTTCGATGCACTGATCGGCAACACCGACCGTCACCAGGGAAACTGGGGGATTTTGTGGAGAGGTACACCGCCAAGACCGGAATTGGCTCCGGCTTTCGACAATGGCACGAGCCTCGGGCATGAAATATTGGATGACAAGATTGTCAGCTTCGTATCGGACCCGGCGCAAACAAAACGCTATATCGAGAAGGGGCAGCACCACATGCGCTGGAACCAAACCGAGGACAAAAAGTGTGGCCATTTTGATCTGATTAAGTGGCTGCTCAATCAATATCCAGGATTAAGGCAGAACCTCTTCGGGTGCCTTGCGTTTGACATGGATGTCTTAAATACTTGGATGCGCGTATTGCCAAATTTTCCCGTACCTGTCGTACCCACGTTGGAACGGATCCAATGGATCGAATGCCTCCTCCGTGTCCGAATAGAGCGGTTACGTGCGGTTCTCACCAGCAGGGATTGAAGTCATGATCAACACAATTCGACACATTATTGAGCCAAAGCACCTATTTCTGGCTTGGCAAGCCCCGGATGGTAGTTCTTCCGGTCGAACTCGGCGGAAAGTGGCGGAAATCGCTGCAGAGGAAACGGGTACTATTGTTTTGCGCTATCTGAAAGGAACAGAAGATTTTGAAGAGGCCCTGGCCGCTGGTTTTTTGGGCTATCCGGCCTTTCCGCTGGACCTGGATCAACACGCCTCTGGCATTTTGGAAATTTTCATGCGGCGTATGCCTCCAAAGAAAAGGCGGGACTATGATGACTTCCTGCGATTTTGGCGGCTCGATCCCGCCATTCCAATCAGCCCCCTGGCTTTGCTGGGTTATGTGGGTGCGCAACTGCCCGGAGATGGATTCTCCCTGGTTCATCCGTTTGATACGGCAAAACCGCCGTTTGAATTTCTGGAGGAGGTGGCCGGATTCCGTCATATAGAAGGTTTTAAAAAAGTCCTTCCGCTGCTCAGTAACGGGCAGGAGATTCAGTTGCGGGCAGATCCAGATAATCCCCATGATCCATTGGCGATTCGGATCGAACTGCTGGATGGCCGCCCTATTGGTTTTGTCAACAAGCTGCAGGCCCCTGGTCTGCATCGCTGGTTGGAGATTCCTGGGGTTCGTGGATTTATTGACCGCATCAATGGCACGGAGGACCGCCCCCTGGTTTACGTGTTCCTTGAAGTCGGTAGAACGCTATGAGAAAAAATGCGGACCACGGTTTCACCGCTCTCAGGGTAGAGGGCAACATTCTGCCGCCGGAGTTTCTGCAAAAGGTGGCCGCCATGGGTGCGCCCGACCAAACCCCCGCCAATTATGACATCTCCAAATCTCTCAACATCCGGGATGAGATTGGACGCTACTGGCGCATTGGTCTGGATCTGTGGTCCAGCTATGCGGATCGTCGGGGCATAACGGACAGGGGAAGTGTCAAGGTTGGGATTTATGGGTGGCTGGAGCCTTTCCTGTTTCAGGTGTTGGGCTATCGGGATCTGGATCGCTCTCCGCCAGCCATCCTGGGGGATCGGCAGTTTCCTCTGTCACACCGGGCTTGCGGCGGCTCCATCCCCATTCTGCTGACCACGTGGGAATTTGACCTGGACAAGGGGGATCCCCGTTTTGGCGATGAAGGACGCAGACGCCCGCCCCATGCCCTGATCCAGGAGTATCTCAATGCCGAGGAGGCATGTTTGTGGGGTTTGGTGGCCAATGGCGAAAAAATTCGGCTGTTGCGGGAGAACCCCAGCCTGACCCGAACAACCTTTGTGGAGGCTGACCTGGGACGTATTTTCCAGGAGCAGCTTTATTCCGATTTTGCCGCCTTCTGGTTGCTCTTGCACGAAAGTCGGGGCAGATCCCGCGGCGACAAACCCGCCGACTGTTGTTGGGAGACATGGCGCAAGCAGGCCCAGGAGACCGGCGAACGCGCCCTGACCAATCTGCGCCAGGGGGTAACCACCGCCTTGCGGGCGTTGGGCAACGGTTTTCTGCAACACCGGGCCAATCAATCGTTGCGCCAGGCCCTGACGGATGGTGAGATCAAAGAGACCGAATTTTTCCAGGAGTTGCTGCGTCTGGTCTACCGACTGCTTTTTCTCTTCAAGGCCGAAGAGCGCAACCTGCTTCATGCCACCGACGCCGACAAAGAGGCCATTCAGCTCTATCGGGAAGGCTATGCCCTGGCGCGACTGCGGGACAAGGCTCTGAAAAAACGCCACTATGACCGGCATTCTGATCTTTGGCAGGGACTGTGTATCACGTTTCGGGGATTGGCATCAGGTGCCATTCCTCTGGCCTTGCCCGCCCTGGGTGGCCTATTCGACATCGACCAATGCCCCCGACTGGATGTGGCGGAAATGGACAATGCCCGCTTGCTGACGGCCATCCGCGCCTTGAGCTTTTTCCAGTCCGGTCAGGCCACCTCTCGCATCAACTATCGCGATATGGGAACCGAAGAGTTGGGTTCGGTCTATGAAAGCCTGCTGGAGTTGCACCCGCGCATCGATGTAGAGGCCTCGCCCTGGCAGTTTGGTTTTGTGGGGGATGCAGCGGAGGAGAAGAGCGGCACCGGTTCGGAGCGCAAGCTCACCGGCAGCTATTACACCCCGCCCAGTCTGGTCAATGAGTTGATCAAATCGGCCCTGGAGCCGGTGTTGGAACGGGCCGTGCGGGACAATCCCACCGATCCGGTGGGGGCCATCTTGAACCTCAAGGTCTGTGATCCGGCGTGTGGCAGCGGTCATTTTTTGCTGGCCGCCGCCCGGCGATTGGCAGCAGAAATATCCCGACTGCAGGCGGGTTTTGACACCCCTGGCGAGCAGCAACGACAACACGCCCTGCGGGAGGTGGTGCGCCACTGCATTTATGGGGTGGACAAGAATCCCCTGGCGGTGGAACTCTGCAAAACCGCCTTGTGGGTTGAGGCTCTGGAACCGGGCAAGCCGTTGACCTTCCTGGATCATCGCATCAAGTGCGGCGATTCCCTGGTGGGGGCCACGCCGGTGGCCCTTGAGGCCGGTATTCCTGACGCAGCGTTTGAACCGGTCACGGGAGACGACAAGAAGGTCTGTACTGTGCTGAAAAAACGCAACAAAGAGCAACGCCAACACAAGATGGTTTCTTTGTTCCGAGAGGAACCGTATCCCTGGGAACAATTGGGCAATTTGGCCACCTCCATGCTGAACCTGAACACCCTGCCCGCCGATACCCTGGGCGAAGTGGCAGAACAAAAACGGCGTTATGCGGAACATGTCCGCTCCGGTGGCTATCTCTCAGGCCGTTTTCTGGCCGACACTTGGTGCGCTGCCTTCGTGATCAAAAAGAACGATCCCTTTGCACCCGGGATTACCGAAGAGCTTTTCCGCCGCATTCGACGCAATCCCCATGATGTGCCCAACCCTCTCAAAAGAGACATCCAGCATCTGGCAGGAGAGTACCGTTTTTTCCACTGGCACCTGGAGTTCCCGGAGCTGTTTCGCCCAGTGACCAAGGATGAAAAAGCGGACAACGACGCCATGGGCTGGCGGGGTGGGTTTGATGTGATGCTGGGCAATCCGCCGTGGGAGCGGATCAAGCTCCAGGAGCAGGAGTTTTTTGATAAACGGGCTCCAGAAATAGCCCGGGCACCCAACAAGGCGGCCAGGGAAAAATTGATCCAGGCGTTGGTTTCCAATGCATCGACCCAACCATACTCCCTGCTGGATGCGTTCAATGCCGCCAAACGGCAGGCCGAGGCAACCAGCCAGTTTTGCCGCACAAGCGGACGATTCCCGTTAACCGGCTGCGGAGATGTCAATACCTATGCCCTGTTTGCGGAACTGTTTCTCAACCTGCAATCCTCCAGCGGTCGGGCTGGGTTTATCGTTCCCACGGGCATTGCCACCGATGATTCCACCAAAAAATATTTTGAGGCCGTCTCCCTGGGGGGGCGACTGGTCAGCCTGCTGGATTTCGAGAATCGGGAGGCAATCTTTACAGGAGTGCATCGCAGCTTCAAATTTGCCCTGCTCACCCTGGGCAACCGCATTCCGGCCACACGTTTCACCTTTTTCGCCACCCGGGCGGAACATTTATTGGAGCCGGAACGACAGTTCACCCTGTCAGCCGAAGATATCCGCCTCATCAATCCCAACACCCGCACCTGCCCGGTGTTTCGCAGCAAGAGGGATGCGGAACTGACCAAAAAAATTTATCGAAACGTGCCGGTTCTGATTGATGAAACCAAAGGCGATCAAGGCAATCCGTGGGGCATCAAGTTTATGCGCATGTTGGACATGTCCAACGACAGCGGCCTGTTCCGCACGGCGGAGCAGTTGGCGGAAATGAGAGCGGTGCGGGAGGGGGTGAAATGGCTGGATGCGGCGGGGGAGGTTTGGGTGCCGTTGTATGAGGCGAAGATGATCAATTTTTTCGACCACCGGGCAGGCTCATTTGAAACAAGGAGTGCTGACCGAGGGTACCGCGTGCTTCCTCAAACTCCCTTGGAAGCATACATTGACCCAGAATACAGCGCATCCCCTTTCTATTGGGTGCAAGAGAAAGATGTATTAGAGCGCATCCGCCGTTTCTGGGACAAGAAATGGTTTCTCTCCTTCAAGGATATTACTTCTGCCACAAATGAAAGAACGGTTATTTGCTCTGCCATACCGTGTGTAGGCGTTGGACATACTCTTCCCGTGATGAAATTTGACAATTTCGATGGACCTAGCGGTGACCTTCTGTTAGCCAATATGAATAGCATTATTTTCGATTATTTTGCCCGACACAAGGTAGGTGGATTGCACCTAACCTTTTTTACTGTCAGCCAATTTCCTGTCCTAGCTCCTGGATTATACACCAAGGTTGATATTGATTTTATACGGACTCGTGTTCTAGAACTTGTCTACACCGCCCACGACCTGAAACCCTTTGCCGAGGATCTGGGTTACCATGGCCCACCCTTCCGCTGGGATCCCGACCGCCGCGCCCACCTGCGGGCAGAACTGGATGCCTACTACGCCCGGCTCTACGGACTCACCCGCGATGAACTGCGCTACATCCTCGACCCGGCAGATGCCATGGGGCCAGACTATCCCAGCGAGACTTTTCGCGGTCTCAAAAACAATGAGATGAAAGCATTCGGTGAATACCGCACTGCCCGGTTGGTGTTGGCGGCGTGGGATCGGTTGGAGCGGAGGGAGGTGGGATGATGGTTTGCGACGCAGAACCGATGAATGCAAAAAATGGAAATAACCGTATAGAGGAGGCGTTCCCTATGACAACAAAGGAATTTCTCGACCGTTTTGCGGGAGCAATTCCGGACTTCCCGGACATTGAGGATGAAGGACCACTCCAGGAACGGGATCCGTTGTGATGGTGGGTGGCCCATTGTCTGGGTGATGCGTACCCTGTACGGTCTGTTTGAATTGCTGGAGGAAAAACCCTGAGCCAAACGGTGCATCCCCACCCCCCCCCGTCCCACGGCTCACTCCGTGGGTCGTCCAGCCTGTCGCTCAACCGGCAAATAGGGCCGAAGGCGGTCATACACCACTACCGTATACTTGGACTTGAAGGGCGGATCCACATGGTTGACGGAGTCGCCGATCTCCTCAAACGGAACGGGGATGGGGGCCGGGTTGACCAGGATCAGGCCGGAACCGTTTACCATCTCATTGATTTTTTCAATCATATCGCCGGAATTTTCGGCACTCTTCCCGAAAACCGTGCCGTGCAGATAGAGGCATTGGATCTGCCATTGCCGACAGAGGTTACCAATGGCATGCAGAGAGGGCAGATAACGGCTGGACGCATCCCCGAATCGTTCCGGCAAATCCGCCATCGTCATCCGCTTGTCCCGGGGCCGCAGATAATCATCGACTATATGGGGCTCTCTCCCTGAACCACCCCAAACCATCCCTTTGATTTTTTTGACCCCCAAGGCCACATTTTTGCGGGAAAAAAGTTCATGGACTGCTGCGCGCATGAAGGCTGTACGGTATTCAGCCACCGTCTGCAACAGCAAATGCCAATCAAACCGCGCACTCCACAGCACACCCGGAAAGGCCTGATACTTCGGCATATCCTGCGACTCCGCTGGAATATCATAAATTTGCGGTGTCAACATCAGGACCACCGTCTTGATGCTGGCAGAGCTGGTGGCGTGCGCCAGCAGGTTGCGCATGCTGGGAAGGTTAAAATTCCCTGTCAACGCCAGGTTCAAAACCCGCTGGCCGGACAAACCGGACAAACGGGCAAAAAGCTGCGCGTCAACCGCCCGGCCCAGGGAGCTGTCCCCCAGGAAGAGAAGATCGATCACGGGGGGAGCATGATCCAGCTTTTCAAACTGATGCTGCAACAGGCTGCATTGCTGATTGTCACCACCGATGCAATCAAAGGTGGCCCAAAAGGCAAGCAGCAGGCTGCCCAGGAGCAGAATGGCCGGTATGGCCAGCAATATATGGAGATAATGTCGCATCAAAACTGGAAATAGAGAAATTCGCCAACAGGGGAAAACAGGACGTTGAACAGGCCCATGGCCAAAGCCACCCCCCCCACGATGGCATACATGGCATTGGGTTGCCACTGAAAAAGGCCACGGGCGGGCTCCGACCGTTGGCCCAGAAACGCTTCCGTGCGGGCCAGAATCTGCTGTGAGTTGGGAAACCAGCAGACAACCACCCACAACAAGAGCATGTACACCAGGCTGCGCCCATCGGGAACAGCAAACGGTTGTACGGCATCGACGGCAGTGACCATGCCGTTGAGTCCAAACAGTCCGCGGCTGATGCGAATGGCCGTCGGCAGATCACTGGCCCGGAAAAAGGTCCAGGCAAAAACCACAGCCAACACTGTCAACACAGGCCCGACTGAACGCATCAACCGGCTGTCGGGAACGCGCCGTGCCCGCCACAAGTGGTTGATCAGGATATAACAGCCGTGCAAACCACCCCAGACAATAAAGGTCCATCCGGCACCGTGCCATAACCCACCCAACAGCATGACCAGCATAATGTTTACCGCCTTTCTGACCTCACCCAACCGGTTTCCCCCCAGGGGAATGTAGAGATAGTCCCGCAAAAACCGCGACAGGGTCATATGCCAGCGACTCCAGAAATCCATGATACTGACCGCCTTGTACGGGGCATTAAAATTGAGCGGCATGCGCACACCGAACAGATACGACAACCCGATCGCCATGTCACAATAGCCGGAAAAGTCAAAGTAAAGTTGCAGTGCATACGCCGACAGGCCACTCCAGGCCGCCACCCAACCAGGAAGCGCACCCGCTGATGCGCCCTGAAAAAGCGGCGTTGCCAAATGCGCCATGCCATCCGCCAGCACCGCCTTCTTGAACAGACCAACGGCAACCCAGGTCAAGCCTGTTGCAAGATGATCGCGCTGCAACGGGGCCTTCAGGGCGGTATAAAACTGGGGCATCATCTCCCGATGGTGCAGAATGGGGCCGGCAATCAGATGCGGAAACCATGTCACAAACAAAAAGTAGCAGACAAACCGCTCTTCCGGCAGGCTGCCCCGATAGACATCCACAACATAGGCGATCTGGGTAAAGGTAAAAAAAGAGATGCCGAGAGGCAAAATCATGGTCGGTGCAACGACAGCCATATCCAGCATCGCAGCCACTGTCTGCAGGGCAAAGGCCGTATATTTAAACAGTGCCAACAGGGATAGGTTGGCTGTCAGTATCAGAACCAGCAGAGTTTTTTTCCGGCTATTGTGGGCAAGAAAAATGGCTTTTGCAGCACCAAAATTAATGAGTGTCGAAAAGAGCAGAATGGGCAAAAAACGGATATCCCAGCAGGCATAAAACGCTGTCGAAACCATCGCCAGAAAGCGCATGCCAAAGAGAGGAGAGTCCCGTTGCTGCGGCATGATCAGCTGGTACCCAGCCAACGCCAGCGGCAAAAAAACAAACAAAAAAACTGGATCTACAAACGACATACTCCCCCCTCAATCACCGTTGCTGCCGAATACCGGATCTGTTCACTCCGACGGACCGCGCACGGCCGCCTTGGACAAAACGAGCAAAACGGCACAAAAGGTCAACCCTTCCACCCCGACCCAGGCCCATGCGACTCCGGTCATGCCTCCCTGCCAAGCCCCCGCGGCGATCAGCAGTATGCGCGCCAGGATGGTGCCCCAGTTCAGACGGTGATACCAGGCATGATACTCCGCATGGGCCAGCAGCCAGCTCAGACCCGGCTTGGCCCCCCAGGAAAAGGGAATCTGCAACAACAATATCTCCATGAGGGGAATGGCATCCACATAACCGGGAAAGACGATCGGCACCAACCAGCGGACGACCATGACCAGCAGCAGCCAGGCCGGCCAACCGATGCCAAACAGCACGCCCACACCAAACCAGACCCAGGAGGCATCGATCTTTTGCCGCAAACCGGTCAAGCGGCTGATCAATATGCGGTCAATCAGACGTCCGTAGGTGACCGGAACCTGGGCGGTCAGTGCCACATTATAGGCCGCCAGATCGTGAAAGCCGACCATCAGGGAGAGCAGAGGCCGCTCCATGGTGCGGCTGATGGTGGCACCGATGGATTGCAGTGAAAATTGCCTGGTCAGGTTTTGAAACCGGTCGGGCAGCAGGGTGTTTTGCCGATGCTTGAGCAGGGAGACAAAGAGCAGGGTGCTGATCAGGGCCCCTCCCCCATACAGGATGGCCCCACAGACCCAGAGCGAACCGGTGAATACCGCACCGGCCCAAAGCGACAGGGAGAGACTGCCCTGGAGCAATACTCTGCGCCAGAACAGGGCCTTGAAGTTGCCCAAACCGGTCAAAAAGGCGTCCATGCTGTCCATGACCTGACAGATGGGCATGAACAGGGCGGTAATCAACAGCAGACCGGCGGCCTGCGCCTGGTCGGAGCCGGCATGTGACCAAGCCAAACCCAGCAGCACAACGCTGGACAGCAGACCATAAGAGAGCCGCAAGCGCACACCGGCCATCAAGACGCCATGTTGCAAGTTGGCCGCGCCATAGGTAATCACCTGATTGAGACCGGGCAGGGTAAAAATGTTGGCCATGGCCGCAAAAGCCGCCACATATCCCCAGACGCCATAGGCCTCCCGGGAGAGATGATTGGTCAAAATCCAAACCTGCAACAGGCCGACGCCCACCTGAAAAGCCTGCTGCAACCCCACAAAAAAGAGGCTCTCGCGCAGATAGCGGGAGGCAAACAGCCGGCCAAAGGAAAATCCGCCATCCACCATCCTCTGTTTACCTTTTCGGTTTGGTTCCGATCGCCAACTGCAACAGGTGATACCGCTCCATGGCGTTGATTTTGGCCACCGGATTGATGCCGAAACAGATATTCAGCACATTGCACAACCGGGTAATCAGGGAACGACGCAAAAAAAACCAGGGTTGCCAATAGTACAGCATCAACCCTGCCAGGGGAATGTGGTGCTGGCAAGTGACCGCCGCAAAGTGACTTTCCATCAAGGATTGAAAGGGACCGGGAAAAAATTCCTGTACATGGTGGGGGTCGAGAGGGGTTTCCGTCAAGCGAATCGGTGTAGTCACCACCACCATGCCACCCGGCTTGACAACCCGTCGAATCTCCTGCAACAGCTGTTCTGGCTGTTCCACATGTTCGATGACATCGCTACAGACCGCCACGTCGAAGGAGTCATCGGCCAACTCGGCCAGTTGCGCCACAAAACGCCCGGGGAGACCGCGCCGGGCAAACTCCTGCTGAGCCAATTGCCGACCGGCCGCTTCCGGTTCCACGCCCGTCACAACCGCCCCGGCCTTGACCAGACAACCCGCCAACGCCCCATCACCGCACCCCACATCCACCACCGTCGCCCCGCTCCAGTTCGGGTTTGCCTTGAGTACCGCCTGATAACGGGCCACGGTGGGGCAGTGATGACGCCAGGGATTGTTGGACAGAGAGGCCCAATGATAGGCACCGCGTTGCGCATATTTATCAAATGTGGCACCCATCCGGCTTGGCTCCCCACTGGTTTACCCAGTCCTCTGTGCATCGGCCTTGATTATTGCAATCGAATCCAATAACCTAACAACAAGGTATTCCTGAAGTCAACGACAAAAGCTCCCGTTCCGGGAGACCGTCACAACAGGCCGGCCGTTCGCTCCAGGCCTCCACGCATCGATGAGGCAACCGACCTTATGACGCCATCAAAATCCTTCACCGTCATGCCGTGGCCGCGCGCCCGGGGTGGTCCGCAGGTTTTACTGAGTCGATTTATTCGCACAGCCCGGCAACAGGGCTATTGGGTGTGGCCCTCCTGGTTTATCCCTCGCCGACAACCGGCTCTCTTCCTCGGCAATTACCAGCCGGAAAAGGGCGGGGAGGCCCCCAGGCGGCGGGTGTACCGCATTGCCGGCATGTATATCGAGGACCATTTTCGTCGTTTTGGCGATCTGTTCGGTGATCGATGCTGGCGTCCCGATTTTGTCGCCGCCAATGAAAAAACCCGACAAGCCCTCATGCAGGCCGATTTTGTCATCTACCAGAGTGGCTGGAGCAAACGCCAGCTGGATACGCTGTACCAGCGTCCAGAAGGCAGTTGGGAAATCATTCCCAATGCGGTGCCAATCGACCTGTTCACCCCGCTGCCGGATGCGCTGCACCGGGCCGTGCAGCCACCGGTGATCGGTACGGTGGGTGCTGCACGGGGTCGGCCCCGTTTGGAGGTGTTTTTTGATGTTGCCCGTCGACTCCCGGTGCGACCCCGCCTGTTGCTGGTTGGCTCGCTGGATGGATATTGCAAGGCGACCCTGGCCAAGGCCATGGCCGATCCATACTGGCACCACGCCATTCAGTATGTCCCCTCCGTCCCGCCACACCGATTGGTCGGCTACTACCAGCAGATGGATTGTTTGCTCCACACGGTGATCGGCGACACCTGTCCCAATGTTGTCGTGGAGGCCCTGGCCTGCGGGGTGCCGGTGGTCTGTCCCCTGGAAGGGGGCACTGCCGAACTGGTGGGGTCGGGAGGATTGGCCATCGCGGATCCGGAGATGCTTTACGGTGAGCCCCTGCGGGCCGGCATGGCCAACGCCATCGAAACCGTTTTGGCAAACCTGCCCCACTATCGGCAGATGGCCCGACAACAGGCCGAAAACAACCATTCGATGGCAAAGATGACCGACCGCTACCTGCAGGCTCTGGGGTTTCCTGCCCCGGTCAAAGCTGCCGTTGCCGCACAGGCCAACCCCCGCCGACCATTGGAAGGGTAGTCCTGCCATGATGCGAAGCCTACCAGCCCAGCGACGACCCATCCCTTCCAAACAGACGCTCACTCTGGGTATCCGTTATGCGGGCGTCTATTTTTTTCTGATATTTGCCATCTGGCCCCTGGCCCGCGACATCATGACAGAGGGCAGCTTGCCTTCCCGCTTTCCGCTGCTGGTGGGGGCCATTATGCTGGCCGTCTCCATAAAAGAGGGGGGGAAACTGGGATATATCAACGTACCGATGAAGTTTTTTTTATTGTTCAGCGTTTTTTACGTCCTGAGCAGTACCTATGGCCCCAACGCCCCCGGACTGGTGGAGGGCATCATCAGCCTGATGCGCTCCATTGGGCTGGGCGTGGCACTGGTGCTCGCCATCCGCAGCGTGGCAGATCTGCACTTTTTTTTCAGAGTCTTTGTCTGGTACGGTGTGGCCAGTACCTGTTACGGACTGCTGTTCATGGTCCCGGGATTGACCGGCATCGGAGAGGCCCTGGTCGCCATGCATCTCTCCCCGGGCAAAATTCCCAACGCCATGCGCATGGTCGGTTTTCTCTCCGATCCCACCTATTTCGGACTCTCCATCATGCCGGCCCTTTTGATCAACGTTCACAGTATGCTGGGCAGCACAACCAAAAAAATTGCCCGCTCCACCGATTGGCTCGCCGTCAGCATGACGGTTGTGCTGCTACTGGGACTGCTGCTCTCCTTTTCCCGAACCTCGTGGATCGGTGCGGCAGCCGGTATTCTGATTTTGACAGGATTCCAGGGCCAAACGGTGCGGGCTCTCTTTTTCTTCTTTGTCGTCCTGGTGTTTGTGCAGGTTGTTGCCCCGGATGATCTGCTGGAAGCCGCCCTGAGTGCCAACAAGGAACGGACCACTTTCGAGATCAACGAACGCAATGACTCCCGATCCGGCATTTGGGAGGCCTATTTCAATTTGGCAATAGAAAATCCCTGGGGATATGGCATGGACAGCATTGAATATCTCAGGCTGCTGCCATACACCTTTTCCGGCAGCTGGACCGGTTCGGGGGTACGCCCCCACAACATGTATCTGTATATCTGGGTGGAGGCGGGTTTGCAGACATTGATACCCTTTCTGCTGTTGCTCGGGTCCGGCTTTGTGTACGCCTGGAGAATACGCAACTATGTGGATCCGAACAACGGCATGTCGTATGGCATGCTTTCCATGGCCTTGCTGCTCTCCATGTCGATTGGCATGTTTGGTCTGGGGGGCATGCTGCAACTGTTATCGATCGCCATCGCCGTCGGACTGGCGATCTGCTCACTGGCAGCGGAAGGCAAACTGGTTCATATCAGTCGATTGCTGCCCAAACAGAACAGATGGAATGGCCGACGATGAACAGCTCCGCCCGGGAACCGCAACACCCTCCCCGCACCAAACCCAGGCTGGGATTTTTGCTGTATGATTTAAAACCCTTCACGGCTGACTATCTGGCGCGTATTGCGGTGCGCCTGCCCGGTCAGTTGCGCGCCTATCCCATTTTGGCCAGCCCGGTCGCAACGGATCTGCCCTACTCTCATCGCGCCTCCCATATCCAGGGACGTTTTTTTTCGGTGCGCGGCCGGAAGGCCACCCCGGAGGGTTTTCTCTCCACCATCAACTGGCGGGCAGCCTGGGCCTGTGCCTGGGAAAACGAGGTGGTGGTACTCTCCGGCATCCAGGGCGGATCGGCATTGGCGACCACCCTGTTTGCCACCCTGTTGCGACGTGCCATCATCTCGGTCAATCAGACCCTGCCCCCCCTCTGGGAGGGACGCCGCCGCTGGTGGATACGGCTGCTGAAAGGTTGGATTTTGCACCGTTGCCGGGTCCACGTGGTACAGACCCCCACCACCCGCCAAACCCTTGCCGAAATCTATCACATTCCCGACCACCGAATGGTGGATGCCCCTTTTGAAGCGGGTGCAACCGCCTTTCAGAACGACCTGTCTCGCATCTCGCTGCCCCGACCTGCGTTGCGGCAGGCGTTGGCATGGCCCCCGGAAAGCTGCATCTTTCTGTTTGTGGGCACCCTGTTGCGCTTCAAGGGCATCTTTACCCTGATCGATGCAGCAGCGATCTTGCATCAGCGCGGTCACCATTTTCAGCTGCTGTGCATCGGCGAAAAGGCGGCCCAGGCCGGTGAATGGAGTCTGCAGGCGTACCAGCAACGGGCCGCAGACCAGGGGGTCGGCCAGATCATCTCTTTTCCCGGTCCCCGTCCGCTGGCGGAGTTGGCCGCCTGTTATCTGGCTGCGGACGCGCTGGTGTTGCCCACCCAAAAGGATTGTTTCCCGAAGGTGCTGGTGGAGGCCGCCATCGCCGGTCTGCCTCTGGTGACCACCGATGCCTGTGGTGCGGCCAACGCCCTGGTCTTCGACGGCGAAACCGGGTTTGTCATCCCGCCGGACGATGCCCTGGCACTGGCAACCGCGATGGAAAAGCTGCTGGACCCTGAGCTGCGCCAACAACTGGGCAGCCAAGCCCGACAACGCTGCCTGGCCTTTTGCGACCCGGAACGGGAGACGGACGGGGTGCTGCAGGCCATCCAGATGGCCTTATGATCCGCTCTGTCCTGATCTCCCAGGGTGCATTCGAACCCATTTATGAGCCGGCCTGGGTGCGCACCCTCAACGAGTTGGGCGTTCGTGCCACTCTGTTCGAGTCTCACCGTTTGACCCTGCCGGGGCTGCTGGGGCGTGCCGAGAGACGGCTGCTGTGGGGGCCGGGCATCCGGCGTATCAACCGGCAATTGCTGCTCCAGGTGGCGCAACAACGCCCGGATGTCCTGCTGCTCTACCAGGGCCACTATTTTTCCGCTGCCACCATTCAACAGCTGCGCCGCCATACCTTTGTGGTGGGATACCACAATGACGACCCTTTTGGCGCGCAACGAAAGCTGCTCCGCTACCGCCATTTGCTGCCCGCCCTGCCCTACTATCAGGGATTTCACCTGTACCGACCGGTAAACATCCCGGAGGCCAGGGCGCATGGCCTTTGCAACACCGGCCTCCTGCTCCCCTACTTTATCCCCTGGCTGGATTATCCCCGGCAACTGGACCAGGATCAGCAGCGTCGTTGGGGCTGCGAGGTGATTTTTGCGGGACATATGGAACAAGATCTGCGTATTCCGTGCATCATCCTGGCCGTTCAACAGGCCATTCGTCTGCGGCTCTACGGTGGTGAACGCTACTGGCGGCCTGCCCTGCCCGCCGCCATTTACCAACAGGTGGGACCGGCCATCCACTTGCAGCCGGAACCCTATCGCCAGGCCCTCTGCGCCGCCAAGATCGGAGCCTGTTTTGTCAGTAAACGCAACCGCGACCAGTATACCCGCCGCACCTTTGAAATCCCGGCCTGCGGCCTGTTTTTACTGGCCGAGAGAACACCCTGGATGGAAAACCTGTTTCAGGCCGGCGTGGAGGCGGATTTTTTTTCCTCACCGGAAGAATTTGTTGAAAAAATTAAATTTTACCTGCAAAATGAGTCCATCAGGCAACGGGTCGCCACTGCCGGTCGGCTCAAGGTGATCCGCAGCGGTCATGACATTCATGGCCGGATGCGTCAATGGTTGCAGGATGTGGATGGCTGGCGATCCGGTGCAACATACAGAGGGGAAGCGATGTCCGGTTCGATTGAGCAGACAGGTACCCTGTCATGAACTGCCGACTGTGCGGCGGCACGGAGGCTGTACTGTTTTCCAAAGAGCAGCGGGACCACCGACCCTTCACGCTTGTCCACTGCCGGACCTGCCAGGTGATTCAAACACTGGAACAGTACGAAGCCGTCTCACCGGACTATCTCACCCTGGCCGACGGCAGCATTGACCAGCACCGTCTCTGGTGCCAGGCTGACCATAAAGAGCCTGCCTTTCGGCAGTGGCAACGGATCACCCAGCCCCGGTGGCCCGACGGCCCGCGACACCTGTTGGACGTGGGGTGCGGCACCGGGGGATTTCTGGCCTATGCTGCACGACAGGGGTGGCAGGTGTTCGGTTTTGATGCCTCATCGGCCCAGGCCGACCATGCCCGACAGCGGTTTCCCCAGGTCCGCCATGCCACCAGTTGCCAGGCCTATCTCGCCCAGTTGTCCGCCGCTGCCCCCCCCTTCGCCATGATCACCCTCTGGGATGTGTTCGAGCATATTCGCGCCCCGCAGACCTTTTTGCAGGCGTTGTCCGCAACGTTGTCAACCAATGGCCTGCTCTTTCTCTCCATTCCCAACGGAAAAGCCTTGCACTGGAAACGATGGCTCTACCGGATGACAGGCAAACCGCTCTCCCTGGACCCGTGGGAACATGTCTTTTACTATTCCGGCCAGGCGTTGCAGCGGTGGTTGCCGGAGTGGGGATTTCAGGTGGAAACGATTGGCAGCATGGTCTGTTATCCACGGCCGTTGTCCCTGTTCGAGTTGGTGCGGCGCACAGGATTCGCCTTGCTGAATCGGACGCCCTCGCTGGCACCACAGATCTATTGCCTGGCCCGCAAGAGCGATGCAGGGCTTGCACCATGAACAGACCCCCGCTTCCCGAACAACTGCACCTGGGTTGTGGCCGCTTCGCCCCCGATGGCTGGCTCAATACCGACGGCTCCTGGCATGTCTGGCTGGCCAGGTGGCCACTCATGAGAAGGGTGGCCACCTGGACGCGCATGCTGCCCCAAGAGCACAGCGCGCAACCATGGCCGGACTCCATCATGCATCTGGATCTGCGGCGACCACTGCCTTTCCCGGATGACAGCTTTACCGCAGTGTACGCATCCCATCTGCTGGAGCATCTCTATCGCTCCGAGGCGTTGGCGTTGCTGCAAGAGTTGTGGCGTTGCTGCCGGCCCGGTGGCATCGTGCGCATGGCAGTACCCGACCTCGCCTACTATGTCGCCTGCTACCAGCGCGGCGTGGTCTCCCCGAGGGCCGCTGGTCACTCCCCAGCCGATACCCTGATGCACCGACTGCTGTTGCAACCCGCTACACCGCTCACAAGCCGTTTTTGGCCGCGCAAGCTGTACCACCTGTTGCTGGATTACAACTCCCACAAATGGTGCTACGATCGGGACTCTTTGCTGGCACTGTTCCGGGAGGCGGGATTTGCCCAACCAGAGGAGCGCGCCGTCCTGGACAGTCGCATTCCGGCCATCGATCGCATCGAAATGGCCAAGCAGATCGGTGGCGGTGGCACCGTGATCGTCGAAGCGGAAAAACGGCCATGAATGGCATGACCAAACCACAACGGCTGGTCTTTCTCTGCCCGGAATTCACCCCCTACCACGACACCCTGTTTGATGCTCTGGTCGCGGATGGCAGCCTTGTGCTGCGCGTGGTGATCATGATGGGCCCCACCACCACCCACCCTTTCGCCGCCCGTGACCGCCGTCTCTACAACTGGCAGATGGCCGACCCCGACGCCTGGATCGACTGGCGATTGATCCGCACCTTGCTGGCAGAGGAGCCGGACAGCTGGTTCATGGTCTCCTCCTACTACACCCCTACCCTGCTTGCGGCCATGTTTTTTCTCGCTCGCGCCAACAGACCATTCCTCTATTGGACCGATACCCCGTTGCCGCAAGAGTGGCTGTGGCATGACCGGCTGCCTTCACCCCGCCCCTGGTGGCTGCGGCTGGGGCGGCGCATGGTGCTGCGCTGGATCTTTGCCCACGCCCATCGTTCCCTGGTCACCGGCCAGTTTGGGGTGAAAGCCCTCCACCAGTTGGGCTGCCCGACCAACAAAAGCGTCGACTTTCCCCACTGGGTGATCCTGGGAGAGCCTCCCGCACGACTCCGGCAAACCGTGACACCGCCTCTGCGCACCCTGGCAGGCGTTGGACAATTGATCTATCGGAAAGGGTGGGAGATTGCCATCCAGGCCCTGGCCAGGGCCCGTCGCACCCATCATGCGCTGCGACTGTTATTGATCGGGGATGGACCGGAACGTCCCCGGCTTGAACAAACGGTAGCGGATCTGCAACTGGGCAATCAGGTTGTTTTTCTGGGCTGGAAACAGCAGCAGGATATTATGCAGATCTTGAGCGAGGCCGATGCCCTGATCCATCCGGCACGGTGGGAACCCTACGGGGTGGTGGTGTTGGAGGCGATGGCGGCCGGTCTGGCCGTCCTGGGATCGGACGCCACGGGCGCGGCGGTCGATCGGGTAGTGCCTGGAGTCTCCGGATTTATTCATACCGTGGGGAATGTGGAGCAACTTGCCGGGCAGATTGTGCAACTGGCCAGTGACGCCCCCTTGTTGCACAGGCTGCAACAGGGAGCCCGGCAGATCGCCGAAGAGTGGCCACCACAAAGGGGGGTTGACAGGATCAAATCGCTGATTCTCCCCGACACCCGTGCATGAGTGGCAAAGTCAGCCTGGCGATTGTTTCCGGCCTCCTGCACCATTCACAGGGGGGACCGGCTGCCGTGGTGCAACGGCAGTTCCATGCCTTGACCCCCCATGCAGAGGTAACGGTTCTGGGGGTGGCACCCGTATGGCAACAGGCTGAATTGCAGCGCGATTTGCCCGGTTGCCACCTTTTTCCACCGGTTTGGCCCCAGCGATGGTTTCGCGGTGCCGGTCTGTTGGAAGCCTTGTGGCGGGTATTGCCAAACTGTGATGTTGTCCATGCCCACATGCTGTGGGATCACCCGGTGTGGGCCGCGTGGCATGTGGCCAGGGCGTTGAACAAGCCACTCATCATTACCCCCCATGGTTCACTCATGGAACCCTGGCGTTATCAGGCTTGGCACAAGCAGCTCTATCGTCGGCTGTTGCTTGACAGGATGCTCCGCAGCACGGCATTTTTACAGGCCTTGAGCCCCCGCGAGGAACAGGCCTGCCGTCAGGCGGGAGTTGCCACACCGATTCGGGTCATTCCCAACGGCTTGGAGCCGGCTGCGTTTTTGCCCACTGGAACAGCAGCAGGGGCTCTGGAACGATGGCCCTTCCTGACCGGCAAGCGGGTGCTGTTTTATCTGGGCCGACTGTGGGAGGAAAAAGGCGTGGTGGAGCTGGTGACAGCCTGGGCCCAACTCTGCCATGAGGGGACGACCCATGGTTGGCATCTGGTGCTGGCTGGTGCAGATTATCGGGGGGGGCGGCAACGCCTGCTGCAGCAACTGCAACAGTTGGGAATCCAGCAACAGGTCTCTCTGCCGGGCGAGGTGACCGGCCTGGCCAAGGCAGATTTGTTCGCGTCCGGCTCGGGATTTGTCCTGCCTTCACGCAGCGAAGGGTTGAGCAGTGCCCTGCTGGAGTCGATGGCAGCCGCGCTTCCTGCCGTCTACACCCAAGGCTGTCACTTTCCCGCTTTGGCGCGCTGGGGTGGAGGCATCGAGGTAGCCAACGGCACCGAAGGGGTGCAGCAGGGGTTGCGACAGTTGTTGGCGTTGGAGGAGAGCAGCCGCCGCCAGATGGGCGCGCGGGCCAGGGAGCTGGCCCGCCAGGAATTTACCATGGAACGGGTAACCCGTGCATTGCTGGCCGTGTATCAGGAGGCCATCCATCAACAGGCCACGGCAACAGGTTGAAAGGGGGTAAAACAGATTGCACATTCCTTGGCTTGGCATCCTGCTGGCGTTTACCGTCACATCCGTGTTGCTCCGGTTCGGTCAGCCCGTCGCCCGGCGGATCGGTTGGGTGGACCACCCGGGTCCGCGCAAATGTCACTCCTCCCCCACCCCCCTGATCGGTGGTCTGGCCATATACAGCGGCTATCTCGTCGGTGGCATCTTCCTGGACAACACGGATACCTCCGGTGCGGTTTTGCTGACCGTGGCCACCAGCATTCTGGTCGTTGGCTGCCTGGACGACTGCCTGGAGCTGCGCCCCTGGATACGGCTGCTGGCCGAGTTTGGTCTGGCCCTGCTGTTGACCGGATGGGGCGAGGTGCTGGTCCACGATTTGGGGGATCTCTTCGGTTCGGGCATCATTCCCCTCGATATGTGGTTTGTGCCCTTCAGTATGATTGCCTTTGTCGCAGTCATCAACGCTGTCAACATGTCCGACGGGATGGATGGTCTCGCTGCCGGGCAATCCCTGATCGCCTTTCTGGCCCTGCTGTTCCTGGCAACACAGGCTGGCCGCTGGCAAGAGGCCTACTGGATACTGTTGGCCATCGTGGTGCTGATTCCCTTTTTGTTGTTGAATGCCCCGTTATCCCGTGACAAGACGGCCCAGGTGTTTTTGGGCGATGCCGGCAGCATGCTGCTGGGATTTGCCCTGTTCTGGTTTACTGTCACCCTCTCCCAGGGGGCTCGCGCCACCTGCTCCCCAGCCGTCGCTTTATGGCTGCTGGCCATGCCGTTGATTGACCTGTTCAGCAGCATTGTTCGGCGATTGCTCACCGGACACCACCCCTTTGTCCCCGACCAGGGACATATACACCATATTTTATTGCGCCTGGGGTACAACAAACAGCAGGTGTTTCTCATTCTGCTGAGCATCAGCGGCCTTTTTTCCCTGCTGGCGATCACCGCCCACTTTCTGGCGGTACCCGAAGCCATTCTGTTTTACAGCTTTTTGGCAGTGCTGGTCGGGTACAGCTGGTTTGTATCGCAAACCATGGAAAAGGCATAAAAAAATGTGCAACCGCCCGACACGGGAATCAGCCGTCCATCCAACGCTCCGGGTTGAAGAACGCAGCTCTTATGCCATTTTTTATGCCAGGCCCTAAACATGTTTACCCGCTCCCTGCTGGCAATATGCGCACCCGGAAGGTGGAACATCCACACGTACCTGTCGTTCCTGACGGTACTCTCCCTCATGAATGGCATGGTGACCGGCGATACCATCGCTGCGGAGAGAAGCCGGATCCTGGCGGAGGATGCCTTCCGTTGGCTGGACAGCCATCCGGCACCGCCCTATCTGCCTGCCACGGGAGGAACCTCTGGCTGGGATGCGGCCGAGCGTAACGCGACCGTTCCGCCCCATACCAGCACTCCAGCTCCCCATCATGCCAGCCGGGGGCTGAACTTCGGAGCCTTTCGGGCTTTTCCGGAGATCTCCTCAACGGTGCGTTGGGATGACAATGTATACAAAACGGCGACCAACACCCGCAGCGATACAATAACGCAGATCAAGTCGGCCATGAAACTGCTCACCCACTGGGCACAAAATCGGCTGGAAGGCAACCTGGAGGCCAACATCAAGCGGTACCAGGAGTTGAAAACAGAGGACAATACCGATCAAAAATTCAGCCTGAATGCGCATTTGGCCCCTACACGGCGGGTGGAATTTGATCTGAGTGTCAGCCGGTCCCTGGAACACGACGAACGGGGTGAACCGGGCAAGGCGTCGGTACAGACACCCAGCCTGTTTTCCGCGCCTGTCGGTCCCAATGCCTGGCAACAGGACTCATTCAAAGGCACATCCCGGCTGAAATTGCGCCGGTTGACCACCGAGTTCAGCCTGGGACATGCTGAACGGATATCTTTGAACAACAACCAATTTACTCAGGATCACACCTGGAATGATGCCACTCTGCTGTTCCGCTGGGCACTGACCCCAAAAACCAGCCTGCTGGCTGAGATCGGCCAGAAGGAGACCGTTTACGATGTGTCACCCAAGCTGGACAACACGGAAACTCGACTATTGGCTGGCATCAGCTGGAAAGCCACGGCACGCACGGAGTCTCAGACAAAAATCGGTATCACCAACAAAAGCTTGACCAACGCTCAAGGCAAGAACAACAGAAGTTTGACCTGGAACTCCACCGCTTCCTGGCAACCGCAATCCCGCACACGGTTTAATTTTGTCAGTAACCGCAGCATGCAAATGAGCGAAGACCAGAACGAGGCGTATGTCTCGTCGGGGGTTCAATTCGGAATCAAACATACATTGGCTGTGGACTGGGATCTGCTGGCCAGCGTGGATCTAAACCAAAGTGTCTATGAAACGGCCAAGGAGGAAAATTTCTGGACCAGCAAGGCGGGAATGGAATACAAATTGCCTAATTGGTTCTCTGTTGGCACGGAATTTGTGCGCAAGACCAAGCAGAGTACCGTCGTTGGCGGCGAGTATGGGAGCAACGCGCTGATGTTCACGCTGACCGGGGCACTGTAGCTGTAAACGTGGGACATGCTGTTTGCCGGATACTGAGGGATACCTTTGAATTTTGTTACCTTATTGGCAGAGTTCCTGAGTGCCGTGAGGGCACGGGGAACGGGTGGTCATCGAACCGGAAACCGATGGTTTATCTGGCCGGGTTTTGTTGTGCTCCTCGTCGGTGGGCAAATTTTGCCTTGCGTTGCGGGCAACGCTCTTCCGGTCTCGTATCGCCTGGGTACAGGGGATACGATCAAAATAACGGTGGAAAACGAGTCAGATCTGACCTTGACCCACAAGGTTTCTGAACAGGGTACCATTGAGATGCCATTGCTGGGAGCGATCACAGTCGCCAACCGCACCCCCAAAGAGTTGGCAGAGGAGATCCAGACCAGGCTGCGGAACGGTTTTCTGGTGCATCCCGTCGTGACCGTTGCCGTGCTTGAATATCCCAGTTATCTCGTGCATGGAGAGGTCAAAAAGGGCGGTGGATACCCCTTCCAGCCGGGCATGACGGTCAAAAAGGCGATTGAAAGTGCGGGTGGTTTTGCGCCATTTGCCGAACGCAACCATTTTACCATATCCCGCCGCCAGAATGCCGGTTGGGAGTTGTTGACCTCGGTGAGCCTGGACGACCCGATCATGCCAAAGGACATTCTCCACGTCTCCACCTCAGTCACTCCGCAAGAGACGGGAGAGAGCGTGGAGTTTGCCTACCGCATCGGCCCCGGAGACAAATTAAAGGTCACAGTAGACAACGAAACCAGTCTCAGTGCCGAAGTCACGGTATCCGCCCAGGGCGGCATCAATCTGCCGATGTTGGGAGAGGTGACAGTCGCAAATTTGACGGTCAAGGATGCAGAAGAGAGCATCCGCACAAAACTGGCAGCAGGTTTTCTGGTGGATCCTGTCGTTTTTGTCACCGTAGCGGAGTACCGCGTCTATTACATGCATGGGGAGATAAAAAAAGCGGGGGCTTTTCCCTTCCAACCTGGATTGACCGTCCGCAAGGCGATTGCCCTGGCGGAAGGGTTTACCGAGTATGCCGACCGCAAGGGCATCCTGATCGTCCACGACAATGACCCCCTCTTCAAAGAGCATACCGTCAACTTGAATGACCCTATTCTTCCCGGAGATGTCGTTAATGTTACCGCCAGTTTCTGGTAGGGGCACCCATGGCAAACGACATCGACATCCAGCAGCACCCTATGGCCACACTCCCTGGAACGGAAACTGCCGTCCTGCAGGGGCCAATGGATGCCCCCTTGTCCATAGGTCAGCCCCAGGAGGAGGAATCAAGCCTCCGCCTGCTCTACTATTGGCATGTCGTATTCAAACATAAGTGGAAAATACTCGGTATCGCCCTTCTCGTCACCCTCGGCACCGCCGTTCATCTCTCCTCCCTGGTACCGATGTTTCGGGCCTCTGCCACTCTGCTGATTGAGCAGAGCAAAACTAAAGTAATTTCCATTGAGAATGTCTATAGTGCGGACTATGGTGCCCAAACCTATATGCAGACTCAAATTGAATTGATGCAGAGCCGACATCTGGTGGAAGAGGTGGTTCGACAGGAACGGCTGGATCTGGTCCAGGAGTTTAATCCTCAACGCCAACCTGAAAAACGCAGTTGGACCCAGAGCCAATGGATTCCCGGTTGGCTGCAACCCTATCTGCCACCACCTGCCAAAACGGTTGTCCACGAGGTGGAAAAGCCTGCAGATACCGATTTTGATGCCAAACGGTTTGCCGCATTGGTCAGTGCGGTCAGTGGACGGATCAGCATATCCCCGATCAGGAACAGCCAACTGATCAACATATCATTTGTTTCTGAATCACCGGAACTGGCCGCCCGGGTAGCCACCGGCATCGCACAGGTCTACATTGACCAGATGCTGGAGGCGCGGTTAAAAATGACTCAGAGCGCGGCCAACTGGTTGATGAAACGGTTGGATGGGTTGCGGCACGGTCTGGAGGAGTCTGAGCGCAAGCTGCAAGAGTACCGTATCAGTACCGACATGCTGGGTTCCGCTGAAGAAGAGAACATGGAAAACCAGTTGCTGTCCTCTCTGAATACCAAAGTGATGACGGCGCGTTCCCATCGCATCGAATCGCAAGTCAACTATGAGCGGCTTCAATCTTTGCTGGAGGAGTACAAGGGCAACCTGGCGGCGATGCCCATCAAGGACAATCCCATGCTGGACACCTTTCTCAAGGAGGCCTCGAAAGTCAACCTGCAGCTCTCCGAACTCTCCACCCGTTACGGGGACAAACATCCGCAAATTTTGCGCGCCAGGGCAGAACTGGGGGAGATTAAAGGAAAAATAAATCAAGAGGTGAATCGGGCCGTTGCGGCCGCCAAACATGAATTTTCCATCGCCAGCCTGCAGGAAAAAAAGGCGGAGCAGCAGTTGGCGGAACACAAGGAGCGGCTGCAGGAGTACAAGAAAAAGGCGTTCATCCTCGGTAACCTGGAGCGGGATGTTCAGGCAAACAGACAGCTTTATGAACTGTTCCAGAAACGTTTCAAGGAGGCCGGGGCCAGTGAGGGGATGGAATCGGAAAATGCCCGTATTGTCGACCCGGCCAAGCCGCCCCAAAGCAGTTTTACCCCCAACAAACGCCGGACCCTGAGCATGGCCATCGTGGTCGGGCTGTTGTTGGGTATCATGTTGGCTCTGCTGCTGGAAAACATGGACCGCACCATCCAGAATCCCGAAGATCTGGAGTTGTCGGTAGGGTTGCCCATTCTGGCCACACTACCCAAACTGTATGCCAGCAAACGGCGGCCAATCTCTCCGGAAGGGATGATGATCAACCATCCCCGCAGCCCTTATTCGGAGGCGATTCGGGTTATCCGTACCAGCATCATTTTTTCCATGGACCATCCGCCGCAGGTGATCACCGTCACCTCCTCCACACCGCAAGAGGGCAAGACCACGGTTGCCATCAACCTGGCCCGTGCCTTTCACCTCTCGGGTGAACGGGTTTTGTTGATAGAGGCCGATATGCGCAAGCCGAGGATGAACAAATATTTTCGCTTGAATCTGGAGGTTGATGGCAATATCAACAACCTGCTCGCCGATCTGAACCGGTGGAGCGAGGAGGCGTCGCCGCTCTCACTGCTGTCTGCCTCCGGCCCCCCTCTCCACGAGGAGATCACGGCTGTTCGCAAAGAGATCACCGAATCCAGGGATGGTTTACACCTGCTCATTTGTCAAACCCATCAGATCAATCCCAGTGAATCATTGGCCTCCAAAAAGTGGCAGCGGATCATGGGGGTGTTGCGTCATGAATACCAGCGGATCATCATTGACTCGCCCCCGGTTTTGGCGGTAACGGATACCCGCATCCTTGGCACCCAATCGGACGGCATGGTGTTTGTCGTAATGGCGGGTCGGACCCAACGCAATCTGGTCCGCGCCGCCATCCAGCATTTGACCCGTGTCAACACCCGCATGTTGGGACTGGTCCTGAATACGGTGGATACCAAAAAAATGCTTCGATACGGGGGGAAACAGGGTTATGGCTATGGCGGCGGTTATGGTTATGGCGTCAGCTATGGGTATGGATATGGGTATGGGGGTGAGGACAAAGTATACGGAGATGACCAGGAAGATGCGGATGCAGAGCCCGAAGAGGAGGTGAAAGAGTGACAACCTCCAACCGTGATCATCTTTTCTTGTGATGATCTCCTTTTCAGACAAGGAAGAGAAGCCCGCACCCACCCTGCCCGAACCGGTTGAGCAGGGTGGCAGCCGGTCGCTGTTGTTGTCTGTCTCCCTTTGCCTGGCACTCAGCCTGGCACTGTGGGCCGGGCGATGGGGACTGGCCGGCCTGTACGCTTATCCGGCCCGTCTGCTCCTGGAAAGTTGGGAACAGAGCGACCCGACCATAACCGGCGGTCAGTCGTTTGATGCGGAACGCTGGCAGATGGCCATGGACACCCTCACCAGAGCCCAGTGGTTGGAGTCCAACAATGCCGACCTGTACTACCTGGCAGGACGTCTGCATCATCAGCATGCGTTGCACCACCCCCCCTGGTCTCCCCAGGCCAAGGCCTATTGGCACCAATCCATTCTCGCCTATCAGCACGCCCTGCAACTGCGCCCAAACTGGGGCTATTTATGGATATTGCTGGCACAAGCCCGATTGCAGGCCGGCGAACCCTCCACCCTTGCCATGACGGATTGGATGCGCGCTGTCCGCTTCGCCCCCCACTCCAGGGATGTACGGCTGACCGCCATCCGTATCGGTTTTGCCCTTTGGCCACACCTGGACCCGCAGCAACAGGCACTGGTCGATACCCTGACCAAACATGCCATGCCGCTGGATGGCGAGATGATTTTGCAGCAGGCTGCCAAATATGACCTTTTGCATCGGGTTCAACCCTTTCTGGACAACAATCCACTATGGCAGAGAATATACGACCGGTTATCAAAAAATCGATAACGCCTGCAGCGGACGGCCCCGGCCATCGCTGGCTGCTGCGTGGCTATTTATTGCTGCTGTTCTGGGCCCCGTTACCGCTGGGCAGCAACCGTCCCTGGGCCTGGGGATTGATGGAGAGTTGGGTTTTTTTGCTGCTGACTGTCTGGCTGATTCAGCGTTGGTTGAGGCAACCGCTTCAGGATCCTCTGCAGGATGCTGCTGTTCGCCCGTTTCGTTTGGTTATGCTGTTATGGCTGCTGGCCCTCCTTTATCCTCTGTGGCAGACCATCCCCTGGCCCACCTCCCTGCTGACCATGCTCTCCCCGACCACAGTATCCGTGCGCCAGTTGGTCGGGGTCTCCCCCCAGGCAGGCACGATCAGTCTGGATCCCCATCTCACGCTGGTGGAATGGCTCAAGGGCATCTCCTATCTGGGTATTTTCTGGCTCACCCTGGTGCTGCCCCGGACCAGGCAGGCGGTGCGACAGGTGACCTGGGTGATGCTGGCCAGTGGTGTGACTCAGGTGGGCATCAGCATATTGAGCCTGGATGGCAGTGCGGCGACGCATGATGTGCATGGCAGTTTTGTCAACCGCAACCATCTGGCAGGCTTCCTGGAGCTGGTTTTGCCCGTCGCCATTGGCCTGTTGCGCAGCAACTATCAGGCGACAGGGGCTGCAAGCGGTTGGCGCGATCGTTTTCACCATGGACTGGAGATGATCAGCGGTCCGCCTGGTGTGTTGTTTGGTGTCAGCGTGGCCATGGTGATCACCCTGTTTCTGACCCAATCCCGGGGCGGCAATGGATCGCTCCTGTTGGCCTTCCTGCTGGTTGCCACCCTGCCCCGCGCCAAGAATACCCGCCACCCGCACCTTTCATCCCGGGTGCGGGCCGGGGTCTTGCTGTTGACGCTCTTTTTTATCGTCATCAACTCGACCGGGCTTGGTCATCTGGTCGGGCGTTATCTGGATACGGATATCCAACAGGAGGGGCGGCTGGCCGTCCTGCAAACCGCAACAGGCATCATCAAGGATTATCCCCTGTTCGGCAGCGGCAGCGGTACCTTTGTCTTTGTCTACCCCCGCTATCAGCCTGAATCCCTGTCACAGGCACTGTTTGATCATGCCCATAATGATCACCTGGAACTGATCACGGAGCGGGGTATCATCGGCTATGGCCTGCTGGTGGCCGCCCTGTTGCACTGTTGGTGGATAATCGCCCGCGCCTATCACAGTCGCCGTGATTCGCTGGCATCCGCCCTGCTGTATGCGAGTCTGGTTGCCACCCTCTCTCTCGTCATCCATGGATTGACCGATTTTAATTTCCAGATTCCTGCCAATGCATTATACTTCATGGTCATGTTGGCCGTGGGTCTGCAGGGCGTTGGGCTTGCTCCGGCAAACCGACGGGTCATATGAAGTGGCCATACCCTGAAACGGTTGCTGGCAAATCGAGTGGAGGAGTGCTGCGCCCGTGATTGACGATCCGCACATTGGTGTGATAGGGCTGGGATATGTGGGGCTGCCCCTTGCCGTTGCGTTTGGCAAACTTTTGCCTACCACAGGCTTTGACATCCAGACTGAACGTGTGGACGGACTGCGAAACGGCTACGACAAGACTCTGGAGGTCTCTGCCGAGGAGCTTGCCGCAGCGCGCTGGCTTCGTTTCACCGCTCAGCAAGACGAACTCTCCCCCTGCAACGTCTACATTGTTTCAGTCCCGACCCCGGTCAATGCCCACAAGCACCCCGATCTGGGGCCGCTGCTGCGGGCATCAGAGACTGTGGCACAGGTACTCAGCAAGGGCAATGTGGTGGTGTTTGAATCCACGGTCTATCCAGGGGCAACAGAGGAGGTGTGTGTACCGGTATTGGAGAGGGGTTCCGGTCTCAGCTTCAACACCGATTTCACCGTGGGATACAGTCCGGAGCGCATCAATCCGGGGGACAAGGAACACCGGCTCGCATCCATCGTCAAGATCACCTCCGGTTCCAACCCGGCAACCCTGGCGTTTGTGGACGCACTGTACCAACGCATCATCCAGGCTGGTACCCATCCGGTCTCATCCATTCGAGTGGCCGAAGCGGCCAAAGTCATTGAAAACATACAACGGGACATCAACATTGCCCTGATGAATGAGCTGTCCATGCTGTTCAACCTCATGGAAATCGATACCGGGGAGGTGTTGGCTGCGGCAGGCAGTAAATGGAATTTTTTGAAGTTTCAGCCCGGGTTGGTGGGTGGCCACTGCATTGGGGTGGATCCCTACTATCTGACCCACAAAGCGCAGGAGCTGGGATATTTCCCGGAAATGATCCTGGCTGGACGGCGCATCAATGACCGAATGGGTGCCTATGTGGCCAACCGGGTCATTCAGGCCATGACCCAGAAAAACATATCCCTCGTCAATGCCCAGGTATTGGTCATGGGGTTGGCTTTCAAGGAAAATTGCCCGGATCTGCGCAACACATTGGTGGTCAGCATGATCACAGAGTTGCATAAATTTGGCCTCCAGGTATCGGTGTATGACCCCTGGGTGGACCCGGAACAGGGACGCCATGAATATGGATTGGAATTGATTCCAGCCCCGGAACCAGACAGCTATCATGCCATCGTCCTGGCGGTTGCGCACCGGGAGTTTGTCGCCATGGGTGCAGAGCGAATCCGGAATCTGGGCCGCCCTGGTGCGGTCCTCTTCGATGTCAAGCAGGTATTGCCGCCTGAGGCGGTGGATGGTCGACTGTAAAAGGGAGCAGCGAATGAACAAATTTACCGAGGTTTGCCAGCAACTGCAGGCCAACCCGCGGCGTTGGCTGGTCACTGGCGTTGCCGGTTTTATCGGCAGCAATCTGTTGGAGGCCCTGTTGAACCTGGATCAAACGGTGGTTGCGATCGACAATTTTTCCACTGGCCATCGCCGCAACCTGGAGCAGGTCCGTGACAGCGTTACGGCACGACAATGGCAACGGTGCCTTTTCCACGAAATGGACATCCGCAATTTTGAGGATTGCCAGCGGGCCTGCAATGGCGTCGATCTGGTTTTGCACCAGGCCGCGTTGGGTTCTGTCCCACGATCGATTGCGGATCCGATCACCACCAACCAGGTCAATGTGGATGGTTTTCTGAATATGCTGCTGGCAGCCCACAAGGCGGGGGTCAAACGCTTTGTTTATGCGGTATCGAGTTCTGTGTATGGAGACAATCCCGCGCTCCCCAAGGTTGAAGACAAGATCGGACGCCCCCTCTCCCCCTATGCGGTGAGCAAATATGTCAACGAGCTTTATGCCGGTGTCTTTGCCCACAGCTATGGTCTGGAGAGCATCGGCTTGCGCTATTTCAATGTGTTTGGTCGCAGGCAGGACTCCCATAGTGCATACGCAGCGGTCATCCCGGAGTGGATCGGCGCGCTTTTGAGCGGCAAACCTGTCTATATCAACGGTGACGGGGAAACAAGCCGTGATTTTTGTTTTATCGACAATTGCGTACAGGCCAATCTGTTGGCCGCCACCACCGGCCATCCGGCCGCCATCAATCAGACATACAATGTGGCATTGAACCAGCGCACCACCCTGAACACCCTGTTCAGCAGTATTTTGGCTGGATTGCGCAAGCGGGGCGTTGAGCTGAATGAGATCCAGCCCACATACCGCGATTTCCGACCCGGGGATGTCCGCCACTCGTTGGCTGACATCTCCAAGGCACAAGAATTGCTAGGTTATCAGCCTACCCATCGTTTTGATGAGGGGTTGGAGGAGTCGATAGACTGGTATGTGGCGCACATCCACAGCGGTTGAGGGGGGGTGCCCCGAGCGTTTGGTATTTCTGGCCAGGGTTTGACAATTGTTACGGATTGATCTGTGATTTTTTATCTTATCGCCTCTCTTTGCAAAGGCAAAAAGCCGGTTGACCGGCTCAACGCAGACGCTCTGCGTGATCTTCACGAGACGACCCGGGCGGAGCAGCGGTCGCCCAAAAACCCGGCGAAGGGTGCAACCCTTCACGCTTTCGAGGGTGTCGCTGCCTCTTTGCCGCAACAGCAAGCGATGATGCCGCCGAATCCGTCGGCTTCAACCGATACGGGCTGTTCGACCCTGGCGCACGCCGCTGCTTTCCCTGTCCACTTCTCCCCCCATCTGTTCTGGGAAAGCCTCAAGGACAAGCGGGGATTCAGAGTCACCGTTTTGCTGTTGATAATGAGTGCGGTGGCGTACATCAATCTGCAGGATTTGTGGGAGCGGCCGACGGCAGAGTTGCCCGCCATCGTCCAACAAGGGATCGCAACCGCACCGCAACGCGCCGGCACATTCCAGCCGGCAGGTTTTGCAGAGGCCCCTGCAGAGGGTGTGGTCGCAAGGAGTGGCAAGAACCACGCAAGTCGCAGCGTTGAGTTTTTTTATGCGCACAACATGAAAGGCTATTACTGCCTGAACTATCTCAAAGAGGGATGCGATCCCAACTCGTTACTGACCTCTCCCATTCCGAGCGGCATGGAAAATGTTTACGAGGGGGGGGTACACTATGCACAATATTGCGCGGGTTGCCATGGGGATTCCGGAATGGGCGATGGCCAGGAGGCCGTTCGTCTCAAGCTGCCGATGGAAAGGTTGAGCTGGGTCGGCAGCGGCGTCCTGGACAGGGATGCCTATCTTTTTTGGATGGTGGCCGCGGGTGGCCGCGATTTTGGCGGCCACATGCCGCCATTCAAGGAGATTCTGGCTGAAAAACAGATTTGGCAGTTGATCTTTTTTCTGAAAACTCTGCACTGATTTTTCTGGAATCAAACCTGGAATCGACCCAGCATCGACTTTAATTCTTGCACAGTATTGGCTACAGAATCGGCCTTTTGCCGTACCGAACCACTCAAGGTGCGCACATCTCCAATCGCAGATGTCATCTTTTCCATCGTGCTTGCAATCTCCTGTGAAGAGAGGGAGGCGTCAACAACATTTTTGCCCACAGCCTCAGCCCCCTGTGCAACCCCGGACATGCTGTGGGTCATCTCGGACACCTCAGCAGAAGCCTGCGCCACATGACGTGCCACGTCTGAAATCCCTCGTGAAATTTTATACATGCTCTGTGAAACCTTTTCGATCCCCTGCGCTGACTCCTCAACCTTATTCGACACCGCATCTGTTTCCAGCGAGGCCTCCTTCATGATATGGGCAATGGTATCCACAGAACGACTCTGCTCATTGACCGATGCCAGGATGCCATTGTTTGATTGGTTGATGCGCTCCATACCCGTCGTCACAGTGCGCGACGCTGCCAATACCTCACCGGTCTGTATACGGATTTGCTCAACCTGCTGTGCAATCGTATGCGTTGCATCCTCCGTCTGCAGGGCCAGGGCTTTCACCTCATTGGAAACCACCGTAAAACCCTTGCCCATTTCGCCCGCTCTGGCGGCCTCAATGGCAGCATTCAGTGCCAGCATGCTGGTCTGACTGGCAACACTGTTGATCAAAAGCACTACGTTACCAATTGCCTTGGTGGAGAGGTCAAGCTTTTCCATGATCACTGAACTGCCATGAGCACGCAAACGAACCTGTTCCGACTCTCCATTGGCCAGCTCACACTGTTCCCGCACCGCATGCAATGCGGTGTTCATCTGCTCCAAGGCAATGGCCATATTGGAGACATTGCCGCTGGCACGTTGAGCCGCTTCCCACACATGTTTCATGTTGACCGTAGCCTCGTTACCTGCAGAAACCACCTGGTTCAGGCGTTTGCTGCTTTCGTCCGCCGTCATGGCAATCGAGTCCATATTCTGATTCATCTGGTCAACAGAGGATAAGATTCCGTTGATGTTGCCATTCATGTCCCGCATTTCCAGTACAATCGCATCCATATTCCCACTCATTTTCGAGGTGGTCACGGCCACGAGATCTGCGCTGCCACTCATTTTGTCTGCATCCTCCCACAGGTTGGCGGAGGCCCGGGCCAGTTCTCCGGCTGCATCATCCAGTCGCGTTGCCTGCCCGGACAAAGTACCGACCATCTCTCGCAAACTGGCTTTCATGGATGCAAAAACATTCGACAATTCATAAAATTCATAAAATCGCGTCCTGATCCCTTGCGTTTCGGCCAAGTCCAATGCCGTGATCCGCTGCGCATCTGCGGCCAGAAAAGAAAATGATCGCATGATACTCTGACTGATACGAATCCCGACAACCCACATGATAACCAATGTCGCAACAGAGATGAACAATGAATGCCAAACAGCCTTTTTTGATTCCGAAAGCAAATCATCCTCTGGGATAACAATACCAACTGTCCAATTCCTGGAAGGTTCAAGCTTCAGTGGCGAATAATATGCAAAATATTTGCTGCCGGACTCCATGAATGAAAAATAACTTCCCTTAACGGTATCGTCCATTGTCTTCCCAGCGGATTTAATCACTTCCATCCTCTTTCTGTAAGAAGAGACGATAACCGGGTCTCCCACATCAATTACTCGATTCAATTGAATATTGCCATCCTCTTTTTTATGCACAACAGCCTCAAAATCGGTCATGGCCACCATTTCACCCAGCTCATTGATAATAAATACCCGACCATGTTCACTGATCTGCAATTGCGCCAAAAAATCGGAAATATCCTTCAATACAATATCAATTCCAGCCACACCAGCCCGTTTGCCATCCTTGTAAACCGGCGCAGACACTGTTATCCCGACTTGTGAAAAATTTTTTCCTTGAAAAACATCCGACCATGTATATACGTCGGTCCAGAACAGGCCATCCACCTGTTTGGAGCCGATATACCATGGCCGCAAACGGGGATCATAGTTGAAATCATACACCCTCTCCTGCACAACCAGGCCGCCATGATCATCATGTCCATGCCACTGTGTTGCCAAGTAGGGCGAGAGAAGTGACATGACCTTCTCTTTGTCGTGCGATGACAACGTGGCCGCTTCGCGCAAGGCAGCCCGACTGGCCGGAGAGTCATCCAGGCGTCGCAATACTCGCGCACGAATAGATGCATCCCGCTCCCGCTTGTTCAACCAATGATTTCCTTGTTCATCCCCATAATAGATCAATTTGAACTGAGGATAAGTAGTCAATTCTTTCCAGGTAATCTGATTGAAGTGTTCCAGAAATGCCGCCTCCGTATTGTTGAATTGAAACAGGTGCGCATTCAGTTGTACAACAGAGACTGCAGAATTCAGGAAACTGAAAATCTTGTCAGAAACCTGGCGACCTGAATTTGCCAAAGTGCCTTGCGCTGTCATTTCTGCTGTACGCAGCGATGCTTTGTAATTCAATAACATATTGACAACCGAGACCACGCCGACAAAGACAATGAATGTTGCTGGCAAGAAATATCTTAAACGAATCATCTGATTGGGCTTGGTCATCGTTGTGTCCGAAAAGATAGCAAGCTTTGGAAAAAAAAATTCTTAACGCAGAAAAGCCGCCACGGCAGGCGGCTTTTCTGGCGAGAAAAGCGTTCAAAACTTGAATGGTCTCCGCCGACCATCATGGCCTCATCGATCCGTTAGTCTGCATCAGGTCGGCGCAAACGGAGGTCGATGGCACTGCTACTGGAGCAGCAGTTGGCCGTCCCGAACCACCGATGGAATCACCTGCATCCCGGCCCCCCCGGCAGGCTCTATACAAACGCCCGTTGCCAAATCAAATCTCCAGTTATGGATGCGGCACTCCACCTGGGTACCATGGTCTGTGCCCCGGCACAGGTTGGCCTTGGAGTGGGGGCAGCGGGCACTGTAAACCACCACCGTGTCTGCATCCGACCGATAGACGATATAATCCCCGCTGGGACGCTGCACACACTGCATGCGTTGCAGTGGAAAATCGGCCAGCAACCCCAACGACTGGGCTTCCGCCGCAGTGGGAGAGGATGCGGGAGCCTCCGGCAACAGATCCATTTCCCGCATGATGTCAATCGCGTCCAGCACTTTGTTCAGACCAGCCGCCGGGAAAGCCATCAAAACCGCATCCAAAATTTCTTCCCGGCTGGCCCCTGCCTTCAACGCCTTGGGTGCATACTGACGCAACCCCCGCTCCGTCCCAACCGTCACCTTGGTCACTATCTGGATCAGACACTTGGTCTTCTCATCCAACGCCTGAACACTGTGTTTGTAAAAACTCAACAGATGAGTCGCCGCTTCTGGCCGCGTCTTGGCCAGATAGGTAAGAGCCTTGGACATATGTTTTCTCCCAGCAGTAGGCGGTTCTATCAAGATAAATATTTCTGCAGCTTCGGATGTCTAGCATTTAACAGGATGCCCTGTCAACCCGGGAGTGGCAAGCATCTGCGCAAGATTCCGTTCACAACGGATCATGGGTTGGCCGCCTCGGTTGCTATGGCTGTCGCAAGCGGCAAAAGCGATTGCAGGAAGTAGTTGACTGGCGACGCAGTGCATGTCAGGATTGTTACAGAATGTTGCTTATTACACCAACCGGTAGCCCCTTTCCCGCAACCCCAGTCAGGCTGGATTTTGCTATGATTGCCAAAACGCTTATTATCACCTCAGACCTGTTTGATGCTGCCACCCGCATCCAACAGCACTTGGCTCCTGAGGCATTCATGACGGCCTTTTTGCCCCGCCTGCGCGCAATCGACCACTGTCTCTCCCTGGGGCCAAACCCTGATCTGATGCCCCCTTTGTTGGATGCCTTGGAGTGGGGCTTCCACACACCAGCCCAACCCATTTTGGAAACCATCATCTACGCCCAGGGTTTTGATTGGCGGTTTGTCACCGGTCGCCGCCGACCTTTCAAATCCCTGGCCTCTGGCCAAACCATTCCCCCGACGGTCACAGAGTTGTGGAATCAGGCCAAGCTCAAGTCATCGCTCTGCATGGCAAAAGATTGGGGTCAAACACACTGAATCTTTGATTGGGAACAGGACACGCCACCATGCGTTCCGTAAAGCAAAGCGAATCCAGTCGATGGATGACCAAACGTTATGCCCTGGCATTGACGGTCATCCTCTTGTTGGCAGGCACCGCCTACATTGCCCTGACCCTGGTCATCATCCAACAGGAGAGTACCGGGGCACTGGTTAACATCAGCGGTCGTCAGCGGATGCTCTCCCAACGGACCACCCTTTTTGTGCAACGTATGTTGCTTTCCCAAACCCCTGCAGAGTATGAACAGGCCCGGTCGGAGTTGGAAAAAGCCACCGACCTGATGGAACTCTCCCACAACGGACTGACCCAGGGCAACGAACAGTTGGGACTGCCCGACAGCATGAGTGCGCTGGTTCATGCCATGTATTTTGAGGGCAACGCCCCACTCGATCCCCGCATGCGGCTCTATATCGCAGCCCTGCGCTCTGTGCTGGCCACTCCGTTCGGCCATCTGAAGGCCGATCAACCCGAGGTGGAAACCATTCTCGCCACCGCACCCGGTCCCCTGCTGGTTTCGCTTGACAAAATGGTTTGGCAGTACCAGCGGGAGGGGGAAGCGGTTATCAAAAATTTGCACAACATGGAGACCGGGGTTCTGATCTGCACCCTGTTTACCCTGCTGTTGGAAGTTTTTCTTATTTTTCGGCCCATGGTGCAACAGGTGGTCAATCACATCGAACGCCTCAAAGAGGTGGCAGCCGCCCTCAACCAAGAGGTGGCCGAACGCACCCAGGCTCAGCAGGCGTTGCAACAGATCCGCGATGGCTTGGAAGAGCGGGTGAAGGAACGCACTGCAGAACTGACCAGAGAAATTTCAGAACGGAAAAAAATTGAATGCTCCCTGCGTGAAAGCGAGCAACGGTTCCGTTCCGTGGCAGAGTCCGCCGTTGAGGCCATTGTCACCATCGATGCCAGCGGTAAAATTATCACCTGGAACAAGGGTGCGGAACAGATTTTTCTTTATCCAGAGCAGGAAATACTCGGCAAACCCGTGGAAACCCTGATGCCGGAAGAGTTCCGTCTGCGCCACAGGGAGGGCCTCGCCAGAATGCCACAGGGTGCCAGCTCCCGGGTGATCAATGCCACCCTGGAGCTGCGGGGCGTACGCCAGGACGGTGTGGAGTTCCCCCTGGAACTCTCCGTCTCCTCCTGGCTCGCCGGGGGGGACTCCTTCTATACCGGCATTTTACGGGATATTTCTGATCGCAAAAAAAGTGAGGCCGCACTGCACGCCGCCAAAGAGCAGGCGGAAACCGCCACCTTGGCGAAAAGCCAATTTTTGGCCACCATGAGCCATGAGATTCGCACCCCCATCAATGCCCTGCTGGGGATGGGAGAGTTGCTGCTGGAAACAACCCTCACCGATGAACAGCGTCAGTTTTTGGAAATTTCCAACCAATCCGGTGCGGCCCTGCTCGCCCTCATCAACGACATTCTGGATCTTTCCAAAATTGAAGCGGGTCAACTGGACATGGAGTTCATTCCCTTTGACCTGCACAATCTGCTCATCGGGACAGTGGACATTTTAAACATGCTTGCCAAGGAGAAAGGCAATACGCTATCCCTCCGCTGCCACGATGTGCTGCCCCAATGGGTGCAGGGTGACCCCGGTCGTTTGCGGCAAATATTGCTCAACCTGATTGGCAACGCGATCAAATTCACCCAGCAGGGCAGCATCATCGTCACCGCACAACCGGAACCAGACGGTAGCATCCATTTTTCCGTGACAGATACGGGTATCGGTATTCCGCCGGACAAGAGAGAGTCCATCTTTTTGCCTTTCAATCAGGCCGACTCCTCTGTTACCCGCAAATTTGGTGGCACCGGCCTCGGATTGACCATCTGCCGCCAGGTGGTCCAACACGCAGGAGGCAGGATCGGGGTACGCAGCACCGAGGGAGAGGGCAGCCAATTTTATTTTACCCTGCCCCTGCCTGCGGTTGAGATGCCCCCCGAGTTCCCCAACCCCACCCCCCTGCCCCACTCATCAGCACAGGGGGCACGTCCGGATAATGCCGTTCTGACGCTGCTGCTGGTGGATGATGCGGAGGAGAACCAGGTACTGGTACGGGCTTATCTTAAACAGGTTCACTGCCGTCTGGATGTCGCAGGAAACGGTGCAGAGGCGGTCGAGATGGTACAAGCCAACTCCTATGATCTGATCCTGATGGATATCCAGATGCCGGTCATGGATGGCTTCACGGCCACCCGTACCATCCGGGCCTGGGAACAGGCCCATGACCTGCCTCCTGTGCCCATCATTGCGCTGACCGCTGATGCCATGAAAGAGGCCACGGAAACCGCCATGGAGGCCGGTTGCACCCTTTACCTGACCAAACCCATCTCCAAGAGACGATTATTGGAACAGTTGGCCCCCTTTTTACCGTTATGACCCCTGCAGGCTTTGCATCCGCTCTGAACCGGCAGTGGCAGAGGCTCCATGTCCGGGTAAATGCTCTGGAGTATTTTTCTGTCGCAATCGGTACCACAACAGCAGGACGACCAGAATCAGGTAGAGATAGGGTTCTCCATTGTCGTGGGTTGAGGCAAAAACAAAATGGAATGCAATCAATATATTGATTGCATATGTCATTTTGTGAATCTGCTTCCATCGCTTGTAACCCAGTTGCCGAACGGAATCATGGCGGGAGGTCCAGGCCAGGACCAGCAGCATGGCAAAGGCCGCAACCCCCAGCAGGGTAAACTCCCTTTTGTAGATGTCCGCCACAATATCATTCCATTTCAGGTTCCACTCCAGCCAGACGAAGGTGATCACGTGCAACGAGGCATAAAAGAAGGCATACAACCCGATCATCCGCCGGTATTGGCCAAACTGCTTGATCTGACTGATTTCGCTGACCGGCCGCAGGGAGAGCGAGATCAACAAAAAATTAAAGGCCCAGTCGCCCAGATAGCGGTTGATAAAACCGACCGGCATCTCTCCAAGAGAGGTACCCGGAACATATCCGCTGAGCAATACCCGCCCCAACAACCATAATACGGGCAACAGGGACATCATGAAAATGAGGGGCTTCAGATCAAGGGTATCTCTCCCTTTGGCAAACAGCACATGGTGGGCGTCTTCGTTCATTTTGCCTTGAATCAACCATCCTGCATAGAGCAGCAGCAGCAGGTTGCCGGTACCGATCAAGGCGAAAGGGGAGCGGGGGCCCACCGCATCAAAAAAATAGCCCCCGCTTTGCACCAAAACAACCACTCCGAGAGTACCCATCAAAAAGAAAAGCCCTTGCACAGCACCCAGCATGGCTGGAGGCAACAACTCCAGGGTCAAAATTTTGGGAGCAATCAGGCTGCCAGCCGAGCCAAAACCGATGAGGAGCAACGGCACAAAAATGGCCCAGCTGAATGGGTTGACGACCAGACCCATGAGCAGGAAGCCTGTTCCAGCGATGCAGAGGCTGGCTGCAATGGCGGTGACACGACTGTGTACCGCCATGAACTGTTTCCAAAAGGGAATGGAGAGCAGCGACACCAAACCCGTCACTCCAATCAGTGCCGCAGCGTGCGCCGTTGCATGGACACGACTCACCCCGACAAGGTCGGCGATGGAGATATGCCACATGGATAAAAACAGGCTCAAGACAATCATGTCGGCCCGGACAAAAAAGCTGGCGGCCAAACTGAGTTGCAACCGGGGATCCCGGGCAACCAACCTCCAGGTCGTCTCCACCAGGGGTTGTTCACTGGGCAATACGGCCGGCTGAAGCGCAGCCAGCTTCCGTTTGGTAATCCATGCGGCTGTAATGCCAATCAAGGCTGTTATGGCCATGACCGCATAGACGCTCCCGGCATCGTGAGGTATCTGCATGAGAATGGCAAAAATCACCGTGCCTCCCAGCACCATCATGATGATTTTATCGATCATCACCTGTGAGACAGCCGCAGGGACGGCCCATTTTCCGAACACGGTGGCTGTTTCAATTTGCGCAATATTGCTTCCCAGCGAGATCAAGATGCGCATCAAATAATAAAATACCAAGCCACCGATACCCAATGCCGCCTGGGTCTCATGGCTTAAAGGAGCCAGTGTAGCCCCCGTGCCTGCGACCAGAAAGCCGATAAAGAGCAACAGACCGCCGCCAATTTTTTGCTGAACAAATTTCAGGTAACCCACAACAAACAGGCTGATAAGCTCTGTGACCACGACCAGGTGTGAGTTGATAATACCGCTCTCCTCGTAGGGAATGCGCAATGCGTCATCCAGATAGAGGGGCTGCAAACCAACAGCCAAGGCAATGACCAACGTGCTGAAACTGGAGAGCAGATAGAGGGTATTATTGCCATCTCGCATCATGGCAGCGGGCTCATTCAATGGATTCATTCCTCATCCCGATCCTTTACACCAGCCCCCGACCAGGCAGAGCGCAAATGCCTGTCCCGCAGCATGCAGGTATGGCCATTAACCGAAAAACTGGCTGCATAACGCAACGCATTTTTGTTGCTGCCCATCTCCTTGTAGGCCGTCCCCTTGATAAAGAGGCCAATGCTGACCCGGCACCCCTTTTGGTCCAGATAGGCAGCGGGAGCCAGGTTGATCCAGGTGGGCTCGTTGATGCCGTCATAGATCAGGGCATGGGTATTGACGCGACCGGATTGAATGGAATTTTCGACGATACGCAGCACTTTACCTTGAAAACGGGTGGGTAAAAAGCGTTCGTGCCACTCTGGATCAAAAGCGGCGGCTGGAGGCGTCTTTGGGGGCACGGAACTTCCCGGAGCCATCACGGTCATGGCGGCGGGCACGCTTTGGGGTTGGTTCAGCCTGGGTATGATCAAATGGCAATTGGAGCAGGGCATCTTGTCCCGACCATCCCGATGGGAAGCGATAACGGGTGTACCATCGACGAGCGCAGGAATGGTTTGAGTACCGTTGGAGGGGTTGTTGGCAATCATTTCATGGCAACTGGAACAGGTCATCCGCTCCCGGCCATCCACGTGCGGTGCCGGCATGCCCGCGCCAATAGGCGGAGCCTTGCTGTAGACATGGTCTTCCCAGGGATCCTCCGCAAAAACAGAGAGGAAAAAAAGTACCAGGACAAACGAAATGCCCGACGCCATGAACCACTGGGTCTGTTTCATGATTCAGCACACACGGGCGGAGACAGGTAAAGCGGCATGATGTCGTTCCTGTAAGGGGGCTGAAAAGACACCCAAACCAGCAGAGAGAGCAGTGTGGGCAATCCTACCAGAGGCAACCGGCTACTGTAAAAGAAAGAAACCATTTTCTCCCAATGATCAGACCGTGCAGAGCCCACATGCGTCAAACCATACCTGGGATTAATCACAAACAGGTGATGGGTTTGGCATCGGCACCCAGCCAAAGCCCATCCCGTTTTGCTCTCAAAAAAAATTTCAAGAAAATCTTGAAAAAATCAAAATGGCTGTTTATCTTTCTAGCTGATGGTCTCGTTAAGCTGATTAGCGTGTACGTGGCCCGGCTCCTGTTTGTCACCAGGAGAGGCTCGTTCAGGTTTCTTGAAGTTTCAAGCTTCAGGTTTCATCTATTTCTCCTCAGGAAAATGGGGAGGGTGTGGTGAGTGGTTTCGCTCACCAGTCGTGTTTTGTCTTTAATCCAGAAAACAAGAGGAAAGCAGACTATGAAAAAAAACTGCGGTGTGTTGGCTCTCGCGGCTCTTCTTGGTGGTATTGCCATCTTCTCTGCCGGTGAGGCTTCAGCATGGTGGGGGGGGCCTGGCTATGGCTATGGTCCCTACAACAACTGGAACAATTATGACAACTGGGGCAACAACTGGGGCAACAACTGGGGCAACAACTGGCTGGGCAATGGCCGGGGCAATGGCAGAGCCAGCGGTAATTTCAGTTTCGGCATGAGTGGTGATGCCGATGGAGGCGGTTGGGGCAACAATAACTGGAACAACGGTTGGAACAACTGGAACAACTGGAACAACGGTTGGAACAATGGCTGGAACAACGGCTGGTATCCCGGCTATGGCCCGGGCTACGGCTATGGTCCGGGTTGGGGCTATGGTCCGGGTTGGGGTTACAACCGTTGGCAGCCACCGCAACCGGCCACTCAACAAAACGAGCAGGCACCCAAGGAAGAGAGCAAATAGCTGAAGGGGGCGAACCCCTTGTTGAAGTTGTCGTCGATGGGGGCCTTTACGGCCCCCATTTTTGTTCGAGTCGATTGAACGATGGTGTCAGGGCAAACAACACGGTCCAATGGGGTATGGGTCGGTGCTTATCGGACGAGCGGTGCGTGCGGTTGCCATCCCACGACGGCCATCATGGCGATAAAACCCAGTACGTAGGCCAGCGTGACATGCCACCCCCCTTTCAACCATGCAGCGGCACTTTTGGCTTGGGGAAAAATGTTGGAGATGGCGACACCCGCCGAGGAGCCAAACCAGATCATGGAGCCGCCAAATCCGACGGTATAAGCCAGCACCCCCCAATCATATCCACCCTGTTTCAACGCCAGGGCTGTCAGCGGGATGTTGTCAAACACGGCCGACACAAACCCCAGCGTAAGGGCTGTCTCCCAGGAGGCGGCCGGCAACTTTTCCACCGGCATCAGCGAGGCGCACAACACCAGGGAGAGGAGAAAAATGCTCCCTTTGAGGGATTCCGGCAGCAGGGACCACTCCGGTTGGCGCAAGGGAGCGGCAAGCAGCAGAGCCACCCAGACGGCCACCCCAATCACCGGAAAGTTGTCTGCGACGCCGACAAAGACCACATTGGCCAGTACATTGGAGAGGATGGCCAGTGTCAGGATAAAAAAGACGATGGCGATCCGTGCCCCATCGACGGGGTGGGCCTCCGCTGTGGCGGCACCGATGGGCTGCAAGGCGTGTTGCTGCATGGCGGCCGGAACTCCGCAGACGACCAGAGCAACCACAGAGGCGATAAAGGCGTGGGTGACATCCAGGGGATTGACGCCAGAGATCCACATCATGGTCGTGGTGGTATCGCCTACCACACTACCCGCACCACCGGCGTTGGAGGCTGCAACAATGGCGGCCAGATAGCCAATGTGTACCTTTTTATCAAAAACAATATTGGCGATGGTTCCCCCAATCAGCGCGGCGGCAATATTGTCCAGAAAACTGGAGAGCAGTGCGATCAAAACCAGCAACACAAACCCACCCACCCAACCCGAAGGCAACACGCGGGGCAAGATTTCCGGCACGTAGCTCCGTTCAAAATGGTTGGCCAGCAGGCCGAAGCCCAGCAACAGACAGAGCAGGTTGGTCAGGATGACCCATTCGTGCTGAAGATGACCGAGCAGACCGACGAGACCGGATCCGGCATGGAAACCGGTAAAAAGTATTTTGTAGACCACGATGACCGTCAAGCCGGTGAGGGCAACCCGCAACGTGTGGTGGTGAAACAAGGCTACACCGATCAATGTGCAGGCAAACAGAAAAAAATCCACCGGAATGCCAAACAAGGTTGGCCATCCCCCTCCCAGCAAACCCGCCGTCCCACTGACCGCGGCAGCGGCTGCTCCATCCAACGTGTGCATGTTACTCACAAGAATATCCCTGTTAACTTTAACTGTGTTGATGTTTGCACGGCGCGATGAGCCGAGATGAATGCCCGTCAGCCGTACACGTATGGTTAAATCGCGAGGGATACTAGCGTTTAAAATCTTAATCAGGTATCAATTCTGTCAACATAGCCGTCAAGAATTCATCATGACCGACTGCGGCCCTTCCTCCTCATATGGACATTGGGTGAAAGCTCTTGAGACTGTCGATTTTTTTAATGGACGCGCCGCCGCTTTTCAAAAATTTCCAACATTTTCCAGTGAACAATGGGAATTTCCAGCACCTCTGCCTGTTGCATGCAATAGAGGATACTCTCTTGCTTCGCCCTGAAATGCCAGCCCAGATCGGCCTGAAAAAAAAGCGATTCACCCAGAAATCCCCCTGCCTTGACCACTTCCAACGGCCGATCCTGGGCATCGCTTATCTCAATCGCCCCCTCCAGCACCACCCACAATGTCGGCACCGTGGGCTGTTCCAGCCGCTCACCAGCCGGGACAACAACCCGCTCTGTCTCCCGGGCGATATAGCCCAGTGAGGCAAAGGAGGTCTGTTCACCAAACAGCCAGGTCTTGCGCAAAAAGTCAATTTTATCGAGAATGGTCTCCATTTGCGTCAGAATGCCGTTTTGCTCCAGAAAGGCCCGAAACAGGGTGTTGGAAAAACGCATGATGCTGCAGTGAGAGAGAGCCCGGTAGGTGCCCTCGAACACATTTTGCTTGCCAAAAAACAGATTGACCCCAATCAGCGAACCAAAGGCCAAATGGTTGTTGACACCAAAGGTGGACTCCAGATAGGCCACCGTCCCGGATAAAACAATGTCGATGGCCGCCTGACTCTCTCCAACCCGATGAATAATGGTGCCCACATTGTACTCAAGGATCGGCGAGTTCAACAGCATGCGCAGTTGATCGGGAGCCACCTCCGGGAAAAAGGCCCGCAGATAGCGAAAGGCCCGTTGATAAAGGTAGCCCTGATAGCCCGGCACCAGCACATCCATGGCCCCGAACGAGGTTTCAGAACCAATTTTCATCTCTTCCAGGGTGAGAGGGCGATCCGTATGGGACAAGATCAACCGCCCGGATCGATCGTCGCGAAAATCCTCCGCCATGCCGTGAATCAGGCCGCCATCGATATCCAACTTTTTAATATCCGCAGGCCGCAGATAGTCTCTCTTGATTTTTTCGATAAACGAACGGGGCACATCCTGGGGCCCCTCCCCCACCATGGCATCCAACACCCTGAACGAGGCGATGTCCGCCCAGTGGGCATAGGTTTTATAGCCTTCATTGTCCATGGCCCGAAACATCAGGATGGTGGTTTCCGTCGGATGCGGCGAATAGAGCGGCATGACCTCCAATCCACCACACGCATTCCAGATACCGGTTTCCAGATCACATATTTCAAAAAACTGACCAAATTTTTCCTCTTCCATCGACATCAAAGCGGCAAATTTTTTGGTGACAGCAGCCCGAACAAGCCGAGTGGAAAAATATTTAAGGCGACGCCCGGAGTGAATCAAGGCAGGCAAACCGGCAAAGTGGTCGTCATGAGCATGGGTATGAAAGATACCCTCCACTTCGCTGATATCGATTCCCAATGCACTTAAGGTGTAAAAGACCCCCGGTGCAGCGTCAATCAAGTAGATGCGCCCCTGCAGCATGATAATACTGGCCATGCTGGGACGATTGGGATCCCACCCATCCCCCTCACCACGATGCAACACGGCATAATAGGGCTGTTGAATACGATGGTATCCCAACGCATAGGGGGGCTGGTACGGTATCTGGGGTGGCAGGTTCAAGTCCACATCCACGGTGCGTCCCCGAAAGCCAAACCGATAGCAGTTAAAACCCACCCGCTGCACGGTGACACCGTTGCGAATCAACAGCGGCTCATCCCCTACGACCAATGAATCAATCAACTCCGACGGATGGCGAATGGTACCAAAGGCAAACTTGAGCTTGATCCGCATCATGATGTCGGCCAGCTTTTCGTCAATGCCGCAGGCCATGATCTCCTCTTTGGAAACAAGCCCATAATTGCCCCGGTAAATGTAGGCCATCTGCGCTTTTACCTGGGCCTCGGAGCCGATCAACAGCGGTTTTACACCCGTGTTGTTGGGATGACCGGGGATGATCATGCCCTGACGATAGAGCATCTGCAGGACCGGAAACTCTGTCAGGTTGGCAAAACCACCATTCTGCACCAACAGGTCAGACAGCAGGATGGCGTTGGGACCGGTTTCATAGGTGACACCCGCCCGGGTGACGGTCTGGATCAACCCGCGTCGAACCAGATGCTTGACCACTTCGCTGGGCGCGCCACAGAGAATGTATAACCCGGCCTCCGGTATCTGCAGCCAAACAACACCCGGGGTGACCTGAATGGTGAGCAGATTGCTCGACTCCATCTCCGCAGACAGTTGCGCCACTCTCTGCCGCATCTGTTCTTCCAACAGAGTGTCATCGCCGTCGTTTGCATTTTTCACAATTCAGGCTCCATGGCATAGAGACACTAAACCAACTGACCACAGCAGTGTTTAAATTTTTTACCGCTGCCACACGGACAGGGCGCGTTACGACCCACCTTCTCGCCATCCCGCCGATAAGGGGTTTTGCCGTCTGATTCCGTCTCACCCTCCTCCCCGGACCAGGAATCATACTCCTCATGTTGCAAAGAGAGTTTACGGTCCCGGACGGCGGCCCGTTCCGCCTCCATCTGTTCCACCTCTTCCGGACGGGAGACCTCAACCCGGCACAACACCTCCAGCACCTCCACCTTGATCCGTTCCAGCAAGCCGTCAAACAGTTCAAAGGCTTCACGCTTGTATTCGTTGAGGGGATCTTTCTGGGCGTAGCCGCGCAGATGGATCCCCTCCTTCAGGTGATCCATGTTGAGCAGATGCTCTTTCCAGAGCGAATCCAGCACCTGCAACAGGATGGTCTTTTCCAGGTATCGCATCAGTGAGGCCCCGATACGCTCCTCCCGCTCTTGCGCATGGGTCATGACAGCGGTTTTTACCCGTTCCATGATGACCTTGGTGGTGACCCCATCCTCCGTACGCCACGCCTCAATCTCCGGCAGATGGACAGCAAATTGCCGTACCAGGCCGTTGGAAAGCTCCTCCAACTGCCAATTTTCCGGCAAAGCGGTTTCTGGAACAGTTTCAGTTACGATTGCTTCCAGCAACTCCTCCCGCAAATCCTCGATAAAACTGGCCAGGTCTTCGCTTTGCATGATTTCCAGCCGCTGTTCGTAGATGACCTTGCGCTGTTCATTCATGACATCGTCATACTTCAGCAAATTTTTGCGGATGTCAAAGTTGCGGCCTTCCACCTTTTTCTGGGCCGACTCGATGGCCCGGTTGATCCAGGGGTGGATGATGGCCTCGCCCTCCTGCAACCCCAGTTTCTGTAACATGCCATCCATGCGTTCTGAACCAAAGATCCGCATCAGATCATCTTGCAAAGAGAGATAAAACCGGCTGGAACCCGGGTCTCCCTGGCGACCGGAGCGACCCCGCAGCTGATTGTCGATCCGGCGGGCCTCGTGGCGTTCGCTGCTGACAATGTGCAGCCCCCCCAGGCGGATCACCTCCTCTTTTTCCGCCGCCGCTTCCGCACGAATTTTTGCTTCCCGTTGTTCTCTTTCTGCCTGGGGGGTATCGGCGGGAATTTCCCGCAGGATGCGCATGTCGGGATTGCCCCCCAATTGAATATCGGTTCCGCGTCCGGCCATGTTGGTGGCAATGGTCACCGCATATTTGCGGCCGGCCTGGGCGACAATTTCCGCCTCCTGTTCGTGAAATTTTGCATTCAGTACGGTATGGGGTATCTTTTCTTTGCGCAGGCGACGGGCCAACTCCTCCGATTTTTCGATCGAGATGGTTCCCACCAGAATGGGTTGACCCTCCTGGTGACAGCTTCGCACCTCTTCCAGGATGGCGGTCAGTTTTTCTTCATGGGTCCGAAAAACCACGTCATCGTGGTCTTTGCGTATCATGGGTCGATGGGTGGGGAGAATGATGACCTCCAGCCGATAGATGGATTCAAATTCGGAGGCTTCGGTGTCGGCGGTGCCGGTCATGCCTGCCAGTTTGTCATAGAGGCGGAACAGGTTTTGAAAGGTGATGGAGGCCAGGGTTTGCGACTCGTTTTGGATCACCACCTGCTCTTTGGCCTCCAGGGCTTGATGGAGGCCGTCCGAATAGCGTCTTCCCGGCATCATGCGTCCGGTAAACTCATCGATGATCACAACCTCGCCATCCTTGACAATATAGTCCCGGTCCTTTTCAAACAGGGCATGGGCGCGGAGGGCCTGGTTGACATGGTGTACCGTCTCCACATTGGCGATGTCATAGAGGTTGCCGCTCTTGAGAATGCCATGTTCGGTCAGCAGGGACTCTATTTTTTCGCTGCCCTCCTCGGTGAAGACCACCGTACGGGTTTTTTCATCGATGGTGAAATGGATATCTTTTTGCAGTGAGGGTATCAGGCGATCCACTCGATAATATTTGTCGGTGTTGTCTTCTGTGGGACCGGAAATGATCAGGGGGGTTCTGGCTTCATCAATCAAAATGGAGTCCACCTCGTCGACAATGGCGTAATGGAGGGGACGTTGCACCAACTCTTCCAGGGTAAACTTCATGTTGTCGCGCAAAAAATCAAACCCGAACTCGTTGTTGGTGCCGTAGGTAATGTCGGCATTATAGGCCTCCCGCCGCTCCTCATCGTCCAGACCATGGATGATGACCCCGACCTCCATGCCCAGAAAACGATAAATTTTTCCCATCCAGGCGGAGTCCCGCTGGGCCAGGTAGTCGTTGACCGTCACCAGATGCACCCCTTTGCCGGTCAAGGCATTCAGGTAGAGGGGCAGCGTGGCCACCAGGGTTTTCCCTTCCCCGGTGCGCATTTCAGCGATTTTACCCTGGTGCAGGACCAGCCCGCCCAGCAGTTGGGTATCAAAGTGGCGCATGCCCAGGGTTCGCTTGCTGGCCTCGCGCACGACGGCAAAGGCTTCGGGAATCAGGTTGTCCAGGGACTCTCCCTCTCGCAGACGCTGTCTGAAACGTTCTGTTTGGCCCTGCAACGCACTATCACTCAACGCCGCCATATCCGCTTCCAAGGCGTTAATATGTTCGATAACACTTTGCAGTTTCCGCAGGTAGCGGTCATTACGGGATCCAAAAATTTTGCGGGCGATTGAACTAAACATGCAGATGATTCCTTGCAGCCGTTGGAGTAGGATCCGGTGATTGTACCAAGATTTCTCCACCATGGCAAAGAAGGGGATGCATATTTTGTTGTTTTCAATAACGGCGTTTACAGATTGAACGGTTGCCGGGCCGGGCCGCCAACACATTTTTCAGCAATGGGATAGTGTTCAGGAAAGGGTGGTATTGCCGAGTGATTGTCGTTGTCTGACCAGGTAGATGGCCACGACCCCGGCTGCGAACAGCACGGCGGCGGCAACAACCCAGGAGAGGTGTGCTTCCAGCCAGCTTTGTTGTTCCCGCAGCAGGAAGCCGAGCAGCAGCAGGACCATGTTCCACAGTGTTGCGCCCACTCCGGTGTAGAGGATGAAGGGGGTCAACCGCATCCGGGCCAGGCCGGCCGGCATGGAGACCAGGTGGCGTACGACGGGGATAAAGCGTCCGGTAAAAATGGAGATCTCGCCGTGTCGGGCGACAAACGCTTCCGTCTGTTGCAAATGGTGGGGGGTGATCAGCAGATATTTGCCAAAGCGCAGCAGTAACGGTCGTCCCAGCCAAAAGGCCAGGGCGTAGCTTGCCAGTGAGCCGAAGAGGCTCCCCAGGGTGGAGGCCAGGACCACGCCGCCTGGTTGCAATGTGCCCTGGGCAATCAGGTAGCCGGCTGGAATCATGACCAACTCGGAGGGCACGGGCAGAATGGAGCTCTCCGCAGCCATCAGGAGAAAGATGGCAAAATAGTCCAACTGTCCCATCAGTTCCAGCAAAAACTGGGTGAAAGGGTGGCTCATGGCAACCGCTCGCTTCCGTTCCAGTGTTGGCCGGGGGGATTATTGGTGAAAAAGAGTTGATATTCCTGATCGTCACCCAGAATATGCTGGCGCAACCATTGTCCCAGCACATCCGTCAAGTCTGCGGCGATACTCGGATCAAAATTGCGGAAAAATTGCTGTCTGATGCCGCCCACTCTTTGGGTGAACTCCTGGTGCAGTTGTTGATGGGACTCATATTTTGGATAACAACCTGCCTTCATGTAGCTCTCTTCCCGTTGAAAATGCCGCACGGTATAGTTGTAGAGTTCATCCATCACAAATTCCATCACGATGCCATCCGCCCGATGGTGGGCACGGGCCAACTGGTTGATCAAGTCGATCAGGATGCGATGATCCTTGTCCATTGTCGACTCTCCCACGCTCATGGATGGATCCCAGGAGACGCATTTGAGTGCTTTGCGATAGTCAAGAACCCGGTGCAAGGCATCGACAACCCGTGGATCGAACAGTATTCCCGATTTTTCTCGCACGAAGGCGGCGGCGCGTTCTTCCGGCCAGGGCTCTTTGTAAGGGCGCGAGGAGGTCAGGGCGTCAAACACATCGGAGACTGCCACAATGCGCGCATCCACCGGAATCTCTTCCCCCATGATTCCCAGCGGATAGCCGCCACCGCCCCAGAACTCGTGGTGTCCTCTGGCGATGGAGGCTGCCATCTCAAAGTAGGGATCATTTTCCTGCGTGCCCTGGATTTTGCGGATAATGCGGTAGCCGGCCTCTGCATGTCCTTGCATGATGAGCCGTTCCTCTCGGGTCAGCAGACCCGGTTTGAGCAGGATGGCATCGGGCACGGCCACCTTGCCTACATCGTGCAGTACGCTGGACATACCCAGATAGGTCAGGGTTTGTTCAGTGAGTTGGTCGGCAAAAACGCCGTGATCGATCAGGTCCACGGCCAGTTCGTGGGCCATTCGGGCCACCCGCAGGACATGTTCCCCGGTTTCGTTGTCCCGGTTTTCCGCCATGTCGGCAATCGACTTGACGGTGCTTTTGTGAGATTGCTGAATGTTGTTCAGGGCGACATGGATGATGGTCACATCGGTCACCGTGAGGGCATAGCCACCGCTTCGCATCGTGCGCCCGGTCCATTGCAACCAACGATTGGGGAAAAAAAAGAGTTCAATCTGCTGGAATGATTGGGTCAGAATGGGTGCCAGTCGCTGCAAAAAAAGCTCTTTCGGGAGCCCTTCCCAACCCGGCTGGTCTGGCAGGACCGTCAGCAGATCCGCCAGAATCATCCCCTCGTAGTGTTGAACCACAATACCCATCAGTTCAAAAAAACGACGATTGACATGGGCAATATGGCCGTGCGGATCCGTCAACAGCAGCCCACGGCTGGATGTCTCATCCAGATACTCTTGAATCAAATACTGCGTACCGTCCCGCATGCGTACACCTCGTCAAAAAGGTCATCCCCCCACCCCCCTGCCATCATCCATGTTCGGATTGTCAGATCGTTGAAACAAAATGATCGGAGACTGTAACAGGATCGGCTAATCGGTTGCAAGAGAAGACAAAATGTGGTACGTTTTTTGACATATCTCGCATTAACTCTCATTATAACCGTTTATTGTTGCCGTGCCGTGTGCCATTCGCAGAGGGGAGAAGGTATTCATTGTGCTTGCCGATCAGAATATAACCAACGCATCCATGCAAAAAGTCAAGAGACAGCCGGACGCCACCCCGTTCAGTTGTCGAACGGGGGAGCCGTGTGCGCAGTGTGCGTTAAGTGGTTTTGTCCGTTTATTGAGTGAGATACCCTTGGAGTTGGCGCAGCTTTTTTTGTTTACGAAGCGGTCGATTGCCAGGGGAGAGACACTGTTTCGTGTAGGGGATCCTTTTGCCGGGGTGTATGCGTTGCGCGAGGGGGGGATCAAAAATTTTGTCTTGACCTCCCAGTCCGAGGAGCGGGTGTTGGGGTTTGCTCTGCCGGGGGAGTTGTTGGGGATGGAGTCCATTCAGACGGCTTATTATCAATCGACGGCGGTGGCTTTGGAGCCGGGCGAGGTGTGTTGTTTGCCGTTGAGCCAATTATATTTGTTGGGGGAGCGTTTTCCCCGTTTTCAGGAGCAGTTGATTCAAATTCTGGTCAATCATCTTTCCCAGCAGCGGCAGCAATTTGTGTTGTCTGCCCGCCAGAGTGCGGAGGAGCGTTTGGCGGCTTTTTTGTTGAACATTGGTGAGCGGCATGTGCAGCATGGTTTCGTGGGGCACACCTTTCGCCTAAGCATGTTGCGTTTGGATATTGCCAATTTTTTGGGTTTGTCCATGGAGACGGTCAGTCGGACGTTGAAGCAGTTTCAGGCTCGCTCCTTGTTGCATGTGACGGGCAAGCAGATTCGTCTGTTGGACATACCCACTCTGCAGGCGATTGCCCAGTATACGTTCAGCCAGGAGATTCAGCCGGGTTGACTGGATCTCTTGATTGCGGAACCGTCCCCCCTCCCGCTGGGGCATAATGCTGTCAAACCATTGCGGGGTGTCCGGGGAGCGTCACGCTCCCCGGTGGGGTGCAGGGGCAAAGCCCCATATGCGCTAACATGATGACCACGCCCGCTTTTATGATCTTTTCAAACGATTGCAGGGGTCCGGGGAGCGTCACGCTCCCCGGTGGGGTGCAGGGGCAAAGCCCCATACGCGCTAACATGATGACCACGCCCGCTTTTATGATCTTTTCAAACGATTGCAGGGGTCCAGGGAGCGTCACGCTCCCCGGTGGGGTGCAGGGGCAAAGCCCCTGCATGCAAGGGCGCGCTTTCCCGAAAGCCCATTTGCGCAGCAAATGGGCGCAGCGCGCCCAAAACGCCCCGCAGGGGCACTCCTGGAGGGCGGCAGCCCGACCGAGAGCGGGCAAAATATTGAATGGCTTGGCAAAAAAACCGTTCCTGGCCTTGTATCAGACAAAAACATGAACATCCGCAAGTTCTGGTTTCTCATCCAAGCATTGTCAACAACATAAGCGTGCGGGTCGGGCTGCCGCCCTCCCAAGGTCGCCCCTGCGGGGCGGTTTTGGGCGCGTTGCGCCCATTTTCTGCGAAAATGGGCTTTGGGAAAACGCGCCATTCAGCAGGGGCTCTGCCCCTGCACCCCGCCGGGGACCGTGACGGTCCCCGGACCCCTGCAATTGTTTAAAAGAAGACTGCGATCATGTTGGTGCATATGGGGCTCCCCTGCACCCCGCCGGGGACCGTGACAGTCCCCGGACCCCTGCAATTGTCAACGGCACCGGAATTTACGATATGTGTACCGTCAGGAGGCGGCCGGGGTCATGCCGAGGGCCTGTTTGTAGAGGTGTACCATCATCTCCTCTTCGTCCAACTCTTCCGGTGTTCTTTTCCGCTCCCGCAGAACGATGCGGATAATTTTCGGGTCGAAGCCGCCGCTTTTGGCCTCTTGAAAAACCTCTTTGACATGCTCGCCCAACTCCGTTTTTTCCTCTTCCAACCGTTCGATGCGCTCAATATATTGCAGCAGATGCGCGCCGGTGATTCCGGCCACATCGGCGGGTTGCTGGGATGGGGTGGCTTGATGTAATCCAGGCATGCTAAACTCCTTGTAATATCGGTGTGACTGGGACGAGAGCGCGGGGCGCACCCCCTTGGCTCAGATGTTAGTCAAAACCTTGACTGTTACTGCTAATGCGATACCCCGAGAGAGCAAAGGACATGCCTATTTGTGACCCCACAGCCCTGCGTGCGGCTGAATTGAAGCAACTGTTTGGCGTTTATGGAGATTTTTATCAGGTTGTGTGGGGGGGGCAAAACCACGGCTGTCGTTCTGTGCTGGAATTGATTGCCCATGCCCGGACCCCGTCGGAGCCGAACGACATATCCGCCTTGCAGCCGGATCTCCTGGTGGTCATGATGAATCCGGGCTCTTCCAAGCCGTTGGCAGCCGGTTTTGTGCCCCGTCTGGTGGGCAGCGAAGGGGTGGGGGCCCACCCCGTACGGGTCATCACCCGGCCGGACAACACCCAATATCAGATCATGCGGGTGATGGCGGCCCAGGGATGGCAGCATGCCCGGGTATTCAATCTGTCCGATCTCCGGGAGCCCAAAAGCAAGCAGTTGATGCAAACGCTGGCCAAACTGGCCTCGGTGCCGGGAGGGGAGAGCCACTCCCTCTTTTGTCCAGCCCGTCGGGAGGAGCGGGAACGGTTGATGGGCCCCCGGGCGGCCACCCCTGTTTTGATCGGTTGGGGTCGGGATCTGCAACTGCGCGCATTGGCCATACAGTGTTTGCAGGTGTTGCAGGGTTGGCCCATCATTGGCCTGGCGACAGACGAAGAGGGTATTTTTTATGCTCACCCCAGCCCCATGATGCAACGCCACAAGGATCAATGGTTGACCGCCATTCTGGGGCAACTGTCGGCAATCCAATAGGGGGATACAATTTTTCGATACCCGTATTTTCCAAACCATTGCAGGGGTTTGGTGAGCGGAACGCTCCCTGGCGGCGGGGTGCAGGGGCCAAGCCCCCGCATGTAACGGGCGCGCTTTCCTGGAAGCCCCCTTGTTGTGCAAACGGGCGCAGCGCGGCTGTTTTTGGTTCAGTCTGTCTGCCAGCAGGAAAAGTGTTGCACTGTTTCGGCGGTGGCGTTGTCTGCCACGACCTGGGCCAGAGCGCGCAAAAAATCCACCTGGGGGTGCTGTTGGAGAGCAGCCTGGTGACAGTTGGCGGTCAGATCCCAACCGGGTGATCGGACCCCTTTGGCGATCAAGAGCCGGGTTTGCCGCAAAGCCGCATCCCACTGTTCCGGCCAGTGTGCCAGACAGTAGAAAGCCAACTCCAGTTGCAACGCCTCCTCTGTCGACTCCAGGGCGACAACCCGTTTCAATATTTCCAGCCCCGATGGGTTGCCGATACCCAACAAAAACCCCGCAAAGTTGCCCAGAGTATTGGCGTCATTGGGATCGGACTCGATGGCGCGACGGTAAAGGCTTTCCGCCTGCTCATAATCCCGGCGAATCGTTTGCATGAAAACAGCGAAGTTGCCCAGATTATTGGCGTGATTGGGATCGGACTCGATGGCGCGACGGTAAAGGCTTTCCGCCTGCTCATAATCCCGACGAACATTTTTCATGAAAACAGCGAAGTTGCCCAGATTATTGGCGTGATTGGGATCGGACTCGATGGCGCGACGGTAAAGGCCTTCCGCCTGCTCATAATCCCGGCGAATCGTTTGCATGAAAAGAGCAAAGTTGCCCAGGTGCCGGGCGTGATTGGGATCGGACTCGATGGCGCGACGGTAAAGGCTTTCCGCCTGATCATAATCCCGGCGAATCGTTTGCATGAAAAAAGCGAAGTTGCCCAGAGTATTGGCGTGATTGGGATCGGACTCGATGGCGCGACGGTAAAGGCTTTCCGCCTGATCATAATCCCGGCGAATATGGTACATAAAATTAGCGAAGTTGCCCAGATGACCCGCGTGATTGGGAGCGGACTCGATGGCGCGACGGTAAAGGCTTTCCGCCTGCTCATAATCCCGGCGAATCGTTTCCATGAAAACAGCGAAGTTGCCCAGATGATCCGCGTCATTGGGAGCGGACTCGATGGCGCGACGGTAAAGGCTTTCCGCCTGCTCATAATCCCGGCGAATCGTTTCCACGAAAAAAGCGAAGTTGCCCAGATGATGGGCGTCATTGGGAGCGGACTCGATGGCGCGACGGTAAAGGCTTTCCGCCTGCTCATAATCCCGGCGAATCGTTTCCATGAAAACAGCAAAGTTGCCCAGATGATCCGCGTCATTGGGAGCGGACTCGATGGCGCGACGGTAAAGGCTTTCCGCCTGCTCATAATCCCGGCGAATCGTTTCCATGAAAACAGCAAAGTTGCCCAGATGATCCGCGTCATTGGGATCGGACTCGATGGCGCGACGGTAAAGGCTTTCCGCCTGATCATAATCCCGGCGAATATTTTCCATGAAAAGAGCGAAGTTGCCCAGATGATCCGCGTCATTGGGATCGGACTCG
>PEAG01000126.1 GCA_002753505.1 Magnetococcales bacterium HCHbin5 | reverse complement strand
TGTGCGCATGCTGACGAAAGAAGATGGTCGGAGAGCCGTGTACGGGAAAACCGTACGCACGGTTCGATGAGGGGGTACTGGAAACGGGGCGAAAGCCACCGCGCCTGCACTCTACTCTACCAAAGCCCCTGCATGAACGGCGCGTTTTCCCAAAGCAAATTTTCGCAGAAAATTTGCGCAACGCGCCCAAAACCGCCCCGCAGGGGCGACCTTGGGAGGGCGGCAGCCCGACGCGCACGGTTATGTCGTGGAAAATATTTGGATAAGAAACAGAAAGGTCTGGATGTTCAGATTTTTGGATAAGAAACAGAAAGGTCTGGGTGTTCAGATTTTTGGATAAGAAACAGAAAGGTCTGGATGTTCAGATTTTTGGATAAGAAACCAGAACCTTCGGATATTCAGCTTCTCGTTTGATACAAGGCCAGGAACGGTTTTCCCCCCAGGCCATACCCGATTTTGCCAGCTCTCAGTCGGGCTGCCGCCCTCCAGGAGTGCCCCTGCGGGGCGTTTTGGGCGCGCTGCGCCCATTTGCTGCGCAAATGGGCTTTTGGGAAAGCGCGCCCGTTACATGCAGGGGCTTTGCCCCTGCACCCCACCGGGGACCGTGACGGTCCCCGGACCCCTGCAATTATTTTACGGAAGTGATTAATCCCGACCCAACACCCGCAACTCCAAACCAACCGCCCGACAACCATCGGCATCCAACATGGCATACGGATCAATGACCACCCGCCCCGCCATCTCTTTCACCAGACGGGCCGGGTCCAAACGGGCAAACTCCGGCCACGGTGTTATGATCACCACCACATCGGCACCACGGCAGGCCGCCAAAGCATCCGGAGCAATCTCCAACTGCGGAAACAACCCCGGCTCCAACTTGACTACCGGATCATAAGCAGAAACCCTGTGGTTTGGCAGTTGCGCAATCAACAACAAGGCCGGCGAATTTTTGGTCGAAGCCGTGTTCTCTTTGTAGGCCAACCCCAACACCGCAATCCGCGCCTGACCCTGATGACGGGCCAGCACACGCTCATGCAGCTGACGCAACGGCCACTCCTTGCGATAGGCACTGTCCGCCATCCAGGCCCGCGCCACCCCCGCCTCACTCCCCACCACCCCCGCCAGGCGACGCACATTTTCCATGTCCCGCTCCAGATTGCCCCCGGAGATGCCCAAACCCGGCTTCAAATAGGCATGAGGACCAATCCGCTTGTCCAACCGCAACGCCGGCACAATCTCCGACCAGTCCGCCCCCAAATGGCTGCACAACTCCGCCATCATGTTGGCCACACTGACCGAGGCGATCAAACAAATATTGATGGAAATTTTGGCCAGCTCCGCACTCTCGTAGCGCATCGGCAACACAGGGGAACCAAAAGAGGCCAAAAAGCGACTCAGATTGGGCGGCAACGGCTGCCTGGAATCGGCCTGACCCACAATAATGCGCTCCGGCTGGGTGGCCCGCTCCAAAGCCCGCCCAAAAACCAACGTCTCCACCTGATAAAACAGCCGCTCCGGTGCCAACGGAATGGTACGGGTAAAACCGGGCGGCACCTGACAGAGTACCACCAACAAGGCAGTCGGATGCAAAACACTCAACACCGCATCGATCATGCCCCGAACCGGCCCCAAATCGCTCTGGCCCTGGTCATTGGTCACCACATCCAAAGCAATGTAGACCACATCACAAGCGGCCAAATCCTGCAAATGGGCGGTAAAAGACAACCGGGCACGATGTTTGGCAAAGGTCTCCGGCAGATCCGGCTCCAGAATGGGAAAACGCCCCTCCGCAATGGCCGCCACCAACGGCGGATCGTTGGCAAAAGCAACCGTCTGAAACCCATTGGCCGCCGAAGCCACCGCCGAAATCAACCCCAAATGGGTCAGCCCCGCAAACCCGATCACCATCTCACTCATGCTGGAAACCTCGTCAACGCCTCACGGCTCAAATGGTTTAAAGTCCGATTGATCTCATAATCATTGGTCAGATTACCCCCGCCCCCACCCTGACAGAGGGCCTTGAAATGGGCATACTCCAACTCCCAGGTGGGATCGGGCTGTACCAGAGTCACCGCATGGCTCGGTGGCCGACCGCTGGGCAACAACCGCTCATAAAGGGTAAAGGTGGATGGACCCCACTTACACAAAGACTCGATGTGAACGCTGCCCCGCTCCCCATAGATTTCAGCGACAAAATGGTTGCGCCAGGAGAGCAGTGACATCTCCATCTCCACCAGCATCGCCCCGTCCGAGCAGCAAATAATGTGGTCAAAGGCCCGGTTTTCAAACCGCCTGGCCGTCTGAACCTGCAACCTTTCCGGCAATACCCCAAACCAGAACAGCAGCAAATCCAGCAAATGCGAGCCCAGATCCTGCAACACGCCGGCATGTTGATCCCGCCACAGGGAGTCCCGCACATCCCGCGCCGTGCCATTGCCATAAAACAGGCGCGTCCGGTAGATGCGACCCAGGCTGTTGCTTGCAATCACCTCTTTGAGACGGGCAATGTGGGGCTCAAAGCGGTGATTATAGGCCGTATAACCCACCACACCCCGCCGGGCCGCCTCACCAGCCAGTACCGCCAACGCCTCATCCGACTCGGAAAAAAGAGGTTTTTCCACCAGAAAATGTTTGCCGGCCGCCGTCAAATACTGGATCAGTGCCATCTTGGGCGCGTCTGGAATGCACAACAACGCCGCATCATACTGATCCAGGGGCACCTCTTCCAGCCGTACAAAATTGGCACTGGCCACCGGGTCCACGGTGGCCACCACATCCGCACCGGCAACACGCAACCGTTTTTTGCCTTGAATGCCCAATCCAACCACAACAACGCGCATCTTGCACCCTATTATTTGGCGGTCATGCCCTGACGATGGGTCGCCAGCAACCCATCCTGCAAGGTCGTATAATGAAATTCCGGAAAAGCCTTGAAGCAGGCGGTCACATCATAGTGCCGGTGGGTGATGGGGTTTTGCCGTGGGGTACCCTGAATGGCCACCGGGCTGGCAAAGAGGGAGACAACCTGTTCAGCCACCGACCGGAAGGAGTGGGAGTGGCCGGTCGCAATATTCAACAAGCCTGCGCTGCGATGGGTCAAAACCAGCCGCACGATCGCCGCCACATCCTGAATCCAGACATGATCCCGCCGCTCTTCCCCCTCGCCGAACAGGCTGATCGACTGCCCGGCCGCCGCCAGCCGCATGCAGCGATTGGGACCATAACCGTTGTGGGGATCGGTCGCCCCATAGAGCAGGCTGGGACGCAAAATGGCCAACGGGCCTTTGTAGACAGCCTGCAACAGGGACTCCCGTGCGATGTGCATGGCTCCATGCAAAGAGCCGGGCTGGGCACAATCCCCCTCCCGGACCAGCTCCAGGTCATCCCGATAGACCGCATCCGAGCTGATATAAACCAGATGGGCGGGGGGAGTCTGCGCTATCGCCTCGGCAACGGCCCTGGCCATGGCCAGATTTTCCATGAAAAGCTGCGGCGTTTTGCAGGGGGCACGTGCCGACACAAAAACCAGGGCATCCTCGGGCTGCAACCGGGCCGCCAACTGCTTGCCCGCCTCCGGGGTGGTCAGGTCTATGCTATCCGACCCGATACTCTCCACGGCAATCTTGTCCGCGCTCAGTGCCTGGGCGATGGCGGCCGCCACAAATCCCCGACTGCCCAGAATAGAGACCCGACCCGGTCGTTGTGGCGTAGCGTAAAAATGTTTCAGCATGATCAAAAATACTCGCGTTAGAGGAACACATCAGACAGCTCGGCAACCATTCAGTACCCACACTCCTGACATAATCTGTTTCAAACCATTGCAGGGGTCTGGGGCCGTTACGGTTCTCAGACCCCTGCAATGGTTTGAAAACACAGCAACGGCGGGTTCAAGGGGATGATCCCCCTGGACCCGCCGTGTCAACATCACCACCGACCCTCAAGCCAAATCAGCTGCGATTCAATCAGCAACTTTTCTGCAACATTTCCAACTTGGCCAAAATATTTTCCGGCTTGATGGGAATATTGCCATCCACCTCACACTCGCAGGCAGCCGCCAGGGAGCCCAGAATGGTGGCCACCACCTCGGAGTTGGTTTTGAGCATGGAGAGGGTGGCATAAGCCAGCAGCGCATCCCCGGCCCCCACCGCATCCACCACATGGCCGGAAAAGCTGTCCACAGAGAAAAAGTTGCCCGCCTGCTCCGCCTTCTCCGCACGCGCAGTAAAAACACCCCGCGGACCCAGTTTAAGCATCACCGTCCCACACCGGGTTTTGGTGATCAGCTCAGAGGTCAACCGCCCCACACCAGAATCCTGGTCCGCCAGCGCAAAACGGGCCTCCCGCTCATTGGGGGTGATCAGGTCAAAGTCCAGAAACTCGGTAATGTTACCCCAGCGACTGGCCACCTGACTGTCCGCCACCCGAAAAACATTGGCCGGAATCGCCGCTGTCAGACGGGGCACACTGTTCCGGTTAAAAATGCCATGCCGAAAGTCGCTGAAAACAACCGCATCGCAGGGGGTCTCGCGCAGGGATTTGATCAGCTTGCCCAGCAAAATATCCGAGATCTGCCGATTGTCCAGCCGATCAATTTTCAGCATGCGATAATCGTTGCAGATGATGGCATTTTTGTTGACGGTCGGACGGGTTTTGTCGACAATATGTCGACATTCAACCCCGGCCTCCTGCAGATCGGCCAGCACAAAATCTTTCAAGGCATCATTGCCCAGCAGGGTGGAAAATACGGTCTCTGCACCCGCCGCCCGCAAATGTTTGCAGACCACGCCGGCCCCGCCCACAAAATCTTTGCAGCTCTCGTAGAGAACGCTGAACGTGGGGGTCTTGGTCTGTCCACCGATCAGGGTTGTCTGGGTCAGGCTGTCGACAATGGTATCACCCAGCACATGCACCCGAACACCCTGCAGGCTCTCGACCGTCTGTTTCAGGGAATCAAAGCTGATGCCATGGTCACGCATCAACAACATCAACTTTTCCTGCTTGATGTTGGGCGCGGCCAACTCGATCAGGTGGGAGGAGGAGTAGACCACATCCCCCGGCGTAAAAATCAACTCCCCCCCATAGGACTGCAGAACATCCGCCTCTTCGGTCGTCTTGGCAGCCAGGCCACCCGCCACATATTCAAAACCCTTGGCAAACAGATCCGGTTGCAATGCCGCAATATTGGCCAGGGGTTTGGGCTCCGGGTCGATCAGCACATAATCCACCATCTCGAAGGCCGCCAGATTCAGGGCCCGCAACCGCTCCGGCACATGGGGACGATAGACCCCCTTGGTAATGTGCCGATCGCTGGTGATGCTGACAACCAGAACATCCGCCTTGCTTTTGGCATAAGCCAAATGGTGTACATGGCCCGGATGCACCACATCAAACACACCGTGACACATGATGACACGCCGATGACGCGGGAAAGGGCCCAGAACAGCTTGCAGCTCTTCTACTGTCTTGATTTTATACTGATACTTTTCAAAAAATGCATCGGTCATCACACAACCCCAACGGCTGGATATTGGTTACTAGATAAAATTGATATGAGGCACGGATTGTGTGTCAATTTGATGCAGATAACGGTTGATCTCATCCATGCGGCAGTTGACCCGACATTCGGAAATATCCAGCTCATTCGCCACAAACTCAAACCCTTTGCGCCGTCCCTCCCCTTCCCAGATTTCCTGGAAGGTCTGCTCGTTGATATTGCCATATTCAAACCGCTTATCGAGCAAAAAGGTGCTGCAACCCGATACGGTGCCGTTGGCCATGATAAATCCCCACAGGAACGGCACCGAGTAGCAAAATTTGTAGCGGTCGTCCGCCGTGAATTTTTTCATGGTATGGCCACGAAAAATCAGGGAAAACTTGTCTGTACTCCAATGGGACAACGACTCACCGTAGGAGATGAAATGCTGGTAGTCAAACTCTTTGTAGCGTTGGGTCTCGCTGAACAGGTGTTGCGAATAGGGCTTGACCACCAGGTAGTCCAGACCGATCTCATCCCGGCAAATCCTGGCCAATGTTTCGATCTCGTCATAGTTTTCTTTCAGCAACAGGATCTGGGCCCCCAGGGTACAGCCCAGATTGTGGTCTCGTTTGTGGCGCGCCATGGCGGTCATGTTGGCAACCGCTTTGTCAAAGTCGCTCTCTTTGGTCTGGTGCAGGGCGGCGTAGGTGGCTGCGGTACCGGCGTTGATGGAGACTTTGAGCCAGGAGAGGTCGGCCAGGGCATGTTCGACAAAGCCGGGGGGTAGCACGGTGGCGTTGGTGGTGATGGAGACATCCATCCCGGCCGCTTTGGTCATGGTCACAATTTTTGCCATGTCTTTGTGCAGCAGCGGCTCCCCCTCTCCGGCATACATGATGCTTTTGACGCCCAACCGCCCGATCTCCGGCACCCGCAGGGCCAAAAGGTCATAGTCCAGTCGCACCGACTTGTAGCCGATATAGTCGACGGCGCAAAAAACGCAGCGGTGGTTGCAGGCTCCCACCGGGGCAATTTCCATGTAGATGGGATAGATGGTCTTGGCCCGTTCCCACTCCTTATTGACCGCCAGCACACGGGCTGCCCGGTCAGGGTGGTAGATCATTTTATGGCTGTCGATGAGATAGGGGTCACGGCTCACGGCGGTATATCCCGAATAAATAGTTAAACGCGAATAAAGATTTCCGGTCAGAAAAAAGAGTTTATTGTGGCGTCAGCCAACCCAAATGTCAAAGAGAAACTTGCCCGCATCGCCGGGCTTGGGGACCGTCACGGTCCCCAGTGGGGTGCAGGGGCAAAGCCCCATATGCGCTCACATGGTGACCCTACTCATGCTTTTATCTTTTAAAACGATTGCAGGGGTCCGGGGACCGTCACGGTCCCCGGTGGGGTGCAGGGGCAAAGCCCCTGCATGTAACGGGCGCGCTTTCCCAAAAGCCCATTTGCGCAGCAAATGGGCGCAGCGCGCCCAAAACGCCCCGCAGGGGCACTCCTGGAGGGCGGCAGCCCGACCGAGAGCTGGCCAAAT
>PEAG01000015.1 GCA_002753505.1 Magnetococcales bacterium HCHbin5 | reverse complement strand
GCAAAGCCCCTGCATGAACGGCGCGTTTTCCCAAAGCAAATTTTCGCAGAAAATTTGCGCAACGCGCCCAAAACCGCCCCGCAGGGGCGACCTTGGGAGGGCGGCAGCCCGACTCGCACGCTTATGTCATGGATAATGCTTGGATAAGAAACCAGAACTTTCGGACATTCAGCTTTTTGTTTGATATATGGCCAGGAATGGTTTTTTTTCAAACCCTCCCAACTTTTGCCCGCTCTCAGTCGGGCTGCCGCCCTCCAGCAGTGCCCCTGCGGGGCGTTTTGGGCGCGCTGCGCCCATTTGCTGCGCAAATGGGCTTCTGGGAAAGCGCGCCCGTTACATGCAGGGGCTTTGCCCCTGCACCCCACCGGGGAGCGTGACGCTCCCCGGACCCCTGCAATAGTTTTAAAAGATTAGAAAAAACATGGGCGTGGTCATCCTGTTGGCGCATATGGGGCTTTGCCCCTGCACCCCACCGGGGAGCGTGACGCTCCCCGGACCCCTGCAATAGTTGAAAAGATTAACAAGGGTACTCCTAGACCTTCCTGGACTCTTCGGACTCCTTGCCCTTGTTTTGCAGCGGATCCCTTGGCAACATCAAACAAAGATTGACCGCCTCATGGGCAATGGGCAGCGAGAGGGTGATAAACTGACCCGTACGCAGATCGATAAAGACCAAAGGCGACCCCATCTCCTGCAAACGGGTGATCAACTCGGTCGCCAACGCCTTTTTGGTGTTGGCCAAACAGATGGCAGAACCCATGGTGTCCGCAACCGCAATCGAAAAAAGCGGCAAACTCCTGGTCATCTCCACCAAAGGCTCCCCCTTCAAATAGCCCGCCTCCAGCAAACTGTCACTGTCCCCCGTGATATGCTCCGGATACTGACCATGGTCCCGGTAATAACGCAGACATGCCTTGCTGAGCAAGAGATAAATGCCTATCAATACAGTGATTTTATCGCTTGGCAGCTCGTCTTCCAACTCGCTTTCCCGCATGTGGCGAAGCCGGAGAAGCACCCATAACAAGCCGGTAATGAAGAGCAGACCAAGAAAAGTTTCGATCATGTCAATATCCGTCAAAAAGGAGAACCCAATCGGATCGGTGCCGACTGGCCAGTGGTCTAAAGCCGCAAACAGCAGCCTCTTTTCCAGTATACATCATAAAAAAGAAAAAAATATTTGCAATCTGTAGTGAATACGTACGACTATATCAGCGTTTGCTGTTTTTCTGGTCATACGCCCTAACAGGTACCCAAAATTGGAGGTTAAACACATCATGGCTGATCAAACCCTGGATGCAAAAGGTCTCAATTGCCCTCTGCCGATTCTTCGTGCCAAAAAAGCTCTGAAAGAGATGGCACCTGGGCAAATCCTGGCCATTGAGGCAACCGATCCTGGCTCCGCCAAGGACTTTGAATCATTCTGTTCCCAAACCGGCAACGAGCTGGTCAAGGCTTCTGAGAATGGGAAAGTTTTCTACTACGAAATCAGAAAAGTCTAGGAGTTTTGATACATGGCGAACACAAAAAAGTTGGCGATCATCGCTACCAAAGGCACCCTGGACTTTGCCTATCCCCCGCTGATCCTCGCCACCACCGCCGCTGCGCTGGATTACGACGTCACCATCTTCTGGACATTTTATGGCTTGCAAGTTCTTAAAAAAGAACGCAACCTTAAAATTTCTCCACTGGGTAACCCAGCCATGCCGATGCCGGTGCCGATGCCGGTGTTCGTGCAGATGCTGCCCGGTATGGAGAGCATGGCCACCATCATGATGAAACAAAAAATGGCCGGCAAAGGGGTGGCCAGCATCGATGACCTGCTGGAGATGGCCCTGGAGTCCGATGTCAAAATGATCGCCTGTCAAATGACGGTGGATCTGTTCGATTTTAAACATGAAGAGCTGATCGACGGCGTGGAATATGCCGGGGCCGCCCGCTTTTTTGAGGTGGCTCAAGATGCGGATATCACACTGTTTATCTGATCTGTTCCGCATGAAATGATGGAAAAATGCAGAGGTGATGCTGGGTGCGGGCAGGGTTGACGGCCCCTGCCCGGCATCACCTTCTGTGGCTTTGTGCATTTTAACGACCGGAAATAATGAGGGTTTTTTTATGGGGCGGGAGTGGGGTGTGGACATGGTGGAGAACACGGTCTCTGCAAAGAAAAATTCCGAACGGGGCGAGGGGATGGCCCCCGCTTCAGCCTTGATGGCGACCTATGCCCGATTCCCGGTCTCTTTTGTGCGCGGTGCCGGGACGCGGCTGTGGGACGATGCCGGACGGGAATATCTGGATTTTCTGGCCGGTATCGGGGTCAACAATCTCGGCCACTGCCCCCCGGGCGTGGTGGCGGCCATTGCGGCGCAGGCCGGCCAGTTGATCCATACCTCCAACCTCTATCGGATTCCGTTACAGGAACAGCTGGCCCAGCGGTTGGTGGCCGGCTGTTTTGCCGATCGGGTCTTTTTTTGCAACAGCGGCGCGGAGGCCAATGAGGCGGCCATCAAACTGGTGCGCAAATATACCCAGGATCGGGACCGGGGCCGGGAACGGCTCTCCTCCGGCCGCTTTGAGATCATCACCACCCTCAACAGCTTTCACGGCCGTACCATGGCCACCCTGACCGCCACCGGACAGGAGAAGGTGCAGCGGGGTTTTGAGCCGCTGCTGGCCGGTTTTTGTCACGTACCCTACAACCAACCGGAAGCGGTGGAGCGGGCCATCACCCCGGCCACGGCCGCCATCATGGTGGAGCCCATCCAGGGGGAGTCGGGGGTTGTGGTACCGGATGAGGGCTATCTGCCGGCGTTGCGCGAGATTGCGGATCGCCATGGCCTGCTGCTGGTGCTGGACGAGGTGCAGACCGGCATGGGCCGTACCGGTCGGTTGTGGGCGCACCAATGGAGTGGCATCCGCCCGGACATCATGACGGCCGCCAAATCGTTGGCCTCCGGTCTGCCGATGGGGGCCTGCCTGGCCACGGAAGAGGTGGCCCGCTCCTTTTCACCGGGTTCTCACGGCTCCACCTTTGGCGGCACCCCCCTGGTCAGTGCGGCCGCATTGGCCACCCTGGAGGTGCTGCTGGATCAGGGCGTCCTGGCCGAGGTCTCCGACAAGGGGGCCTACCTGAAAGCGGCCCTGGGTCGTTTGCAGCACCGGCACAGCATGATCAAGGCGGTCCGCGGTCAAGGATTGATGATTGCGGTGGAATTGAACTCCCCAGCCGAAGAGGTGCTGGGTGTCTGCCTTTCACGGGGGTTGCTGCTCAGTTGCCAGATGGGCACCGTGTTGCGCTTTTTGCCCCCCCTTACAGTGACCCAGACAGAGATGGATCAGGCCGTTGCCATTCTGGATGGTGTGCTGACCGACTCGTTTTAATGGCATAGATCCGGAAGGTTGTCACCATGAACCACACATCTCCCCCCAAAAAACGGGATCTTCTCTCGTTGATGGATCTGCAGACCGAAGAGTTTTATCAGCTTTTCAGCCGTGCGGCAGCCTTGAAGGCGGCTCTGAAGGCAGGTGAAGCGACCCATACCCTCAAGGGTCGCACCCTGGCCATGGTGTTTGAAAAACCCTCCACCCGCACCCGGGTCTCTTTCGAGACGGGCATGTATCAGTTGGGTGGGCAGGCACTTTTTCTCTCATCGAAAGATATTCAGTTGGGGCGTGGCGAACCGTTGTCGGACAGTGCCCGTGTACTCTCCCGTTTTGTGGATGGCATCATGGTGCGCACCTTTGCCCATGCCAATCTGGTGACCATGGCGGAGTATGCGACGGTGCCGGTGATCAATGGCCTTTCCGATGATTTTCACCCCTGTCAGATTCTGGCGGATCTGTTGACCTACCAGGAGCATCGGGGTTCCATCGCCGGTCGCAAGGTGGCCTGGGTGGGGGATGGCAACAATGTGGCCCACTCCTGGATTCTGGCAGCGGCCCGGTTGGGCTTTCACCTGTTTGTGGCCACGCCGGCCGACTACAGCCCCAAACCGTCGGTGGTGGAGTGGGCTCAGAGCAGCTGTGCGTCCCAGCCTGCGGGGGAGGCGGCGGGCTCGGTGGTGCTGTTGCGCCAGCCGAAAGATGCGGTCGCGGAGGCCGATCTGGTGGTGACCGACTCCTGGACCTCCATGGGGCAGGAGAAGGAGCAGAAACGGCGATTGCGGGCTTTTGCCAACTATTGCGTGGACAGTAAATTGATGCAGCTGGCGCGCCCGGATGCCCTTTTCATGCACTGTCTGCCCGCCCATCGGGGGGAAGAGGTGACAGCGGAGGTGCTGGACGGGCCCCAATCGGTGGTGTGGGATGAGGCGGAAAATCGCCTGCATATACAGAAAGCCATTCTGGAATGGTTGATGGGTTAAAATTTTTGCGAGTCGAGTGAGACAAATGAATCCTGTGCGTAAAGTGGTGTTGGCCTATTCGGGTGGTTTGGATACCTCCATCATCCTGCGTTGGTTGCAGGATGTTTATCGGTGCGAGGTGGTGGCCTTTGCGGCCGATCTGGGGCAGGGGGAGGAGTTGGAGGGAGCCCGCGTAAGGGCCATGGATATGGGGGTCAAGGAGATTTTTATCGAGGATCTCAAAGAGGAGTTTGTGCGGGATTTTGTCTTTCCCATGTACCGGGCCAACGCCCTGTATGAAGGGGTGTATCATCTGGGCACCTCGATTGCCCGTCCGTTGATTGCCAAAAAGCAGATTGAGATTGCCAACCAGACCGGTGCGGATGCCGTCTCTCATGGTGCGACCGGCAAGGGCAATGATCAGGTTCGGTTTGAGATGGGCTATTATGCCTTGCGGCCCGACATCCGGGTGATCGCCCCCTGGCGGGAGTGGGATTTGACCTCCCGGGAAAAGTTGTTGGCCTATGCGGACACCCATGGTATTCCGGTCGGGCGGGGCAAGCGGGGGGAGTCGCCCTATTCCATGGATCGCAATCTGCTTCACATCTCCTTTGAGGGCAAAATATTGGAAGACCCGTGGCGGGAGCCGGAGGAGGATATGTTTGTATTGACGGTCTCTCCGGAGCGGGCCCCGGATCGGCCCACCTATGTGGAGATAAGCTTTGAGCGGGGGGATCCGGTGGCGATTGATGGCGAGCCCCTCTCGCCGGCCAACCTATTGGCGCGCCTGAATCAGTTGGGGGGCTCCAACGGCATTGGTCGGTTGGATCTGGTGGAAAATCGCTATGTGGGGATGAAATCCCGTGGGGTTTATGAGACACCGGGGGGGACCATTCTGGGGGTGGCCCGGCGGGCGATGGAGTCCCTGACCCTGGATCGGGAGGTGGCCCATCTGAAGGACGAGCTGGCACCCCGTTATGCGGCCCTGATCTATAACGGCTATTGGTTCAGTCCGGAACGGCAGATGTTGCAGGCCATGGTGGATGCTTCTCAGGCCAATGTGGCGGGGGTGGTACGGTTGAAGTTGTACAAGGGGGGGGTGCAGGTGGTGGGGCGCAAGTCGGATCGGAGTCTGTTCTCCTCGGCGATTGTCACCTTTGAGGAGGATCATGGGGCCTTCAACCAGGCGGATGCGGGGGGATTTATCAAGCTGAATGCCTTGCGCATGCGGATTGCGGCTCTGTTGAATCAGAAGGTGTCATGAGCAAGCTGTGGGGTGGGCGTTTCTCGCAACCCACCGATCGATTTGTGGAGAGTTTTACCGCTTCCATCCAGTATGATGCCCGTCTCTATCCGCAGGATATTGCGGCGTCGGTGGTCCATTGTCGCATGTTGGCGCGGCAGGGCATTATTGCCGATGCGGAGGCCGAGGCGATTGTGGCGGGTTTGGAGCAGGTGCGGCAGGAGTTGGAGGCGGGGACGTTGCCGTTCCAGGAGAGTCTGGAAGATATACACATGCATGTGGAGAGTCGTCTGCGTGTCTTGATTGGTCCGGTGGCGGGCAAGCTGCATACGGCCCGGTCCCGGAATGATCAGGTGGCGACCGATTTGCGGTTGTATCTGCGGGAGCAGGTGGACTGCATGCGTCAGGAGGTTTGTGAGATGCAGCGGGGGTTGCTGGTTCTGGCAGAGGCTCATGTGGAGACGCTGATGCCGGGTTTGACCCATTGGCAGAATGCCCAGCCGGTCAGTTTTGCCCACCATTTGTTGGCCTATCTGGAAATGTTGGAGCGGGATTGGCAGCGGTTGGGGGATGTTCGGGGTCGGATCAACCAGTTGCCGTTGGGTTCGGCGGCGTTGGCGGGGACGCCGTTCCCGGTGGACCGGTTGTGGGTGGCGGAAATGTTGGGTTTTGAGGGCATTTGTCGCAACTCGATGGATGCGGTTTCCGATCGGGATTTTGTCATCGAGTTGGCTTCGGTATGTGCCTTGATGATGGTGCATTTTTCCCGTTTTGCCGAGGAGTTGGTTCTCTGGTCCTCTCCTTTGTTGGGATTTGTCGAGTTGCCGGATGGTTTTTGTACCGGTTCCAGTATCATGCCGCAGAAAAAAAATCCGGATGTGCCGGAGTTGGTGCGGGGGCGCAGTGGTCGGGTGGTGGGTCATTTGTGTGGTTTGTTGACTCTGATGAAGGGGTTGCCGTTGACCTACAATCGGGATATGCAGGAGGACAAGGAGCCCATTTTTGACAGTGTGGATACGGTGCGGGGTTGTTTGCGGGTTTTGACGGATCTGATTCCTGGCATTGTGGTACGGGGTGAGGTGATGCTCAAGGCGGCGGAGGTGGGGTATACCACGGCGACCGATCTGGCTGATTATCTGGTGCGGAAGGGTTTGCCTTTTCGTGAGGCGCATGAGGTTTCCGGGCGACTGGTGCGTATTTGTATCGAGCGCGGGTGTACGTTGGCCCAATTGCCGCTGGAGGAGATGCAGCGGTTGGATGGTCGGATTGAGGCCGATGTTGAGCGGGTATTGACGTTGCAGGCTTCGGTCAACAGTCGGCGGTCGATGGGTGGGACGGCGTTTGAGACGGTGCGGCAGGCGTTGCTGGAGGCCAGGGGGCGGTTGCAGCGGAGTGGCATGTAAATCTAAAACTATTGCAGGGGTCTGGGGACCGTCACGGTCCCCAGTGGTTTTTTTTTAATCTGTTAAAACTATTGCAGGGGTCTGGGGACCGTCACGGTCCCCAGTGGGGTGCAGGGGCAAAGCCCCTGCATGTAACGGGCGCGCTTTCTCGTAAGCCCATTTGCGCAGCAAATGGGCGCAGCGCGCCCAAAACGCCCCGCAGGGGCACTGCTGGAGGGCGGCAGCCCGACCGAGAGCTTGCCAAGTATGATGGGGGTTGGGGAAAAAACCGTTCCTGGCCTTGCATTGAGCAAGAATCAGGCAAGAATCAGGCAAGAATCAGGCAAGAATCAGGCAAGAATCAGGCAAGAATCAGGCAAGAATCAGGCAAGAATCAGGCAAGAATCAAAACATCCGAAAGTTCTGGTCTCTTATCCAATCGTTTTCAATACCATAACCGTGCGAGTCGGGCTGCCGCCCTCCCAAGGTCGCCCCTGCGGGGCGGTTTTGGGCGCGTTGCGCCCATTTTCTGCGAAAATGGGCTTTGGGAAAACGCGCCGTTCAGCAGGGGCTTTGCCCCTGCACCCCACCGGGGACCGTGACGGTCCCCGGACCCCTGCAATTGTTTGAAGGAAGACCACAATCATCAATGTTGGCGCATATGGGGCTTTGCCCCTGCACCCCACCGGGGACCGTGACGGTCCCCTGCAATTGTTTGTCCGTGCATCAAAGGGAAGAGATAATTTTAAGGATCCGTTTGACATCCCCCGCCGTCAAAACGGTGTCCAGGGAAAGGGGAACCAACGGGGAAGAAGTGGGCGACGGCTCGGCCGCAACAGTCGGAAGGGCCGCATCCTCGCTGGTCACCATACCACCAAAGGGCCATTTTTCCATGGGTCTGACCATACCACTCTGCTGCTGCTCACGCATCCACCAACCCTCCTTTCGCCACCATTCCAAACGCTCACCACGCGCCGCAAAGAGGGAAATGCAACTCATACGCCAACCCAATAAAATACACCCCAATGGTTTCCTTTCCGCCATCGCTGCTGTATAGTGCCAGCCTTCAATGGGGACGCAGTACCCATGCCCATTTTCTCCTCTTGTGGAGCTGTGACATGCACCGCAAAGTGTCCGTTGGCATTATATTTTTTACCGTTTTTATGGATTTGCTGGGCTTTGGCATGGTGCTGCCCCTCATGCCATTGTACGCCGCTGACCCCCGGTTTCAGGCCTCTGCCATCGAAATCGGTTGGCTGATGGCGGTCTACTCCATCATGCAGTTTTTGTTCGCTCCCCTCTGGGGCCACCTCTCCGACCGCATCGGCCGCCGCCCCGTTTTGATTATCGGCCTGTTTGGCTCAGCACTCTCCTACCTGGTCTACGGTCTGGCGCAAAGCCTGCTCGTCCTTTTTGTCGCCCGCAGCATCGCCGGCATCATGGGAGCCAACATCGCAGTCGCCCAGGCCGCCATGGCCGACGTCACCACCAGCGAAGGACGCACCAAAGCCATGGGGTTGATCGGTGTCGCCTTTGGCCTGGGCTTTGTCCTGGGACCAGCCCTGGGAGGACTGGCCTCCGGCTACGGATTGGCCATGGCCCCCCTGCTGGCCGCCGGCATCACCGGCTTGAACGCACTCGTCGCCCTCTTCCTGCTGGGCGAAAGCCGCCCTGCCGGGCAGCAGGAGACAACAAGCCGTCCTACACATCCACTGCTGGGAGCCTCCTGGGAACGGGCCCAAAGCCTGCCAGCCGCTCTGCAACTCTGCCTGCTCATGGGGTTGTATACCACCCTGTTCGCCGCCTTTGAGGTGACCATGCCGCTCTGGGGCGAGGCCACCCTGGGTTGGACCGTCCGCTCCATCGGCTGGGTGTTCACCTATGTGGGAGTGATCGCGGTGGTGGTGCAGGGGGGAGTGGTGCGCCGACTGGCCAGCCGATTGGGGGAAAAATGGACGGCTGCCATGGGACTGGGACTGGTGGCGGTGGGTATGGCCCTCTTTGCCCTGGATGGCCTGGCCGTCGCTCTGGCCGCCCTGGCCCTGATCGCCGCCGGCTCCGGCCTGGTCCATCCCAGCCTGTCCAGCCTGGTCAGCCTCAACAGCAGTGCCGAACAGCAGGGCTTTGTGCTGGGCATGTTTCAATCCATGAGTGCCCTGGGACGCGGTGTGGGGCCGGTGCTGGGGGGGCTCGGCTATGCCACATGGACCGGCACCACCTTTTTGTTGATCGCCGCCGGGCTCGGCTTGACCTGGTTGGCCTTCAGACGTGCGGGGCAGCAGGTACGGGATACCAGACAGGGAGTCAGCGATTTCCCAATCGGGAAGCCAAACGCATCACCAACCGTTCCATGACCTGGGCGGCGGGGAGGGAGGCGGTCGCGCCACCTTTCAGATAGCGGTCCGCATCCAGACAATACAGCAGACCATCGGCCAGTTTGCGGGCCGGGATGGTTCGGCTCTGCTGAAAAAATTGCGCCTGCTCTTTCCAGAATATTTGCAACTGGGCGGCGATGCTGCGGGGCTCTTTGCCCTGGGCCAGTTGTTCGGCGCAGAGAGCCAGGCGGCGCAGTCGCTGGCTGATGACGCCCAGCAGTGCAATCGGCTCCTCGCCGCTCTCCAGCAATTTTTCCAGGATGGTCAGCCCCTCTTGCAATTGACCTGCGGTGATGGCGGCCGCCAATCCAAAGCCGCTGTAGGTGGTGGTCTCTCCCACCATGGCCAGCACATCTTCCAGTTGTATATTCCGTTTGTTGCCCATAAACAGCATCAATTTGTCCAGCTCTTGTTGGCTGTTGCGGGTGTCGCCGGCGAGATGTTCGCACAGGTAGTGGAGGGCATCAGGTTCCACATGAAACCTTTCCTGTTGCAGTTGTGTGGAGAGCCATTGTTGCAACGCCCGTCCTTCCAGTGCGTAGAAGGGGATGCACCAAGCGGTATCGTCCCCTTCAAAGCCTTTGCGCAGAGGGTGTTTGGCCTCCAGGTTGCCGGCCAGCACCAGCAGCAGGCTGGTGGCACTGGGGCGTTTCAGGTAGTGGAGTATGGCTTGAACGTTGGCGGCGGAGAGTTGGTCGGCATCTTTCAGGATGACCAGTCGTCGGCTGGCCAGGAAGGGGTAGCTGCGGCAGGAGCTGAGCAGGCGTTCCGTGTTGAGGTCGCCGCCGAAAAAGGTTTCCAGGTCAAAGTCGGTATCGCTCTCTTGCAGGGTGGCGTGGCGCAGTGTCAGGGCGGCGGTTGTGATCAGTCCTTGGTCCTGGCCGAACAGCAGCACCGCTTGCGGGGGGGGATCCCCCCGGGTTTGCAGGGCTGTCATGCGGGGGGCGAAGTCGCTGGATTTAAGTTTCATGGGTTTATAAAAAAAATGTCAAAGGGATTGCGGGTCTCTTTCAAAACGATTGCAGGGGTCCGGGGAGCGTCACGCTCCCCGGTGGTGTGCAGGGGCAAAGCCCTATATGCGCTAACATGATGACTATACCCGTTCTTTTTCTAATCTTTTCAAACGATTGCAGGGGTTCGGGGACCGTCACGGTCCCCGGTGGGGTGCAGGGGCAAAGCCCCTGCATGTACGGGCGCGCTTTCACCGAAGCCCATTTGCGCAGCAAATGGGCGCAGCGCGCCCAAAACGCCCCGCAGGGGCACTGCTGGAGGGCGGCAGCCCGACCGAGAGCGGGCAAAAGGTCATTTGGCTTGGAAAAAAAACCGATCCTGGCCTTGTATCAAACAAAAGGCGTAACACAATAAAGCGTAATATCCAAACCTTCTGCTTTCTTATCCAAACATTTTCCGTAACATAACCGTGCGAGTCGGGCTGCCGCCCTCCCAAGGTCGCCCCTGCGGGGCGGCTTTGGGCGCGTTGCGCAAATTTTCTGCGAAAATTTGCTTTGGGAAAACGCGCCGTTCATGCAGGGGCTCCGCCCCTGCACCCCGCCGGGGACCGTGACGGTCCCCGGACCCCTGCAATCGTTTAAAGAAAGACCGCAACCATGTTAGCGCATATGGGGCTTTGCCCCTGCACCCCACTGGGGACCGTGACGGTCCCCAGACCCCTGCAATCGTTTAAAAGAGAGAAGATTAAAACGACGCACTCAATACCGCCACCAACGTGTCCGCCAACTGCTCCGTCGCCTCCGTCTCCGCCCGCTTCTGAGTGGCCTGCACAGAGGTGCTGATGAAAGGCTCATAATAACTGGCCGTCCCATGCACCAACGGATACTTTGGCAACCCCTCCCCCCCCTCAGCCACCGGCTTGGCCCGAATGGTCAACCGGAACAGATTGGCGCGACCGGTACGATCCTCTGTCACCAACTGACGCTCCATGAGGCCCAAATTAATTTTCAAAGTCACCCCAGAGCCTTGACCATCCGCAACACCCTCAAAACCCAACCGGGCCTGCAACCGGTCCCGCAACACAAAAGCCAACTGAGGCTGCTCCGTCGCCCCCGGACCAACAATCTGCAACCGCGCATTCTGCCAGCGACTCTCCACCCGCTCCACACTGCCTGGAAAATGATAGCCACAGGCCGGCAACCAAACCATTGCCGACAACAAAAACCATAACCGACCACGACCAACCAGAAGCCACCTGCAACAACCCAAAAGACCGGAAGCAACTCGACTGAACATGGCCTGAACTACCTCACCACAATGTTTAATAAGCGGCCCGGTACCCAGACCATTTTTTGAATGGAACGCCCCGCCAAATGCGGCTGAACGGCTGGCTCTGCCAAGGCAGCTGCCTCCACCACAGCCTGATCGGCCGCCGCAGCCACCGTCAGCCGCGCCCGCAACTTGCCGTTGACCTGAACAACCAAAGTGATCTCATCCCGCTGCAACGCCTCCGGGTCCACCACAGGCCATTGATGCTGACAGAGCGGTTGCGCATGCCCCAACAGTTGCCACAACTCCTCGGTGACATGGGGTACATACGGGTTGAGCAGAATGACAGCCGCCTCGGCTGCCTCCCGGAGCAGTGCCAACAACTCCGGGGAACGATCGGAGGCTGTCGCCGGGTTGAGCCACTCCTGCACGGCGTTGACCAACTCCATGACCGCCGAAATGCCGGTGTTGAATTGGAATCGCTGCACATCCCGAGTCACCTTGTCGATGGTCTCATGGGTTTTGGTGCGCAACAGGCGCAAGGCGGCCTCCTGGGGCATGGAGCGGGCGGGGGGCTGGTACGGCAAGGCAGCCACCTCCTGCACCATGCGCCACAACCGGTTCAAAAACCGCCAGGCCCCATCCACCCCATGATCATTCCACTCCAGATCCTGCTCCGGAGGGGCGGCAAAGAGCATGAACAGACGGGCCGTGTCGGCACCATAACCCTGGATAATATCATTGGGGTCCACCACATTCTGCTTGCTCTTGGACATTTTTTCGTTGCGCCCCACCTGAATGGGAGCCGAGCAGGCGATGCAACAGAGCCCATCCCCCTGCTGGCTCACCTCCTCGGGATAACGCCAGCCATGCTCCGGGCAACGGAAGGTATCCTTGCGCACCATGCCCTGGGTCAGCAGACGGCTGAACGGCTCATCACAGGCAACCAGCCCACAATCCCGCAACGCCTTGTGGAAAAAACGGGCATACAACAGATGCAAAACCGCATGCTCGATGCCCCCCACATACTGATCCACCGGCATCCAGTGGTTGACCCGCTGCGGGTCGAGGGGGCCTTGAAAGTCGGGGCAGCAGTACCGCAAAAAATACCAGGAGGACTCGGTAAAGGTATCCATGGTGTCGGTCTCCCGTTGAGCGGCCTGCCCACAACGGGGACAGCGGCACTCTTTCCAACTGGGATGGCGAACCAGCGGATTGCCCTGGCCAAGCAACTCCACCTCTTCCGGCAGGCGAACCGGGAGCTGATCCACCGGTACCGGCACCAACCCACAGGCCGGACAATGGATGATGGGAATGGGATTGCCCCAGTAGCGTTGGCGGGAGATGCCCCAATCCCGCAGCCGATACTGGGTGGTGGCCCGGCCAATACCCATCTCGACAAAGGTTTCGATAATCTTTTGCTTGGCGACCTCTGTCTCCAGCCCGTCAAACCGGTCGGAGTTGCAGAGGATGCCGGGACCGGTATAGGCAGCTGTCATGCGGTCGCTGGTCAAGGTTTCCGTCAGCGGTTGAATCACCACCCGGATCGGGAGCTGGTAACTTTTGGCAAATTCAAAGTCCCGCTGATCATGGGCCGGTACCGCCATCACCGCGCCGGTGCCATAGTTCATCAGCACAAAGTTGGCGATAAAGATGGGTACCCGTTGCTGGGTCAGGGGGTGGATGGCCCGCAGGCCGGTATCAAAGCCCTTTTTTTCCAGCCGCTCGATGGCCTCTTCGCTGGTGCCGGCACTCTGGCAACTCAGGATAAACTGCTGGGCGGCGGGATTTCGGGCGGCAACCTCCTTGGCCAGCGGATGTTCGGCGGCAATGGAGCAAAAGGTCACCCCCATGAGGGTGTCCGGTCGGGTGGTGTAGACAGGCAGGGTCTCCGATCGGCCTTCAATCGGAAAGGCAAACTCCAGACCGTGGCTTTTGCCGATCCAATGGGTTTGCATGCTGCGTACCGTTTCGGGCCAGCCCGACTCCAGTTGCTGGATACCTTCCAGCAACTCCTCGGCGTAGGCGGTTATTTTCAAGAACCATTGCGACAGCTCTTTGCGCTCCACCGCTGCGCCGCTGCGCCAGCCCTTGCCGTCGATCACCTGTTCGTTGGCCAGCACGGTTTGGTCCACCGGATCCCAGTTGACCTGGGACAGTTTGCGATAGACCAGCCCTTTTTCGTACAATTTGAGGAACAGCTCCTGTTCCCAGTGGGCATAGTCCGGGTTGCAGGTGGCCAGTTCCCGTTGCCAATCGTAGGAGAGCCCCATCGATTTGAGTTCACGGCGCATGGTATCGATATTGTGGTAGGTCCATGCTCTGGGGTGGGTATTCTGTTTGATGGCGGCGTTTTCCGCCGGCATGCCGAAGGCGTCCCAGCCCATGGGGTGCAGGACGTTGTAGCCTCGCAGCCGTTGAAAGCGGGCGATCAGGTCGCCGATGGTATAGTTGCGCACGTGTCCCATGTGGATACGCCCGGAGGGGTAGGGAAACATGACCAGCAGATAATATTTTTGTCGTGGATCGCTCTCCGTGGCGCGGAAACTGCTGTTTTGTTCCCAAAACGCCTGCCATTTAGCCTCGATGGCCTGAGGATTGTATTTGTCCCGCGTTTGATCCCGTTCGTTCATGGGGGGGTCTGCACCTTCGATGGATAGGGTTTGTTAACGGCTTTTTTACCGAATGTTCAAAATAGGTCATCTCGGATGCGCAAGCAAGGCGCGTTGCATACGATTGCAGGGGTAAAACGATTGCAGGGGTCCGGGGAGCGTCACGCTCCCCGGTGGGGTGCAGGGGCAAAGCCCCTGCATGCAAGGGCGCGCTTTTACCGAAGCAAATTTCCGCAGGAAATTTGCGCAGCGCGCCCAAAACGCCCCGCAGGGGCACTGCTGGAGGGCGGCAGCCCGACCGAGAGCGGGCAAAAGGTTGTTTGGCCTGGAGAAAAAACCGATCCTGGCCTTGTATCGAACAGAAAGTGTAATACAATTAAAGCGTAATATCCGGATGTCCTGCTTTCTTATCCAAACATTTCCCATAACATAACCGTGCGAGTCGGGCTGCCGCCCTCCCAAGGTCGCCCCTGCGGGGCGGTTTTGGGCGCGTTGCGCCCATTTTCTGCGAAAATGGGCTTTGGGAAAACGCGCCGTTCATGCAGGGGCTTTGCCCCTGCACCCCACTGGGGACCGTGACGGTCCCCAGACCCCTGCAATTGTTCAACAGAACAGAACAGAACAGAACAGAACAGAACAGAACAGAACAGAGACGGCAACGCAGACGACAATTGAGAGATTCGCTCGGTCCGGTCGTTCATGGGGAGGGGGTGCGCAAAGAGACTTTCCGTTCTGCCGGTAACTTGCTAGAATTCCCCCCTGGACTGTCCACCTTCTCTTGAAATGGGAAAACCCTCTGATGACCGCCTCGCCGCCGGTAGCACTGGACCCCCTCTATCAACTTGCGGACCCCGTGCTGGAAGCCCGTATCCAGGCCGCCAAAGAGAGCCTGGGAGAACGCTGCCTGATTCTGGGCCACCACTACCAACGGGAGGAGGTCTACCGCTTTGCCGACCTGACCGGGGACTCCCTGAAACTGTCCCGCCTGGCCTCGCAACGTTCCAAGGCCCAGTATATCATTTTTTGCGGCGTCCACTTCATGGCCGAAGTGGCAGACATTCTCTCTGGCCCGGAACAGACCGTCATCCTGCCCGACCTGGCCGCCGGCTGCTCCATGGCCGATATGGCCGACCTGCCCAACGTCGAACAGGCCTGGCGGACGCTGGGCAAACAACTGGATTGCGAAACGCGCATCACCCCCCTCACCTATGTCAACTCTACCGCCGACCTGAAAGCCTTTTGCGGTGACCACGGCGGATCGGTCTGCACCTCCTCCAACGCCGAAAAGGTGTTGCAATGGGCCTTCTCCCAACGGGAAAAGGTGCTATTTTTCCCCGATCAACACCTGGGCCGCAACAGCGGCTTTCGCCTGGGCATTCCCCTGGAAGAGATGGTGCTGTGGCAACCCACACTCCCCAACGGCGGCCTGAGTGCCGAACAGATAGAACGGGCCCGCATCATTCTGTGGGAGGGCTTTTGCTCGGTCCATACCCTGTTTCAACCCGCCCACGCCGACCTGTTTCGACAACGGGTGCCCGGTATCCAAGTCATCGTTCACCCGGAATGTACCCTGGAACTGTGCCAAAAGGCCGATTTTCTGGGCTCCACCGAACAGATACAGGATCGGGTGCGCAACGCCCCCGCCGGCTCCAAATGGGCCATCGGCACCGAGTTGAACCTGGTCAACCGCCTCAAAAAAGAGATGCCGGACAAGGAGATCCACTTTTTATGCCCCATCGTCTGCCTCTGCTCCACCATGTTTCGGATTGATCTGCCCCATCTGTGCTGGGTGCTGGAAAATTTGTTGCAGGATTATGTCGTCAACCCCATCCGGGTACCCCCACGGGAGGCCGCTGCTGCGAAAATGGCATTGGAACGCATGTTGAGCGTGGTCTGATGCCATGGCCACCCTGGAGCGCGCCCTCTTCCTGGCTGTCACCGCCCATCTGGGTCAGGTGGACAAGGTGGGTGCCCCCTACATTCTCCATCCCCTGCGCCTGATGCTGCGGGCCGAAAGCGAGGCCGCCAAAATGGTCGCCCTGCTGCACGATACCGTGGAAGATACCTCCCTGACTCTGGACATATTGCGACAGGAGGGCTTTGCAGAGCCGATCCTGAACGCCGTGGATCGGTTGACCCATCGACCGGAAGAGTCCTATGAGGCCTATATCCAACGCCTGCAGCAGGATCCCCTGGCTGTGCAGGTCAAACTGCTGGATCTGGTGGACAACCAGGATGTGCGGCGTCTCAACCCCATCCCCAGCGAGGCGGATCAGCGGCGACTGGAAAAATACCGACACTATGAGGCCCTATTGCGCAAGGTTGCCATGGACGGGCCGACCGTATGACCTATAAAGTGTTTCGTGACGCGGTACACAACATGATCTCCCTCCACCGGGAAAAAACGGGCTCTGCTGCCCAGGGGGTGGATTGGGGGGATGCCCTGTTGCTGGATCTGGTGGATACCCCGGAGATGCAGCGGTTGCGGCGCATTCGCCAACTGGGTCCGGCCAATCGGGTCTATCCGTCGGCGGAACATTCCCGTTTTTCCCATGCCCTGGGAACTCTGCATCTGGCCAAGCGCATACTGGCCACTCTGCTGGAGCGCGCCGATCCGCCGCTGGATCGGGCCACCCTGTTGCAGATCAAGGTGGCTGCCCTGCTGCATGATGTGGGGCACGGTCCCTATTCCCATCTTTTTGAACTGATTGCCCCCCACCGGATTCAGCATGAACAGTTGGGTTGGCGCATGGTGGAGCGGGAGGGTCCGTTGCGGCAGGCCATTCGCCACCATTGTCACCGTTTGGAGCTGTCGGAGAGCCTGTTCATGCAGGGGTTGCAGGCCAAGTTGGGGGCCGGGGAGGCCAAACCGGATCCCACCTTTGGGCGGCAGGTCATCTCCAGCCAGCTCGATGCCGATCGGATGGACTATCTGTTGCGGGATGCCCATTTTACCGGCGTCTCTTACGGTCATTATGATCTGGAGTGGTTGCTGCACAGTTTTCGGGTCTGCCGGGTGGGGGAGGGGCTGTTTCTGGGGTTGGAAATTTCCAAGGGTCCATCGGCACTGGAGAGTTATATTGTCGCCCGGGATCACATGTACCGGCAGGTCTATGATCACAAGACGGTGCGGGCTTTTGAAATGTTGATGGTCCATCTGTTTCAGCTGCTGTTGTGGTATGGGCAGGAGGAGGGGGAGCTTCCGCCCCACACCCCGCCCCCGTTGCGCCAGTTTTTGGAGACGCTGCAGAGCGGGGCGGAGTGGGAGATTGCCGATTATCTGTTGTTGGATGATGCGGTATTGGATTGTGCCATCCACGGCTGGGCGGAGTTGCCGCCCCGTTCGCCGGTCATGGCGGAGTTGCGTTGGAAAAGTCGCTTGTGGCGTGATCGCAAGCCGGTGTATCGTCGCTTGCGTTGGCGGCTTGTGCGGCCGGAACCCCAGGTGAGTGAGCAGATTCATGACCCGGAGGCGGCGGATGCGGTGGACCGGTTTTTCCAGCAGATGGGTCAGACCCTGGTGACCGTGTATCAGCCGGATGGTGATCATTGGCGTCTGCCGTTGTATCTGCTGGTGCGGGTGGATCGCTTGGAGCGGGCTCCCTATGCCCATCTCCAGTACATGGCGGGCAAGGTTGAGCCCATCCTGACCGTTTCGGAGGAGGGTGGGCAGAGTGTGATTCGGCCAGCGGAGCATGTCTCCACTCTGATCGATCAGTTGGGGGGGAGTCGGCGGCGGTTGGCACGGGTTTTTGTCGATCCGCGGGCGGTAACGGCGGTGGAGCGTTTGTTGCGTGCCGAGTTTCACCATCCCGGGGTCATGGTGGCCGAGACGCAGGTGGGGGAGGGGGTGTAGAGCCGTTTGGCTCTGGCCTGTTTAACAGCAAATCAGCAGTGTGGGATGGATCGATCATGAAAGAGTTAAGTGCCATCGAAGTACGGATCCTGGGTTCGTTGATGGAAAAGGAGTTGACCACACCGGAGCAGTATCCGTTGACGCTCAATGCGTTGACCAATGCGTGCAACCAGAAATCCAACCGTTGTCCCACGGTCAACTATGACATGAATGAGGTCAAGGCGGCGGTGGAGGGGTTGTGCAGCAAGACTTTGGCCATTGGCAGTGATATTCCGGGCAGTCGGGTACGCAAGTTTCGCCATTTTTTTACCGATCGGTTCAAGTTTGTGCCGGCGGAGGCGGCCATTTTGTGTGAGTTGTTGATTCGGGGGCCGCAGACGGTGGGTGAGCTGCGGTCGCATGCCAGTCGCATGCATCCTTTCCCGGAGTTGGCGGATGTGGAGAGGCATTTGGCCAATTTGATGGATGTCTCTCCTCCCTGGGTCTGTCTTTTGCCGCGGCAGCCCGGCAAAAAAGAGCAGCGGTATATGCATTTATTGATGGGAGAGCCGGACCTGGCAGAGTTGGCGGAGTGGGAGGAGGAGAGGGGGTCATCCGCTACCCCTTCTGCCGCCGCCGCTGCTTTGCCGGGGCGTGTGGGTCAATTGGAGGCTGAGGTGGTGGCGTTGCGGCAGGAGTTGCAGGTGTTGCAGCAGGCGTTCCAGCAATTTCGCTCCCAATTTGAGTGATGGTGTGATTGCAGGGGTCCGGTGACCGTCACGGTCCCCGGTGGGGTGCAGGGCAGGGGCAAAGCCCCATATGCGCTAACAGGATTGTGGTCTTCTTTTAAACGATTGCAGGGGTCCGGGGACCGTCACGGTCCCCGGTGGGGTGCAGGGGCAAAGCCCCTGCATGAACGGCGCGTTTTCCCAAAGCAAATTTTCGCAGAAAATTTGCGCAACGCGCCCAAAACCGCCCCGCAGGGGCGACCTTGGGAGGGCGGCAGCCCGACTCGCACGGTTATGTTATGGAAAATGTTTGGATAAGAAAACAGAACGTTCGGATATTACGCTTTAATTGCATTACACTTTTTGCTTGATATAAGGCCAGGAACGGTTTTTTTCCAAACCAAATAACCTTTTGCCCGCTCTCGGTCGGGCTGCCGCCCTCCGTGAGTGCCCCTGCGGGGCGGTTTGGGCGCGCTGCGCCCATTTGCTGCGCAAATGGGCTTCTGGGAAAGCGCGCCCGTACATGCAGGGGCTTTGCCCCTGCACCCCACTGGGGAGCGTGACGCTCCCCAGGCCCCTGCAATTGTTTTTGAAAGAGTGAAGGAAGATTTGGGATAAGCGATGGCAAAATTATTGACGGCAGCACAGATGCGGGAGGCCGACCGGCGCACCATCGAGGAGGTGGGTTTGCCCGGCGTGGTGTTGATGGAAAATGCCGGGGCGGCTGCACTCACCCTGCTGCAACAACGCCTGCCCGACTGGCGTCGACAAACCGTCCTGGTGCTGGCCGGAACCGGCAATAATGGCGGCGACGGCTTTGTGGTGGCCCGTCGCCTGTTGCAAGAGGGGGGACGGGTATCGGTTTTTGTCCTGGGAGCCTGTGATCAACTGCGCGGCGACGCACAAACCCACTTTCGTGCCTTTGAAAACAGCGGCGGCCTGGTGCGGGAGATGACCATCGGCGAGGATTGGCAGCGGATTGGCAGCCTGATTGGCCATGCCGGGGTGGTGGTGGATGCCGTATTTGGCACCGGCCTGACCCGACCGGTGACAGGGGAGATCGCGACACTGTTTGCCAAAATCAATCGCAGCGACAAACCGCTGCTGGCAATCGATATCCCCTCCGGGGTGTCGGCCGACAGCGGGCAAATATTGGGGGTGGCGTTGCAGGCCCGCTGGACAGTGACCTTCGGGGCGGAAAAGATTGGCCATCGCAGCTACCCGGGGGCCGCCGTGTGCGGGGAGGTGGTGACAGCCCCCATCGGTATTCCCAACCATCTGATAGAGCGGCCTGAACATACCGTTGCCCGCAACCTGCTGGCAGATTTGACCTTTCCGCCTCGCCCGGCGGATGGGCACAAGGGCACCTTTGGCCATCTGCTGGTTTGGGCGGGATCGGTGGGCAAGGAGGGGGCGGCGGTCCTGACCGCGCTGGGGGCACTGCGCAGCGGCCCGGGTCTGGTGACGGTGGCCACCCCGGAGCCGGCCCGGTTGGGCGTGGCCTCCAAGTTGACCGAGGCGATGACGCTGGCCTTGTCTGGCCGGGAAGAGGGGGTGCTGGCGGCGGTGGAGCAACTGCAACCGGACGCTTTGGCGATTGGGCCAGGGTTGGGAGAGGCAGAGTGGCTGGGGGAGGGGATCGCAGCGGTCCTGCGCGCCTGCGACTGTCCGGCAGTATTGGACGCGGACGCCTTGAACGGATTGGCCAAGACAGGCCACCTGTTGGCGACGCTGAGTCAAGGGCGGCAGGCTCCGCTGGTATTGACCCCCCATCCCGGGGAGTTCGCCCGTTTATTGTCGGGTGCTGTTTCGGCGGCGGCGGTGCAGATGGATCGGTTGGGTTATGCGGTCCAGGTGGCGCAGGAGTGGCAGCTTTGGCTGGTGTTGAAGGGGGCGGGGACAGTGATTGCAGCACCGGATGGGCGCGCCTGGATCAATGAGACCGGTAACAGTGGTTTGGCGGCCGGGGGGAGTGGGGATCTGCTGACAGGGGTGATTGCGGGTTTGCTGGCTCAGGGTTGGCCGGTTGAAGCGGCGGTGCGGGCCGGGGTTTGGTTGCATGGGCGGGCGGCGGACTTGGTGGCGGAGGTCGGAGGGGAGGCCGGGTTGTTGGCCACGGATCTCCTGCCGCAGCTGCGGACCCTGCGCAACAGCTTAATCTTTTAAAACAGTTGCAGGGGGCCGGGGAGCGTCACGCTCCCCGGTGGGGTGCAGGTTGTGCGAACAGGATGACCATACCCATGCTTTTATTAATCTTTTAAAACGATTGCAGGGGTCCGGGGAGCGTCACGCTCCCCGGTGGGGTGCAGGGGCAAAGCCCCTGCATGCAAGGGCGCGCTTTTACCGAAGCAAATTTCCGCAGGAAATTTGCGTAGCGCGCCCAAAACGCCCCGCAGGGGCACTCCTGGAGGGCGGCAGCCCGACCGAGAGCGGGCAAAAGGTCACTTGGCTTGGAAAAAAAACCGATCCTGGCCTTGTATCAAACAAAAAGCGTAATACAATAAAGCGTAATATCCGAAGATTCTGGTTTCCTATCCAAATATTTTCCACGACATAACCGTGCGCGTCGGGCTGCCGCCCTCCCAAGGTCGCCCCTGCGGGGCGGTTTTGGGCGCGTTGCGCCCATTTTCTGCGAAAATGGGCTTTGGGAAAACGCGCCGTACATGCAGGGGCTTTGCCCCTGCACCCCACCGGGGACCGTGACGGTCCCCGGACCCCTGCAATCGTTTAACAGCAGATCGCAATCAGGGCTCCCCAACCCCCGGCAATTGTTTAGAGGAGTGGGGATGGCTACAGCCCCAACTCGGTAAAAAAGTCGTTGCCCTTGTCATCGACAATGATAAAGGCGGGGAAATCTTTGACCTCAATACGATAGACAGCCTCCATGCCCAGCTCCGGATAGTCGATCACCTCCACCTTGGTGATGCAATCCTGCGCCAAACGGGCCGCCGCACCACCGATGGAACCGAGATAAAATCCCCCGTTGGCCTTGCAAGCCGCCGTGACCGCGGGACTGCGGTTGCCCTTGGCCAACATGATGTGAGAACCACCCGCCTTCTGAAAATTGTCCACATAACTGTCCATGCGCCCCGCCGTGGTGGGACCAAAGGAGCCGGAAGCATAACCGGGAGGGGTCTTGGCAGGTCCGGCATAATAGACAATATGGTCACGGAAATAGTCCGGCATCCCCTCACCCTTGTTCAACCGCTCCTGAATGCGGGCATGCGCCATGTCGCGCGCCACCACAATGGGACCAGAAAGCATCAAACGGGTCTTGGTGGGATAACGACTCAAGGTGGCACGAATGGCAGCCATGGGCTGGTTCAGATCCAACGCAACCACCTCACCGCTTAACTTTTTCTCCTCCACCTCCGGCAAATATTTGGCCGGATCCCGCTCCAGATTTTCCAGCCAAATCCCCTGACGGTTGATGCGGGCGCGAATATTGCGGTCCGCCGAACAGGAGACCCCAATACCCACCGGACAAGAGGCCCCATGCCGAGGCAACCGGATCACCCGCACATCATGAACAAAATATTTGCCCCCAAACTGCGCCCCCAACCCCATCTCCTGGGTGATCTTGACCACCTGCGCCTCCATCTCCCGATCCCGCAGGGCCGAACCCAATCCATCACCCCGCTCGGGCAAACCGTCCAGATAACGGGCAGAGGCCAGCTTGACCATCTTGAGCGTCTGCTCCGGCGAAAGCCCCCCCACCACAATGGCCAAATGATAAGGAGGACAGGCCGATGTGCCCAAAGCCGGCAATTTTTCCCGCAGGAAGGCGGTCAAATTATCCGGTGTGAGCAGAGCCTTGGTCTGCTGGAACAGATAGGTCTTGTTGGCAGAACCTCCCCCCTTGGCCAAAAACAGGAAAGAGTAGTTTTGCCCCTCCACCGACTCAATATCAATCTGGGCCGGCAAATTGCTGCCGGTGTTGCGCTCCTCAAACAGGGTGATGGGGGCTACCTGGGAATAACGCAGATTGGTCTGGGTGTAGGTATTGTAGATCCCCCGGGTCAAAGCCTCCTTGTCCCCGCCACCCGTCCAGACCCGATCACCCTTTTTGCCCATGACAATGGCGGTACCGGTATCCTGACAACTGGGCAGGGTCATGCCAGCAGCAATGCAGGCATTTTTCAATAACTCCAACGCCACGTAACGGTCATTGGCCGAGGCCTCCGGGTCATCCAGAATATGGCGCAACTGTTGTAAATGGGAGCTGCGCAACAGATGAGAAACATCCCGCATGGCGGTTTCTGCCAGCACAGTCAATGCGTCAGGGTCGACAACCAGCATCTCTTTGCCGGCAAACTCCCCTGTTGTCACAGAGTCCGCCGTCAACAACCGGTAATCGGTCTCATCCGTTCCAAGATTCAACAATTCGGTAAAACGAAATTCGCCCATCTGCCCTTCTCCTCGCCACGGGTTGTTTCAAAAGATTTTCTCTTTATATCAGTCTGCAATGCTCTGTACAACGTAATCAGGCCGGATGCCCCGTTGGGTGACGAGACTCTCCAGGCTTTCGCCTGCGCCCGGCGTGGCACCGGACAGCGTCAGACAGGTGGCAAATCCCGCCGCCGCGCCGCCAAGAATATCGGTATCCAGGGTGTCTCCCACCATCAAAATCCGCTGCGGGGGAATGTGGGGAAAACGGTGCCGGGCCAGCGCAAAAATCGGGGCAAACGGTTTGCCGATGCCAACCCATGGGGTTTGAAACCGTTGGAACCATTCGGCCGCCGTATAACCGGCCACCACCGACAGGCCACCGGCTGCATCGGGGGTAACCAGATCCGGATTGGCCAACAGGACCGGCAGCGGGCGATTGTGCAACAACCACTCCACCTGTTGTTGCTGGCTGCTGCCATAATAGGAGCGATTGCTGCACAACAGGATATAGCGGGCCGCCTGCCAGCCATCGCCCGGGCGGTGATTGACGCAGAGCCGGGCCGGATCGGGGGCGTAGGCCGCCTCACTGTCGGCGGTTCCCACCAGGTAGTAGGGCAGATCCCGAAACGGTGTATCGGCGACAAAGGGTTGGATCGCCATGCCGGAGGTGAGAATATCCTGTTGGGGAATCGTAAATCCCATCGTGTGCAACTGCCGGGTCAATCGTTCGGGAGATTGGGAGGCGTTGTTGGAGAGTACCAGCATGGCCCGTTTCTCGTGCTGCAGTTGTGCCACCCGGCTGGCCGCGCCGGCAATGGCCTCCGCGCCGCGATTGAGCACCCCAAACGCATCCAGCAGCAGCAGATCATAGTGGGGGATCAGCTTCGCAAACAGTGCCGGTTCCATCCGTCCCGCCTGCAGGCGGTTCTCCAGTTGCGGATCGTTCTGGCAGAGCTGGTTGCGATAGCGGGCATAGTGGGGGGTCAGCAGTTGTGGGTTGTCGACAATGGGTTTCATGGTTGATCCGTTGTTTGCTTGATTTTTTTTTCTTTTTTTTCTTTTTTTTCTTTTTTTTGAACAGTTCCATGCTTTTTATAATCTTTTCAAACTATTGCAGGGGTCCGGGGACCGTCACGGTCCCCGGTGGGGTGCAGGGGCAAAGCCCCTGCATGTACGGGCGCGCTTTCCCAAAAGCCCATTTGCGCAGCAAATGGGCGCAGCGCGCCCAAAACGCCCCGCAGGGGCACTGCTGGAGGGCGGCAGCCCGACCGAGAGCGGGCAAAAGGTTATTTGGTTTGGAAAAAGACCGTTCCTGGCCTTATATCAAGCAAAGAGCGGAGTATCCGCAAAGAGCGGAGTATCCGCAAAGAGCGGAGTATCCGAATGTTTTGGTTTCTTATCCACAGACTATTAACACCATAGCCGTGCGAGTCGGGCTGCCGCCCTCCCAAGGTCGCCCCTGCGGGGCGGTTTTGTGCGCGTTGCGCCCATTTTCTGCGAAAATGGGCTTTGGGAAAACGCGCATTACAGCAGGGGCTTTGCCCCTGCACCCCACCGGGGACCGTGACGGTCCCCGGACCCCTGCAATTGTTTAACAGCAAACCATTTGCGCAACGCGCATTGCAGCAGGCCATCAAGCCCGCGGTCGTCCCATCAGCCCGACTGCGATAAAAAATGGAACGGTCCCTATACATCGATCAGATTTTTTTTTAGTATAACAAAAAAACTATGAACCAACAAGGCGTGGCCACCACGCCGGTTGCCGTTCTCGCCGTCGCAGCCATCCATCAAGAAGGGCAATATTGATGAGTTTTTCCGATACCCGTTTGCGCGTTTTCCATGCAGTGGCCAAACATTTGTCATTTACACGTGCCGCCGAGGCGTTGGATTTGACCCAACCTGCGATCACCTTTCAGATACGGCAACTGGAAGACCACTTTGATACACGCCTGTTTGATCGACACCACAACCGTATTTCACTGACGGAGGTGGGAGAGGTGGTGTACGACTACGCGGAACGTATCCTGGAACTGTACCACGAGACAGAAAAAAGCGTACACGAAATGACCGGCGTCACCTCCGGTCTGATCAAACTGGGAGCCTCCACCACCATCGGGGAGTTTTTCCTGCCGACCATCCTGAGCGGTTATCATGAACGGTTCCCCGCCGTCAAAGTGCGGATGACCGTCCATAACACCAGCACGGTCGTGCGCAAACTGGAGGATGCCACCATCGACCTGGGCATGGTGGAAGGACCGGTCAACAACAGCAATCTGACCATAGACCACTGCATGGATGACGAACTGGTGGTGATTCTCGCCCCCCACAACCCCATGGCCCTGTTCGAGGAAATTCCCCTCTCGGCGTTGGTGAAATCCCCCTTTGTCTCCCGCGAGGAGGGCTCCGGCACCCGCGCCGTGGTATCGGAATTTTTGCGCAAAACCGAGTTTCCCTACGAGCAGCTCAACATGGTGCTGGAATTGGGCTCCACCGAGGCGGTCAAAGTGGCCGTGGAGAGCAATGTGGGATTTGGCATCGTCTCCAGCGCAGCACTGCGCAAGGAGAGTCGCCTGCAGAGCTTGGTCATCCGCCGCATCCAGGGGATGCGCCTGATCCGGCAGTTAAACTTTATCTATCCCAAACAGAAATTTCGCTCAAAAGCCGTGATGGAATTTTTGCAATTTGCCCACGCCCAATGCAAGGCCGCAAAGGTTGCGTTTTGATCCCCCCCGAACATCTCCCGTTCGATCATGATTGCAGGTTCGGGGGGCCCATATGCGCTAACATGATGACCACGCCCATGCTTTTCTAATCTTTTCAAACGATTGCAGGGGTCTGGGGACCGTCACGGTCCCCAGACCCCTGCAATCGTTTGAACTTGCCACCCCGCTCAACCGCTGCCACATCAAAATTTCTCGCTCGGAAATAAAAAACAATGATTCCTGCCGACCCGTTTTTCTGTCATACCCGTGCGAGGGGCGGCTATATTGTACATTATTTGATAGTAAAATGGTATTGCTCAAGGCACCGTCCGTCATGGAATGGTGCGAGCCGTCATCCAACACATTCCCATGGTTGGTAACGGCGTGGTGTATAGAAGGGATAGAGAGGGGGGGCAGGTGGCATTTTTGTTGGAGCGGCTCAAAAATATTACCTTCATTAAAAAGTTGTACTATCTTATTTTTTTGCTGTTTGTCGAACTGTCGGTCGTGGTGAGTGGCTTTGCCGGGGTATATTGGCTGAACCTGCAGGATGCCAGGCAAGAGCGCACCATGAATCAACAAGCTGAGATGACATGGAATCTGTTGGCCGCACTGCACGAACTGAATGACAACGTCAGCCAATATATTCTGCACCGCCAGGCGCACAACCGGGCACAGGTGGAACAGCAGATGCCCCAGTTGCTGTCAGCTTTCGTTCGCTTGGTGGAAACCCAAGGGTTGGAACGGCGGTCGGCGTTCATTACCCATCTCAGAGAGGATTTCCATCGCTATGTCGAACTGACACAGCGGCTTTTTCAGCAGATGGATCACTATGGGATAACCCACAACGAGGGGTTGCAAGGGGAGATGCGACAGGCCGTCCATCGGGTGGAACACCTGTTGGATATGCAGCCAGCACAACAGATACAGCTGTTGCTGATTCGACGGGCTGAGAAAGATTTTATGCTGCGGTCGGAGGATTCCTACGCCAATGCGGTGCAACAGCTTACCAATGTGCTGTTGTCAGAGGTGAGTCAATCGGCGGCGAAAAACCGGAAAGAGGTCGCGGACCGGTTGATCGCATATCGTAAAAAATTTGTGGAACTGGTCGCCATCTCCCATGCCATGAATGACACGGTTACATTGCTTCAGGTTCTCTGGGGTGATGTGGCCGGTGATATCTCAAACCTGCGGGCCGAAACTCTGAAGCATCGTGCAGAAGAGACGCTTCGGTATGAGCAGGCGGCGCACCAGTGGACCATATCGTTGTTGAGCGGGATTGTGTTGGTACTGCTGTTTACCGGCATTTTGTTGTCTGTCATCTTTTACAGCAACATTCTCCGGCCCGTCCGACAACTGACAGAACATGCCCAGGCCATCAGCCGGGGGGCCTACGACTGTGACATCTCCTTGAGCGGCCGGGATGAAATGGGCGTGCTGGCCAGCCACTTGCAACAGATGAAATCGTCGCTGCAACAGGCCAACCGTACCCTGGAACGGCAGGTTGAGGAGCGAACCCGCCAGCTCACGCAATCCAACCAGGACTTGCAACACTCGCTGGCGGCGTTGAACCAAGCCCGCGATGAGTTGGTGGAGAGTGAAAAGGTGGCCTCCCTGGGGCGGTTGGTGGCAGGGTTTGCGCACGAAATCAACACCCCCATCGGCATTGGCATGGGTTCCATCTCTGCCTTGCCGGAATATCTGAGCCGCCTGGAAACGCTGCTGGCCGCCGATGAGGTGGATGGGGATGCCTTGGATGTCGTGTTGGCCAAAATCAGACAAATGTCCAACTTGTGCCTCAATAATTTACGTGCCGTGGCTGAGTTGGTGACACGTTTCAAGCGCACCTCCGTCGATCAAACCTCGGAAGAGGAGCGGCGGTTTAACGTCCAGGAGCTGCTGCTGGATGTCCAGTCCACTCTGCAACATCTCTTCAAACGGTCAAAGGTGGAGATCATAACCGAATGTTCGCCCGATCTCGTCGTTCAAAGTCAACCGGGGGCCTTGGGTCAGGTGATCACCAACCTGTTGATGAACAGTTATAAACATGGCTTTGACGAGGGTCACCGCGCCGGAACCATTCAGATCAAAGTGCAATGCGAGCCCACCAAACAGGGGCAATTGCTGGTGATCTGGTATGCCGACAACGGCAATGGCATCGAAAAAGAGGCAATAAAGCATATTTTTGAGCCGTTTTTCACCACGGCCAAAGGGCGGGGAGGGTCCGGTTTGGGATTGACCATTTGTTATAACATTGTGCGGAATCAATTGATGGGCAAAATTGTTTGTTCCAGCATTCCCAAGCGGATGACATCCTTTTTGATGGAAATACCACTCGTGGATGGAGAGAGGAAAGCGTGATCAAAAAAATTGTACGCGGCAGAGGGGGCTCTACCGCAGCGACGGGTTGCCAGCTCCAATCCTGGCGGGTGTTGGTGGTGGATGATGATCCAGACATGTTGGTCCTCACCCGCTTTTCCCTCTCCGATTTCCATTTTGATGCGCGGGGGTTGGAGATTGTTACCGCCGAATCCGCCGCCGCGGCCAGGGAACTGCTGGCCGCAGGGGGAAGCTTTGCATTGGCCATCATCGATGTGGTGATGGAAAATCCCGAGGCCGGCTTGCAGTTGGTGGAGCATATTCGCCAGCAGTTGCAGGATCACACCATACGGTTGGTCATTCGCACGGGGCAGCCGGGTCTGGCACCGGAGCGGCAGGTGATCGATCAGTATGACATCGATGATTACAAAGAAAAAACGGAGTTGACCGCCTGGAAGCTCTATACCACCGTGCGTACCGCCTTGAAGTCGTACCGGGATCTGAAGCTGATTGAGGAGTCCAGGGATTTGCTGAAAGCGGCCCGTCGCCATGCCATCGACATGTTGGCGGTTGCGTCCGAGTACAAGGATCAGGAGACAGGGGATCATGTACAGCGTATTGCCCACTACGTGCGGGCCATTGCCAGCGAGCTGAAGTTGTCCGAGGCGGTTTGTGATGCCATGGCGGAGGCCAGTGTGTTGCATGATCTGGGCAAGGTCAGTATCCCCGATGCCATTCTGCAAAAACCGGCGCGGTTGACGGCAGAGGAGTTTGAGGTGATGCGTACCCATGCGGCGATAGGGGCCCGTATCCTGGGCAATGCCCCCGGGTTTGAGATGGCGCGCGAAATCGCGCTGTATCACCATGAGCGGTGGGATGGCAGCGGCTATCCGGCCGGTTTGGCGGGAACGGCCATTCCCGTTCATGCGCGGATTGTATCGGTGGCGGATGTGTTTGATGCCCTGGTGTGCCAGCGGCCTTACAAGCAGGCCTGGCCGCTTGAACGTGCGTTGGAGGAGGTTGGTCAGTTATCCGGGCGGCATTTTGACCCGGAGGTGGTGGTGGCTTTCCTGGCGTTGCACGGTTCCGGGCGGTTGCAAGAGATCCAAAACCATTGCAGGGGTCCGGGGACCGTCACGGTCCCCGGCGGGGTGCAGGGGCGGAGCCTATATGCGCTGACATGATGACTACGTCCATGCTTTTCTAATCTTTTCAAACTATTGCAGGGGGCCGGGGAGCGTCACGCTCCCCGGTGGGGTGCAGGGGCAAAGCCCCTGCATGAACGAGCGCGCTTTCACCGAAGCCCATTTGCGCAGCAAATGGGCGCAGCGCGCCCAAAACGCCCCGCAGGGGCACTCCTGGAGGGCGGCAGCCCGACCGAGAGCGGGCAAAATCGGGTATGGCCTGGGGGGGAAACCATTCCTGGCCCTGTGTCAAACAAAAAGCTGAAGGTCCGAACGTTCTGCTTTCTTATCCAAACCTTTTCCGTAACATAACCGTGCGAGTCGGGCTGCCGCCCTCCCAAGGTCGCCCCTGCGGGGCGGTTTTGGGCGCGTTGCGCCCATTTTCTGCGAAAATGGGCTTTGGGAAAACGCGCAGTCCATGCAGGGGCTTTGCCCCTGCACCCCACCGGGGACCGTGACGGTCCCCGGACCCCTGCAATCGTTTTAATAGATGGGAAAAAAAGAGGGATTTGAACAAAACCGGCGCATACAGAGCCCACCGGGGGGATGACTCCCCCCGATGGGCGCAAACGGAACAAACCTAGTGAACCCGCGCCCAGATACGACGCTTGACAGCGTACATCATGATGGTCAAGACAAAGAGATAGAGCAGCACCTTCACCCCCAACGACTTGCGCTCCATCATGGTGGGCTCACCCGCCCAGGCCAGAAAGGTCACAACATCGCGGGCCAACTGAATTTTGCTGTTTTCCGTGCCATCCGTGTAGGCCACCGCACCATCCGACAGGGGCTGGGGCATGGCAAAAAAGTGACCGGGAAAATAACGGTTAAAATTTTCCCCCGCCGCCATCCGCTTCAACACCTCGGCCATCTTGTCCAAATGGTGCATATCCAGACCCAACGCCGAAGCAACCTCCTTGGCCTCCTCATCGGAAATTTTGTCGTCCGCCATCACCCGTGTCGCCAACGCCAAATCATTGGCACTGGCATAACCGGTCAAAATGGCAAAGGTGTAATCCTCATACCCCTTGCGCGCCTTGGTGATGAGAGAGAGATCCGGCGGCACCACCCCGAACGCATCCTTGGCAGCATTCGCATCCATGCCGGACAACAAGGCATCCTTCTTGGTACGCCCCTGACTCTCCGCCAACGCCTTGACCTCAATTTCGGTATAACCAAACTGCCGCAACTGGTCAAACTTGATATATTTGAGGGAGTGACAGGTCATGCAGGCCTGGATCGCAACCTGGGCTCCCCGCTTGAGAGCCGCATTGTCAAACTGCCCAAACATGCCGGCAAAAGACCAGTTCTGCTTGGGTAACGCCACCCCTCCAGAGGCAACCGCACCCCTGGGCAACACAACCACCAACAGCATGGCCGCAAAAAACAACACGGTCGCAGAGCGGAGGCTTGCCTGTTTGGTAAAACGATGCAACTGGACAACTTGCTGATAATTCATGACTCGCGCTCCCCTTAGATGCTCTTGGGTACGGGTGTGTGCTTTTCAATGTCGAAGGCAGTAATCACCCACAACAGAAAGAAATAGCTGAAGTAGAGGGCAGTACAGGTACGCCCGATCACGATCAGAGGCAACGCACCTTCAAAGATGGCGGCATCCGCCGGATTATACCCAACCCAACCCAAGACAAAACAGTCGGCTACAAACATCCAAAACAACTGCTTGCTCAACGGGCGATAGCGAAAAGAACGCACCGGCGAACGGTCCAAAAACGGCAGAATGAAGAGAATCGCAATGGCTCCACCCATCGCAATCACCCCGGCCAGTTTGCTGAAAGAGCCCAGAAAGTCAATGGAACGCAAAATGGCATAGAACGGCAGGAAATACCACTCCGGCACAATGTGGGGCGGCGTCTGCATCGGGTTGGCCGGGATATAGTTGTCCGGCTCCAGGAAAAAGTTGGGCGCGTAAAAGACAAACGCACAAAAGATGATCAGAAACACCCCCATCCCATACAGATCCTTGATGGTGTAGTAGGGATGAAACGGGATGGAATCCTTCTCGTCATGCAGGTCAATACCCACCGGGTTGTTGGAATGCACCGCATGCAGAGCCCACAAATGCAAAATCACCACCCCGAAAATGACCAGAGGCAACAGAAAATGCAGCGCGAAAAAGCGGTTCAACGTGGGATCACCAACGGAAAAACCGCCCCAAATCCAGACCACCAAGTCCTCGCCGACAACGGGGATGGCACTCATCAGATTGGTGATCACCGCCGCCCCCCAATAGGACATCTGGCCCCAGGGCAACACATAGCCCATGAAAGCGGTGGCCATCATCATGAAAAAGAGGATGATGCCAAACCACCACAAAATTTCCCGGGGCTTGCGGTAGGAACCATAGTACATGCCACGCAAAATGTGGATGTAAACCACCATGAAAAAGAACGACGCCCCATTGGCATGCATGTAACGCAGCAGCCAACCAAAATTGACATCCCGCATGATGTGTTCCACCACATCAAACGACTGGTTGGCATCGGCTTTGTAGTGCATGGCCAAAAACAGCCCGCTGGCGATCATGATGATGAGGACAAACAAGGCCAGCGAACCAAAATTCCACCAATAGTTGAGGTTTTTTGGGGTCGGATACTCTGTTGCCTGACTTTTCAGTAACTCTGTGACGGGTAGACGGGCATCCACCCACTCCATTATCTTTGACACGGGGAAGCTCTCCTTGGTTTTCTATAGGATTGCGACAGCAGGATTGCGACAGGCCAGCCACCATTCAAGGTCAGGCGGTTGCTTTGCCGATCACCAGCGTTCTTTCGTCCTTAAAATCATAAACGGGCACCTGCATGTTCTTGGGAGACGGTCCCTGGCGAATACGGCCCGAAGTATCGTAATGAGAGCCGTGGCAGGGGCAGAGAAAGCCGCCATAATTACCGGTACCAATCGGTTGCGGCACACAGCCCAGGTGGGGGCAGAGAGCCAAAACCACCAGATATTCCGGCCGCTTGACCCGATCCGCATCCTTGGCGGGGTCCGGCAATTTTTCCCCGTCTGCCTTGCGGGCCGCTTCAATCTGGGCCGGGGTGCGGTGCAAAATAAAGACAGGCTTGCCTTGCCAGGGCACCGTGATCATCTGTCCTTCAGGCAGCGAACCGATATCCACCTCGGTCGTGGCCTGAGAGAGTACATCGGCCGATGGACTCCAGGATTTAACAAACGGCCAGGCGGCACCCGCGACGCCCGCCGCTCCGACAGCACCTGTTGCCAGGGTCAAAAAGTCCCGGCGACCTTCATCAGATTCAATATCCATGCCTCTTCCAACCTCCACTAGGGAAACCAAGGGTATACTCTGGAAAAAAACGGAAACAAAGCGCAAAAAAAAATAGAGCGTACCACATCACATCAGAGTACGCTAATATTTCAAACCAGCAGGGTGTTCGTCAACCATTTATGTACAGAATTTGCTCCCTGGCTGCGCTTTTCTTTGTCACCGGGTGGTCGGCCGCACCATTTGGGGCAAATCAACCCTTTTGGCCGGACCGTTGCCCGATGAGCAGCTCTTTTCATGTCATTCTTTATCAACCGGAAATCCCTCCCAATACCGGTAACATTCTCCGTCTTTGTGCGGCTACGGCCGCCGTTCTGCATCTGGTGGGGCCGTTGGGGTTCCGACTGGATGGGGCGGCTGTACGGCGGGCGGGCATGGATTATCGGGCCTGGGCCGATGTGCGGCGTTGGAACGACTGGGAACACTATTGGCAGGCGCACCCGGCCGATGCCCGTCTGTTCCCGGTGAGTACCCATGGGGTGCGCGGCTATTCAGAGTGGGATTACCGCTTGGGAGATCGGTTTCTTTTCGGCGCCGAGGGGGCAGGGTTGCCGGAGGCCATTCGCGAGGCCCATCGGGAGCGTCTGGTGCGCATTCCCATGGTGGGGCAGGCGCGCAGCCTCAATCTGGCCAACAGTGTCAGCATTGTCCTCTTTGAGGCGTTACGGCAGGTGGGATTTCCGGGCCTGTCGCCGCAGCCTCCGGCACCACATTCTCTGACGCCACCTTGAACAACTTGGCCTGCTCCATCAACCGGTCCGCCCCCGCCATCATCTCGGTACTGAAACCGGAAACATCCTTGGCCAAGGCCAGATTTTGCTGGGCCCCCTTGTCAATGGAGGCAATGGCCGTATTGATCTGGTTCAACCCCGCCGATTGCTGCCGCGAGGCATTGCTGATCTGCTCAATCATGTTGGCAACCGCCAATACAACATGCTGACTCTGATTCAGGTTTTGCTCGCTCTCCTCCCGGAATTTGGTCAATACCTGCTTGATGTCATCCAACAGCTCCTGCACCTCTTTCTCGGACTGCCCAACCACTGCCATGCCACGCTTGACCGCCGAACTGCTCGCCCCCAGCAACTTGTTGATCTCCTGGGAAGCCCGACTGGAACGACGCGCCAACACCCGAACCTCCGTGGCCACCACCGCAAACCCCCGACCATGCTCCCCCGCCTTGGCCGCCTCCACCGCCGCATTCAAGGCCAACAAATTGGTCTGAAACGCCACATCATCGATGAAGGTGATGATCCCCGCAATTTTTTCCGCACTGTCGTCAATCTCCGTCATGGCGTTGACAATATGCCGATTGGTCGTCTGCAACTGCTCAAACACATGCTGGTTGGCCGCAATCATCTGCTCCACCGAACCCAACAAATGGGTTTTGCCGGTCTGAAACATGGCATGGGCATCCTGACTGATGGTCCGGGTGCGCTGGGTATTCTCCGCATTCTGATCCACCGTGACCGTCAACTCCTCCATGGCAGAGGATATTTCCATCATGGCACGGGTCTGCTCCCTGGTGCGATTGGCCAAATCCTGGTTGCCCATCATCAACTTGACCGATATGGTGGCCATGCTCCGTACCGTCGCCTGGGTCTGCATCAATACCGTACGCCAGCGCACCTTCAAAGAGGTCAACGCCTGCGCCGCCAAGTGCATCTCCTGAAAACGGGTGTGATGCTCTGGATAGGGAACCAGATTCAACGAGTCCGACATATCCTCCACTTCATCGGTAATCCGCTGCACCGGAATCAGAATCATCCGGCTGATCATCAGGCTGATGGAAAGTACCACCAGTAAACTCAAGCCGATAATCAACAAACTCCGCCACAGCAAATGGTACGCCGCCCCCTTGAAATCCTCCTCCGGTACCACCATCCCTATGGTCCAAGGCACACCCTGCTCCTCCATGAAGGGGGTGTAATAACCATAATATTTCTTGCCGTCAGCCGCCGTAAAATCAAACAACACATCCTTCTTGAGAATCAGCGGATCCCCTTCCGGAATATTCAACAGCCGGAAAGCCGCGCGAAAAGAGTCACCCAGAGCCACATCCTGAACAGTCGTGATCCGGTTTTGCTCCATCCCCTGGACACCCGACGCATCCGCCTTGACCCGCAATACCTGCTGATAATCCGGCAACCCTACGACACCACCCCGACTGTCCACGATAAACATGCGACTGTTGGGCGTAATACGATTTGCCTGCAACACATGGGAAAGAGACTGTAAAACAATATCAATACCCGCCACCCCAACCAGCTTGTTGTCCCGGTAGACCGGATTGGAAACCGTGATTCCGACCTGATACGCCGCAACCCCCTGGTAACTGTTGTCCCAGGCATACACATCGGTCCAAAACCGACCCGATTGCTGCCGCTTGGCCCCGACATACCAGGGCCGCAAACGCGGATCATAGACCTTGAACGGGTCCAAGGCCGGCTGCCTGTTGCCACTGGCATCGGTTGCATACCAGGTGGTCTGCAAAATGGGCGCAATCATCTCGGCCACCCGGTTCTGTTTGAGCTGTACCTCCGGGGCCAGAGCGGTGTGGTTGGCCGTTGCCCGCGACTCCTGGGCCGCCACCTCCCGGGAAAGCTCCTCCGCCTGACGCATCGCCTCTCTGCTCTCCGGGCTATCCAACAGACGACGCACAACCCGGGTTCGCAACTTGCCATCCTCTCCCCGCTTGTTGAGCCAATGGTTACCCGCTTCATCCCCGAAATAGATCAGGCTGAAGTGGGAATGGGCGGACATCTCCTCTTGGGTAAGTTTATGAAATTTATCTAAAAACTCTTCGCTTTCCCCTGCGTCCTGCAAAAAGATCGCATTGAGTCGTACCGCGTTGGCTGCCGCATCCAAAAAACTCTGCACACTCTTGACCGCCAACCGACTGCCACTGGCCATGGAGGATTGGGCTGACGATTCCAAAATACCGGAGATGGCCCAATAGGTCAGCAAGGTCAAGGGCACGATCGGCAGCCCGATCAGAATAAAATAGGACCAGGGCAAAAACCGGCCCAGGCGCAAGCCGGGGGTTCGGGCTGTTGTGGTTGGCTGTGTTGCACTCATCGACAAAATCCCCAATCAGGCATGGAATAATCCAGTAACGGTCGAACCCGCAATAGCGGCCAGCATCTCCTCCCGGGAGAGTAAAACCTCCACATCGAGCAGTGTGATCTCCCTGCCCGACTGTCGGACCACTCCCAGCCGCACCGGACGCTCATCAACGATACTGCCTTGGCTGGTCGTGGGGGGTGAGGGCTGGATATCCCCTTCCGCGATGAATGGCAGATCAAGTACCGCATCCACCATCAGACCAAGCTGTTTGCCAACCATTGTCGGGGCCGGTTGCCCCATGTCAACGGGATGCGCCACACGAACAACGACCAGAATCGTGCGGTCACCCGGTGCGCCCGCCGGCAACTCCAGCCGCAGCCGCAAATCCACCACCGGAATCACCTCACCCTCCAGGTTGAACAGACCAGCCAGAAAAGGGGGCAGCTGGGGTATCGGCGTGACACGATTGCACCGTACCATCTGCACCACATGGTGGATCGCAATCCCATAGGCCCGGTCACCCAGCAGGCAGACCAGCCACTGCCGACTGTCGGCACTGGGCGCAAGCATCTGCTGACTCACCCAGCGTCGAGCCTCCTCCTCGTCGTCAAAAAGATTCCATTCGCTCAGTGTCATTCAGATGCCCATTACGCAAATCAACCGGGTTTCGCTCACCCGGCCTGCCGCAGCAGCCACGCCATATCCAAAATCAGTATTACCCGACCGTCATCCAGCACCGACGCCCCCATGATACCCGGCACCGGATAAAAATGCTCCTCCAGATTCTTGATCAGCAGTTGCTTCTGCTCCAGGGTCTCATCCACCAACAGCCCGGCACTGCGCCCCGCCTCGCTCACCACCAGGATGGTGGCCGTCCCCTGCGGTTCTCGCGCATGCTCGATTCCCAACAGACGGCCCAAATGCAGCAACGGCAACAGCTCTCCACGCCACGGCAGGCGATCCTCCGCCAACTCTCCTTCGGTTGTCTGCCAGAGGATGGGGTCGGCCCGGAACGACTCCAGAATGGAGAGGGTGGGTACAATAAACGACTGCTGACCAACCCGGACAATGACACCATCCACAATGGCCAGGGTCAACGGCAGTTGAATGCGAAAACGGGTGCCTTGGCCCAACTGTTGGCGAATCCTGATCGTGCCATGCAAGGCGGCAATCTCCTGCTGCACCACATCCAGCCCCACCCCACGGCCCGAAAGCTCCGTGACCTCGTTGGCGGTGGACAGTCCAGGCCGAAACAGCAGTGCCAACACCGCCGCCTCGGAAAGCGTCTCATCCGCCTTGACCCACCCCTTCTGTCTGGCCTTCTCCAGCACCCTGGGCAACTCAATCCCATGGCCATCATCCTGGATATCAATGCAAACCTGACCCCCTTGATGAAAGGCATGCAGCAACAGGGTGCCAAAAGGGGGCTTGCCCTCTGCCTGACGTTGCTCCGGTTTTTCAATGCCGTGATCAATGGCGTTGCGGAGCAGATGCTTGAAGGGGTCGCTCAGCTTTTCGACAATATTTTTATCGACCTCTGTCTCTGCCCCCCTGATTTCCAGTCGCACCAGTTTGCCGGTCTGGCGGGCGGCATCCCGAATCAACCGCTGAAATGAGTGCAGCAAACCACCAATGGGAATCATCCGCAACGTGACCGCATGGGCCTGCAGGGTGCGGGTCAGCAGCTCTCCCTGATGGGCAATCTCCAACAGTGCCGTGTGGTTCGCCACCAGTGCATGACCGACATTTTTGATCGACGTGCTGTTTCCAGCCATGGACAGCTGTTCCAGCAGTTGTTCCATGTTGGCCAGGGCCTGGTCCAGGTTGCCATGGAAATGGCCCAACGCCCCCACCAGATTGAGCAGACGATTCAGTTTGGTGACATCGACCCGAATCGTGACCGCTGCATCCCGGATCGACTGCTCCAGTTGCTGGGCCTGAATGGAGAGCGCATGATCCCGGTTTGCCTCGGAAAGCTTGCCATCCTGAACCAGAATATCCCCCAGGAACCTCTGCTTGTTCAGCCCCTCCAGCAAATCCTGTTCACTGACCAGTTGCTGTTCGAGCAGTATTTCACCCAACGGACGGGCTCCCAGCTGCGGTTCCGGTGCTGGGGGCTCTGCTGGCAATGGATCGGGATAACTGCGCAACGCTGCCAGAGCCCGGTTGATACGCTGGTTGCAGGCCGGGGTGGGGGGCGTGACCGTATCCACCAACAGCTCCAGCACCGCCAGCACCTCTTCCAGCACCGGGGCCAACGCTACCGTAATCTCCCGGCTGCCATTTTCAATCGGAATCAGCAGATCCGCCACCTGGGTGGCATAGTCGGCCAGAACCTGCAAACCGGCCGCACCGGCCGCCAGTTGAATAATATCAAACCCCCGGTAGCAGTCCCCCACCCACTCGCCATCGGGTTGCTGGACAAAAAGGGGCAAATCGTCGCCCAGGGAGTTCCGAATGGAGCGAATGGCCTCCCGGGTCTCCCGTTGCTCGGTGGTCTGATCGACCCGGATGAATGGCTCCAGCTCCGCCAGGATGGCGGCTATCTCAGCCGGGTCCGGTGCAGCCCCCCCCTGAGCCGCTGCCAGAAAGAGGGGCAGCATGTCCACCCCACGCAGCAACAGAGCGACCAAATCCGCAGAAATCTGCAACTCCCCATCCCGCAGCCGGGAGAGCAACGTCTCAATCCGGTGGGCAAAATCGGCCAGCTCTTCCCATTTTGCCCCCCGCGCCCCCCCCTTCAGGGTGTGAAAGGCACGAAAAACGGCATGCACCCGTCCGGTATCACCAGGAGCCGCCTCCAGTGCCAGAATATCCTGTTCCAGGGTCTGGACAATCTCCTGCGCACTGAGCAAAAAATTTTGCACATAGGATTGGAAATAGGGATCCTCTTCTGTTTCTGCTCCCATCTCAGGGGCTACCTCGTCGCGGGGCCTGTGCGGGATGCACCAGGTTTTGATCGTCGGTGTCCGGTGGTCACTCGGCTGTCAAAGCGCGTCAAACCACCCTTATCGAAGCCAACTGTAAAGCATTCGCTGCGCAATTGGCAAGTCATTAATAAATTCTTTGATTGTAAAGTAAATTTTATAAAAAAATTTGACAAAAAATCACACGCCACGGTTGACGTGGCGAGTGTAAACTGCTAAACACTTCGACTGTGTTGGCTGGAACTCTGCCAGGGCTCTTCATCTGTGAGGTGGTTTTTGCGCCATGCTTGAAAATTATTTTCCCATTCTGCTCCTGCTGGCTGTGGCACTGGGGACTGCCATCGTCATGATGGGTGGCTCCTTTCTGGTGGGGCCGCGGCGTCCATATGCAGAAAAAAGCTCCCAATATGAGTGCGGCTTCGCGCCGCTGAGCCGGGTCCGGCTGCCGTTTGATGTGCGGTTTTATCTCCTCAGCATCCTTTTCGTGGTCTTTGACATTGAGGCCGCGTTTTTGTTCCCGTGGGCGGTGGCCTTCAAGGATATTGGCTGGGTGGGTTTTGTGGAAATGCTGCTCTTCCTGTTCGTGCTGCTGGTGGGTTATGCATACATTTGGAAAAAGGGAGCACTGGAATGGGAGTGATCGAGGAAGTTCAGCAGGGGGTGGCTGATCGGGGCTTCATGTTGGCTTCGGCGGACAAGCTGGTCAACTGGGCCCGCACCTGCTCCATGTGGCCCATGACCTTCGGCTTGGCCTGTTGCGCGGTGGAGATGATGCAGGCCGGGGCCAGTCGCTACGATCTGGACCGTTTCGGTATCGTCTTCCGGGGTTCGCCCCGCCAATCGGATGTGATGATCGTGGCGGGTACCTTGACCAACAAGATGGCTCCGGCCCTGCGCAAGCTCTACGACCAGATGCCGGAACCCCGTTGGGTGATCTCCATGGGCTCGTGTGCCAATGGGGGTGGCTACTACCACCATGGCTATTCGGTTGTGCGGGGCTGTGACACCATCGTACCGGTGGACATTTTTATTCCCGGTTGCCCTCCCACCGCCGAAGCCTTTCTGTATGGCATACTGCAGTTGCATAAAAAGATTCATCGCACCAACACCCTCTACAGCGGTTGGGGTGCGTCCGGCGTGACCCAGAGCAGGGGAGTGAAGGTGTGACCAAGGATAAACTGGACCATTTGGAGCAGCTTGTCGCCAGCCGCTTCCCCGACCTGGAGCGGGTGCGCCTGGCGGATGCTCTGATTTTGCGACTGACCCCGGCCAACCTGCTGGCTACCATGGGCCAGTTGCGCGATGACCCGGAGTTTAACTTTACCCAGATGATGGATCTGGCCGGGGTACACTACCCCAACCGGAAACAGCCGCTGGAGCTGGTCTATCAACTGCTCTCCGTCCACAAACATCACCGCCTGCGGGTCAAGGTGGCGTTGGAGGAGGGGATGCCGGTTCCCTCGGTGACGCCCCTCTGGTGGTGCGCCGACTGGTATGAGCGGGAGGCCTACGAAATGTTTGGCATCCTCTTTTCCGGCCATCCGGATCTGCGCCGTCTGCTGACCGACTATGACTTTGAAGGCTTTCCGCTGCGCAAGGATTTTCCGCTGAATGGCTTGATCGAAGTGCGCTATGACCCGACCCAGGGACGTGTCGTACGTCAGCCGATCCAGATGGTCCATCCCGATCGGGAACCTTACCAAGCTAACCTGTCGTAGAGGGTGGTTTCGATGGCTGAACAGACGGAATTTCAAACCTATACCGTTAACTTTGGTCCCCAGCACCCGGCCGCCCATGGGGTGCTGCGGCTGCTGCTGGATCTGGATGGTGAGGTGGTGGTGCGGGCTGACCCCCACATTGGCTTTCTCCACCGGGGCACCGAAAAGTTGCTGGAACACAAGAGCTATCTGCAGGGCCTGCCCTACTTTGATCGCCTCGACTATATGTCCATGATCTCGGAGGAGCACTCCTGGGTACTGGCGGTGGAGCGCATGTTGGGCATCACCCCGCCGGAACGGGCCCAGTATATCCGGGTGATCTTTTCCGAGTTGACCCGCATACTGAACCACCTGCTCTTCCTGGCGGCCCACGGCCTGGATGTGGGTGCCATGACCATGTTCATCTATGCCTTCCGGGAGCGGGAAGAGATTATCGATATGTATGAGGCGGTCTCCGGAGCCCGGATCCATGCCGCCTATTTTCGCCCAGGTGGAGTGGCCAAGGATTTTCCGGAGGGGCTGGCGGAGCGGATTCAGGGCTTTGTCGACTCCTTCCCCAGCAAAATTGATGAATACGAAACCCTGCTGACCGGCAACCGGATCTGGAAGCAGCGGCTGGTGGATATCGGGGTGGTGAGTGCGGCAGAGGCCCTGGACATGGGCTTTACCGGACCGATGCTGCGCGGTTCCGGGGTGGCCTGGGATCTGCGCAAGGCGGAACCCTATGATGCCTATGACCGCCTGGAGTTTGACATTCCGGTGGGCAAGAACGGCGACAGCTATGACCGCTATCTGGTACGGGTGCATGAGTTGCGGCAGAGTACCCGGATCATCCAGCAGTGTCTGCAGCAGATGCAGCCGGGCCCGGTGCGTTATGAGGACTATAAAATTTCGACCCCCTACCGCAAAGAGATGAAGCAGGGAATGGAGTCGTTGATCCACCACTTCAAGCTTTTTTCCGAAGGGTTTACCGTTCCGGCGGGAGAGGTCTACGCCGCCACCGAATCGCCAAAAGGGGAGCTGGGGGTCTACCTGATCTCCCAGGGGGGCAACAAACCCTACCGGGTCAAAATCCGGGCAGCCGGCTTCAACCATCTGCAGGCGGTCAAGCGGATGGCCCTGGGCCACATGCTGGCCGATGTGACCACGCTGGTGGGCAGCATTGATATTGTGTTTGGTGAGATTGACCGATGAAGGTTGTTGGCATAATGATTGACCACTGGATGATGGGCATGTACCTCTCATGAGCGAATTGCAAAAGACACTTCAATTTTCCGAGGCAGCGTTGCAGCAGGCCGAGCTTATTTTTCAACGCTATCCGGCGGATCGGCGCGACTCTGCGGTCATGCCGCTGCTCCACTTGGCGCAGCGGGAGTTTGGTGGCTGGCTCTCCCAGGAGGCGTTGGATTATGTGGCCGCTTTCGTGGGCATGCCGCCGATCCGGGTCTATGAGGTGGCAACCTTCTACACCATGTACAACCTCAAGCCGGTGGGCAAATATCATGTGCAGGTCTGCACCAATATTTCCTGTTGGCTCTGTGCCTCGGATGATATTGTCAAGGCTCTGCAGGAAAAGCTGCGGCTGCCCCTGGGTGGCTCCAGCAGCGACGGACGCTTCACCCTGACCGAGGTGGAGTGTCTGGGGGCCTGCGTCAATGCCCCGATGATGCAGATCAACGATGACTACTATGAAAATTTGACCCCGGCGCAGGTGTCGGAGATCATTGATCGGTTGCCCTGAGAGATGAGCTGATGAGCGGAACCGCCATGACAAAAATTGTCTATAAAAACATCCACCTGGAAAACAGCCACACCCTGGCGGTCTACAAGGCCAACGGCGGCTACCAGGCACTGGAAAAGGCTTTGACCTTGACGGGGGATGACATCATCGACGAGGTGAAGCAGTCCGGTATCCGGGGGCGTGGGGGCGCGGGCTTTCCGGCCGGTCTCAAGTGGTCTTTCATTCCCAAGGATGATCGGGCAAAATATCTGGTCTGCAATGCCGACGAAGGGGAGCCGGGCACCTGCAAGGACCGGGATATATTGCGCTATGATCCCCACCTGCTGATCGAGGGAATGATCATTGCCGGTTATGCGGTCAAGGCGGAGCGGGGCTATATCTATATCCGGGGTGAGTTTTACCGGGAGGCAGAGCGGGTGCAGGCGGCCATCGACGAGGCCTATGCGGCGGGCTACCTGGGGGATCGGGTGATGGGCCGGGAGGTGCGGTTCCAGTTGGCGATCCATCGTGGTGGCGGGGCCTATGTCTGCGGTGAAGAGACCGGCCTGATCGAGTCGCTGGAGGGCAAGAAGGGTCAGCCCCGTTTGAAACCCCCGTTTCCGGCCAATATCGGCCTGTATGGGGGCCCCACCGTGATCAACAATGTGGAGACCCTCTCATCGGTGCCCGCCATCATCAGTAACGGCGGAGCCTGGTATGGCAAGTTGGGTGTGCCCAAATCGTCGGGGACCAAGCTTTTTTCCGTCTCTGGCCATGTGAACAAGCCGGGCAACTATGAGGTGGAGCTGGGTCTGCCCATGCGGGTGCTGTTGGAGGAGTATGCCGGGGGCGTGCGGGGCGGCTGGGACAACCTGAAAGGGGTGATTCCGGGTGGCTCTTCCACGCCGGTGCTGACCAAGTCGGTCTGTGAGACGGTGACCATGGACTATGACGCCTTGAGTCGGGCCGGAAGCATGCTGGGGTCGGGGGCCGTGATCGTGCTGGACCGTTCGGTCTGCATCGTGCGGGCCATCGCCCGTCTCTCCCGCTTTTATCGCCACGAATCCTGCGGCCAGTGTTCGCCGTGCCGGGAGGGTACCGGCTGGTTGGCGCAGGTGATGGAGCGGATTGAGCAGGGCAAGGGGGTGCAGGGGGATATGGATCTGCTGCTGAGCATCTCCGAGAATATTCAGGGCAAGACCATTTGCGCCCTGGGGGATGCGGCTGCCATGCCGGTGGTGGGTGCCATCAAGGCGTTTCCAGAAGAGTTTCAGTACCATGTGGACCATGGCCGCTGTATGGTGGCCTGACAAGGTCTGATGGCAGCGGTAAAGATATGCCGGGCGTCTGCATTAGTCAGTGGGGACGCGCTTAAAAAAATTGTACGGGTATTGTGGAGCAAGCCGAAAAGATGCCTACTCTGATTGTCGACGGGAAGGAAATCAGTGTTCAGCCGGGGGCCACCATCATGGATGCGGCACGGTTGCTGGGCGTTTATATTCCGCATTTTTGCTATCATCCGCAGCTTTCCATCGCCGGAAACTGCCGGATGTGCCTGGTGGAAGTGGAGAAGATGCCGAAGCCGGTCATCTCCTGCGCCATGCCGGTGAGCGATGGAATGGTGGTCAAAACCGATTCCGAGATGGTGCGGAAGGCCCGCAAGGCGGTGATGGAGTTTTTGCTCATCAACCATCCGTTGGATTGTCCGGTCTGCGACCAGGGCGGAGAGTGCAGTTTGCAGGATTTGGCCATGAAATATGGCCCGGATCGCAGTCGGTACCACGAATTCAAGCGTCATGCCCACGATTATGATCTCGGACCGCTGGTGGAGACCGAGATGAGCCGCTGTATCCACTGCACCCGCTGCATCCGTTTTTCGGATGAGGTCGCGGGCGTGCCGGAGATGGGGGCGGTTTTTCGTGGCGACCATATGCAGGTGGGGCCTTATGTGGAAAAATCCCTCACCTCGGAGCTCTCCGGCAACCTGCCGGAGGTCTGCCCGGTGGGGGCTCTCAACAACAAGCCGTTCCATTTCCAGGCCAGAGGCTGGGAGCTGAAAAAGAGCGAGGGGATCTGCGCCCATTGCGGGGTCGGTTGCCACGTGCGGGTGGACCACCTGAACGGTCAGGTCAAGCGTTTGATGGCGCGCCGTTGTGCCGACATCAACCAGTCCTGGATCTGCGACAAGGGCCGTTTCGCCTACGATGGCTTGGCCCAGGCCCGGTTGGAGCAGCCGGTGGTCCGTTCGGAGAGTACCTATGCCCGGGAGGAGGTGTCGTGGGCGGCCGCGCTGGACCGGACGGCAGAGTTGATCAAGCGGTTCAAGCCGGAAGAGATTGCGGGTCTGGCCTCGGATGGGGTGCAGGGGGGGGAGGAGCTCTTTGCGTTCCAGGACTTTTTGCGTCATGTGGTCGGTACGACGGATCTGGACCATCGGTTGCGGCAGCGGGATTTCAGCGGCGATGAGCAGCCTCTGACCCGGGCCGACCTGCTGATGAATACCCCCCTGACTGCCCTGGGCAAGGCGGATGTGGTGTTGCTGATCGGGGCGGACCCCCGTTTTGAGGTGCCGTTGCTCAACCTGCGGTTGCGGGAGGCCTCGCTGGCGGGGACGCGCATTTTTGCCATCCACCCGCGTCAGCTGAAGGCCAATCTGGCCAACTTCAGCCAGATTGTGCTGCAACCCGGTGCGGAGGTGGCGTTTTTGCAGGGTATGTTGCAGGCACTGGAGGGCGGAGCCGTCGCGCCGGAGGCTGCCGCGCTGGTGGCGGCTTGGCAGGGGGCCAAGCGGCCGCTGTTGCTGCTGGGTGACTATGCCGTCAGCCATCCCCAGGCCGAGACCATACGCCGTCTGGCGGTTGCCCTGTTGGAAAAGATGTCGGCTTTGGGGAGCGAGTGGAACGGCTTCAACCGGCTGGCGAGTCGGGGGAATGGGGCGGCGGCGCAGGATATGGGTGTGGTGCCCCATCGCGACCCCGGCTATAAGCGTCTGGAGCGGCGTGGCCGCAACGCTCGCCAAATTTTGCAGGCGGCGGCCGACGGCGAGATCAAGCTGTTGCTGCTGTTGGGGTGTGACCCGACCCTGGAAGGGGTGGATACCCGGTTGGGACGGGCAGCGTTGGCGAAAGCTTATGTGGTTTATGTGGGGGCGCACCAGACCCCGGCAGCGATGCAGGCCGATGTGGTGTTGCCGGGACTGGCCATCACCGAGCGGGATGTGACCCTGACCAATGTGGAGGGGCGGGCCCAGCGCAGCAGCATGGCGGTGATGGGACCGGTGCAGGCCAAGGAGGATTGGCGTATTTTCCGGGCGTTGAGTGATCGCTTTGCCACTCCGCTCTCCTACAACACCCGGGAGGCGTTGCGGAGCCGGATGGCCGCTGCCGATCATCGCTATGCCCTGGATGACCTGGAGCCGGGTGAACTCTCGGCAGCGTGTGACCACAGTCCGGTGACGCTGGGTCTGCCGCTGGAGGCCGGGGCGGGTCAGGCGGTGGCCGGTCAGGAGGCCGGGCTGGTGTTGGTGTTGGAACCGACCTTTTACCAGGATGATGCGGTCACCCGCCACTCTGCCATTCTGGGCCAGCTGGCGCAGGGGCGGTCGGCGGCGGTGGGAAGCTTGCGGATCAACCCCCAGGATGCGGCGCGGCAAAAGGTTCAGGCGGGCCAGTCGGTGCGGTTGATCCATGGCGAACGGAGCCTGGAGTGCGTGGCGGCGTTGGATGCGGCCGTTCCGGTCGGGGCGGTGTTTGGCGATATGGGCCAGGCCGCCGTGTTGATGCAGGATCTGTGCGACTGGGAAGGTGGATTCCCCCGGGTGAGTCTGGTTGGGCTGTAGTGGTTACAGGGGGTGGACAGGAGTTTTCCTGATAATTTTTCGGATGGTGTGGGACCGGGCAACAGATGAATGAACTCCATCAATTCATACAAAGTCATGGCTTGGCCTTGCTGGGCCCTCAATGGTGGCCCATGGCCTGGACGCTGCTGTGGACGTTGATCAAGATTATCCTGTTGATCACCCCGGTGATGATTTGCGTCAGCTATTACACCTTGGCAGAGCGCAAGATAATCGGGGCCATGCAGGTGCGCATCGGTCCCAACCGGGCCGGTTTTTTCGGGGTATTGCAGCCTTTTGCGGATGCCATCAAGCTGTTTTGCAAAGAGACCATCATCCCGCAGGGTTCCAAGAAGGCGGTCTTTTTCCTGGCCCCTTCGCTGACGCTGGTGCCGGCCCTGTTGATGTGGGCGGTGGTGCCCTTTTCGCCGGAGTTGATTCTGGCGGATGTCAACGTCGGTATCCTCTATGTGCTCTCCATCTCCTCGCTGGGGGTGTATGGGGTGTTGATGTCGGGCTGGTCTTCCAACTCCCGCTACGCCTTTCTCGGTTCCATGCGGTCGGCGGGACAGATGATCTCCTATGAGGTTGCGATGGGTTTCACCATCATTCCGGTGGTGATGCTGAGTGGCAGCCTGAGCCTGAAGGATATTGTGGCCTCGCAGCAGGGTGTCTGGAACGTGATTCCGCTGCTGCCGATGTTTGTCATCTATTTTATCTCGGTGGTGGCCGAGACCAACCGTTCACCGTTTGACCTGCCGGAGGCGGAGGCGGAGTTGGTGGCGGGTTATTTCACCGACTACTCGGCCATGAGCTTCGGGCTGTTTTTTCTGGGTGAATATGCCAACATGATCCTGGTCAGCTTCCTGGGGAGCCTGATGTTTCTGGGCGGATGGTTGCCGCCGCTGGGTTTCCTCGGGTTTATCCCGGGCATCATCTGGCTCTCACTCAAGGCGGGTTTTCTGATGTTTGTCTTCCTCTGGATCCGTGCCACCTTCCCGCGCTATCGCTATGATCAACTCATGCGGTTGGGGTGGAAGGTCTTTTTGCCCATCTCCTTGAGCTGGATATTTTTGACCGGTTTGGGATTGCATCTGTTTGGCAAGGTCTGAGGCCCATGGAGCGGCGTGTTGGGGGTGGAGAGATGAGACAGGGGATTAAAAGCGGGCTGGAGCAGGTTTGCTGCGGGGAAGAGCGATGAGCGTCAGGTTGAAGGAGTGGGTGGACATATTCGCATTGAAGGAGTTGGCGGCCGGCATGGCGGTCACGCTGCGATATTTTTTCAAGCCCAACATTACGGTACAGTATCCCGAGGAGCGGACCCCGTTGTCGCCCCGCTTTCGGGGTGAGCATGCCCTGCGGCGGGATGAACAGGGCAGGGAGCTCTGTGTTGCGTGCAAATTGTGTGAGGCAATTTGTCCGGCGCAGGCCATTTTTATCACGATTGACCCTGCCAGCACCGCCGAAAAAAGGCTCACCAAAGCGTACGATATTGACAATGCCAAGTGCATCTATTGCGGCTTTTGTCAGGAGGCCTGTCCGGTGGATGCCATCGTGTTGGGGCCCAATTTTGAGTTTTATTCGGAAACGCGGGATGGGTTGGTCTACGACAAGCAGAAGCTGCTTAGCAATTATGATCGGTGGAAGGTGCAGATCGACGCCAACCTGGCACAGGATGCGCCATACCGCTAAAAGGGTTAGGGGTGAATAGGGCGATGATGGTGGTAGATATTATATTCTATGCATTTGCGGCGGTCACAGCCCTGTCGGCGGTGGGGGTGGTGAGCAGTCGCAACCAAGTGCATTCGGTGCTGTTTCTGATTTTGACCTTTTTTTCGACGGCGGCCCTGTTTGTGCTGCTGGAGGCGGAGTTTTTGGCTGCCCTGCTGGTGATGGTCTACATGGGTGCGGTGGCGGTGCTGTTCCTGTTCGTGGTGATGATGCTGGACATGGATGCGACCGATCTGCGGCAGCAGGCGATGAACCATCTGCCGACGGGTATCCTGGTGGGGGTGGTGATATTGGTGGAGTTGGTGGTGGTGTTGTCCCATGCCCATTCCCATGGCGAGCATGGTGCGGTGGCGACGGTGAGCAACACCCGGGCGATCGGCCAGACCCTCTACACCCAGTATCTTTATCCGTTTGAGCTGGCCTCTCTGGTGTTGCTGGTGGCCTTGGTTGGCGCGGTGGTGCTGACCTTGCGGAGTCGCAGCAAGGGGGCGAAGCGGCAGAACATTGGTCAGCAGGTGGCCCGTGTCTCGGCGGAAACGGTGCAACTTGTTCAACGGAAATCAGGCGAAGGGGCGTAACAAGACCATGACGCTGCATCATTATCTGATTCTCAGTGCCATATTGTTCACGACGGGTGTCTTTGGCATTTTTTTAAACCGGCGCAATGTCATCATCATCCTGATGAGCATTGAGTTGATTCTGCTGTCGGTGAACATTAATTTTGTGGCCTTTTCCCACTATAATAATGACATTAACGGGCAGATTTTTACCTTTTTTGTGCTGGCGGTGGCGGCGGCTGAAGCGGCGATTGGGTTGGCGATTCTGGTCGCCTTTTTCCGTAACCGGGCCACGATTGATGTGGAACAGATTGATTCCTTAAAAGGTTGAGCCGGTGAGGCCATGGATTTGACACTATGAGCAAACATCTTTTAATTGTCCTGGCACCGCTTTTCGGCTCGCTGATTGCCGGATTGTTTGGTCGCTTTCTGGGTAACACCCTGGCCCGCCTGGTGACGATTGCGGGCATGTCGGTCTCTGCCCTGTTGGCCATTCAGACCTTTTTTGAGATCGCGGTGGGCAATGGGGAGCCTGTTCGGCAGGAGATCTGGTCCTGGATTGTCTCCGGTGAGTTTCATGTCTCCTTCGGCCTGTTGATCGATCGTCTGACGGCGGTGATGTTGATCGTGGTGTCGGGTATCTCAACCCTGATCCACATCTACTCGGTCGGCTACATGGCGGAGGATCCTGACCAGCCGCGCTTTTTCAGCTATCTCTCCTTTTTTACCTTTGCCATGCTGATGCTGGTGACGGGTGACAGCTTTTTGCAGCTTTTCTTTGGCTGGGAGGGGGTTGGTCTGGCCTCCTATCTGCTGATTGGCTTCTGGTTCAAGAAAGAGTCGGCCTGCAACGCCGCCATGAAGGCTTTTTTGGTCAACCGGGTGGGGGATTTCGGCTTTGCGTTGGGGATTTTCGCCATCTATCAGGTGTTTCATACCCTGGACTATGCCACGGTTTTTCGCATGGCCGGCACCGGTCAGTTTGCGCCGACGGTGGATTTTCTGTTCTGGGGTCCGGTGGATACCATCACCCTGATCTGCCTGCTGCTGTTTGTGGGGGCGATGGGCAAGTCGGCGCAGTTTATCCTGCACACCTGGTTGCCGGATGCCATGGAGGGACCGACACCGGTTTCGGCATTGATCCATGCGGCGACCATGGTGACGGCGGGGGTGTTCATGGTTTGCCGTGCTTCGCCGCTGTTTGAGTTGTCGCAGACCGCCTTGACGGTTGTGACGCTGGTGGGGGCGACGACGGCCTTTTTTGCGGCGACCGTGGGTCTGGTGCAGAATGACATCAAGCGGGTGATTGCCTACTCCACCTGTTCCCAGTTGGGCTATATGTTTTTTGCCGCTGGTGTTTCCGGTTATGCGGCGGCCATTTTCCACCTGATGACCCATGCCTTTTTCAAGGCGTTACTCTTCTTGAGTGCGGGTGCGGTGATCTACTCCATGCACCATGAGCAGGATATGCGGAAGATGGGTGGGTTGCGGAAAAAGATACCCATCACCTATACCGTGATGATGCTGGGCACATTGGCGTTGACCGGTTTTCCGTTCCTGGCGGGTTTCTACTCCAAGGATGCCATTCTGGAGGCGGCCTATGCGGCCCATACGCCGGTTGGCACCTTTGCCTGGGTGTTGGGGATGCTGGCGGCGATTTTGACCACCTTTTATTCGTTCCGGTTGATTTTTATGACCTTCCATGGCGAACCGGCGGATCATCACAGCTATGATCATGCCAAGGAGTCGCCCTGGGTGATGTTGGTGCCGTTGCTGCTGTTGGCGTTGGGTGCGGTGTTTGCGGGCATGTTGGGTGCCCCCATGACCCACCTGGGTTGGTTCAAGTCGGCCATCTTTCTGGCTCCGGGGCATGATGCGATGGAGCATGCCCACCATGTCAGCGGCTGGGTGAAGTGGTCGCCGTTTGCCATGTTCCTGATTGGTTTGGGGTTGGCCTACCTGCTGTATATCAAGATGCCGGGCTTGCCTCGCATCATTGCGGAGCATTATCGTGGCACCTATCGCTTTTTGCTGAACGCCTGGTATTTCGATCGCTTGTATGATCGGCTGTTTGTGCAGATGGCCAGGCGGATAGGGGAGGGGCTGTGGCATGCGGGGGATGAGGGGATTGTCGATGGCTTCGTCAATGGCGTGGCGTCGGTATGCAACCGGTTGGCGCAGCAGGTACGGCAGTTACAGACGGGTTATGTCTATCATTATGCGTTTGCAATGCTGATTGGTGTATTGGTGCTGGTGTCGCTGTACACCTGATCTTGAACGCTGTTCGAGGCCGCCCCAGGGATCGGGTTGTCCGGGCAGGGTATGGGGTCGTCAATTTAATCATAACGGGCGGGACGATTTGGCAATGCTGAGCTTGGTAACATTTCTTCCACTGATCGGTGCGCTGGTTTTGTTCTTTGGCGTCAAGGACAATCCGCAGGTGTCCCGGTATGTGGCGTTGGTCACGACACTGGCCACCTTTTTTCTGAGCCTGCGGTTGCTGAGTGGCTTTGATACCGCTTCGCCGGTTTTTCAATACCTGGAGGAGGTTCCCTGGCTGCCCGCATATGGCATCACCTACCGGATGGGGGTGGATGGTATCAGTTTGCCGTTTGTGTTGTTGACGGCCCTGCTGATGCCCATCTGTATTCTGGCCTCCTGGCAGAGCATTCAGAAGCAGGTCAAGGGTTACATGGTGGCCTTTCTGGCCCTGGAGAGTTTTGTCATTGGTGTCTTTTGCGCGCTGGATTTTATCCTGTTCTACATTTTGTGGGAGGCCATGCTGATCCCGATGTTTTTGTTGATCGGTATCTGGGGTGGCAAAAACCGGGTTTATGCGGCCTTCAAGTTTTTTCTGTATACCCTGGCCGGTTCGGTGTTGATGCTGATCGCCATTCTGGTCATGGGCTTCAAGGGTGGCACCTTTTCCATCCCGGCGTTGATGGGGATTCCGTTTGCGTTTGATATGCAGGTCTGGCTGTTTTTGGGGTTGTTTGCTTCGTTTGCGGTCAAGGTGCCGATGTGGCCGGTGCATACCTGGTTGCCGGATGCCCATGTGGAGGCCCCGACGGCGGGTTCTGTCATTCTGGCCGGCATTCTGCTGAAGATGGGTGCGTATGGCTTTTTGCGTTTTTCGTTGCCCATTTTGCCGGATGCGTCGCGTTTTTTTGTTCCTTTCATCTTTGCCCTGTCGTTGGTGGCCATCATTTACACCGCTCTGGTGGCGTTGATGCAGAAGGATTTGAAAAAGCTGATCGCCTACTCGTCGGTTTCCCATATGGGGTTTGTCACCATCGGTCTGTTTGCCTTCAATCAGCAGGGGTTGGAGGGCGGCATTCTGCAGATGGTCAACCATGGAGTGGTGGCGGGTGGATTGTTCCTGTTGGTGGGGGTGGTGTATGACCGGATGCATACCCGTGAGATTGCCCGCTTTGGTGGTTTGGCCCATCGGATGCCTGTTTATGCGGTCATTTTCATGATTTTCACCATGTCTTCGGTGGGTTTGCCGGGCACCAACTCCTTTATCGGTGAATTTTTGATCCTGATGGGGGCCTTCCTGGCCAGCAAGGGGGTTGCGGTTGCGGCGGCGACCGGGCTGGTGTTGGGTGCGGCCTATATGTTGTGGATGTTCAAGAAGGTGTTGTTTGGGGTGGTGCGTAGTGATGAGGTGGCGGCTTTGCAGGATGTGACGCTGCGGGAGGTTGTGTTGTTCGTTCCCCTGCTGGTGTTGGTTTTCTGGATCGGCTTTTATCCGGCACCCTTTCTGAATATTATGCATGCATCGGTGGAGCAGTTGTTGATTCAGGCCAACACCATCAAGGTGGGCACGGCGACGGCGGCGGCGTTGTTTTAGCGGCGTTGAGGGGAAGCGGGTTCCTGTGTGTGGTGGGATTGGCTTCCGGGTGGGGTGCGTTGGCCGTCATGGGATGATTGAGGCGTACTGATCAAGCCCGCTTGTTTCGTACGGGAAATTTTACGGAATATTTACGAACAAAATCAGCACAGCAGTGGAGCACTTAAGGAAATGGCTGTCCAACTACCGGATATGAACTTGGTCTTACTGTCGCCAGAGATTTTTATTGCGCTGCTGGCCATGGTGCTGCTGTTGATGAGTGCGTGGCGCGGTAAAGAGTCTCGTGGTCTGATGGGTACGTTGGCGATTGGTGGTCTCTTGTTGGCGGGCCTGTTGCTGGCGGGGCACTCCGGTTCTGCGCCGGCCACCACCCTGGGGGGTGGATTCATAGACGACAGCATGGCGCGCTTCATGAAGATGTTGTTGCTGGTGGCCACGGGTTTGCCGTTGTTGATGTCGCGGGACTATTTGACGCAGCATGATCTGGACAGTGGCGAATATTTTGTGTTGTCGCTCTTCTCCCTGGTTGGGGCCATGACCATGGTCTCGGCGGGCAGTTTTCTGGTGCTTTATCTGGGTTTGGAGTTGATGTCGCTCTCCATTTATGTGTTGGCGGCCTATCAGCGTGATCAGTTGCGCTCCTCGGAGGCGGGGCTGAAATATTTTATTCTGGGTTCGTTGGCCTCTGGTATTTTGTTATATGGTATCAGTTTGATTTACGGGGCGACGGGGACGGTCATGATTGCGGGGGTGGGGGATTTCCTGAAGGCTGCCACCCATATCAGTCCGGTGCTTTTGTTGGGGGCGGCGTTGGTTGTGATTGGGATCTGTTTCAAGGTGGCGGCGGCTCCTTTTCACATGTGGGCACCGGATGTGTATGAGGGGGCTCCCACGTCGGTTACGGCTTTCATTGCGATCATGCCCAAGGTGGCGGCGTTTGCTGCCTTTTTCCGAATCCTGTTGGAGGCGTTTGCGCTTTTGCATGCGCATTGGGGGCCCATGTTGCAGTTGCTGGCGGTGGCTTCGTTGGCGGCGGGTGCGTTTGGTGCCATTGCGCAGAGCAACATCAAGCGGTTGTTGGCCTACTCTTCCATCGGTCATGTGGGGTTTTTGTTGATCGGTTTGACCACCGGGAATCTGTTGGGTCATCAGAGTGTGTTGATCTATTTGACCATCTATATTTTTATGTCGGTGGGGGCGTTCTGCCTGTTGTTGGTGCTCAACAAGGGTGGGATCGGGGATGAGATCCAGGATTATGCCGGTTTGGCCAAAAAGCGGCCTCTGTTGGCTTTTCTGATGTCCATGTTCATGTTTTCCATGGCGGGGATTCCGCCGTTGGCCGGTTTTATTGCCAAGCTGTATGTCTTGATGGCGGCGGTCCATGCGGGGATGATCGGTTTGGCGGTGATCAGTGTGTTGTTTTCGGCAGTGGGTGCGTTTTACTATCTGCGGATTGTCAAGATTATCTATTTTGACCAATCGGAGGAGCCGTTTGCGATGGAGGTTGGGTTGTCGCATCGTGTTGTATTGGCGGTCAGTGCCTTTGTGGTATTGGTCGGTGGGCTTTTCCCGAGTCGTCTCTTGGCCTGGACACAAGCTACTATGCAGTCATTTCCATGACGGTTGGCTCGTGTTCCTATGGGGTGTTGGGGGTGGTTTCCATCCCCATACCCCGATAGAATGGGGGGTTGGAGGCGTGGTGCTTCCAGCCCTTTTTTTTTAGTTACAGACAGAGGTTTGGTGGGCGTCACGCTCCCCAGTGGGGTGCAGGGGCTTAAGCCCCATATGCGCTCACAGGGTTTCGGTCTTCCTTTAAACGATTGCAGGGGTCTGGGGACCGTCACGGTCCCCAGTGGGGTGCAGGGGCTTAAGCCCCATATGCGCTCACAGGGTTTCGGTCTTCCTTTAAACGATTGCAGGGGTCTGGGGACCGTCACGGTCCCCAGTGGGGTGCAGGGGCTTAAGCCCCATATGCGCTCACAGGGTTGCGGTCTTCCTTTAAACGATTGCAGGGGTCTGGGGACCGTCACGGTCCCCAGTGGGGTGCAGGGGGTGTGTCCGAGATGTTTTTGCATCCATATTGACCGAGAAGTGTCAATCCGGGGAATTGTCCGTTCGCCCGGTAGCCTGATCCCCTTGTTGAAGGGCGACCTGACTACAA
>PEAG01000125.1 GCA_002753505.1 Magnetococcales bacterium HCHbin5 | reverse complement strand
AAACATTCCTGGCCTTGTATCAGAAAAAAAACTGAATATCCGAACCTTCTGCTTTCTTATCCAGGCATTGTCCATAACATAACCGTGCGAGTCGGGCTGCCGCCCTCCCAAGGTCGCCCCTGCGGGGCGGCTTTGTGCGCGTTGCGCAAATTTTCTGCGAAAATTTGCTTTGGGAAAACGCGCAGTTCATGCAGGGGCTTTGCCCCTGCACCCCACTGGGGACCGTGACGGTCCCCAGACCCCTGCAATCGGTTAGCAGGAGACCGTAATCATGCACCCTGCCGGGGAGAGACTCCCCAGCAGGGTGCAAAATGACTCAGGGTCGGGAGTGAATCTCCATGTTGCCAAAGTAGAAAGCGATCTCCTGAGCCGCGGTCTCCGGCGCGTCGGAACCGTGTACCGCATTGGCCTCGATACTGGTGGCAAAATCGGCCCGAATGGTCCCGGGAGCCGCATTGGCCGGGTTGGTCGCCCCCATGATCTCCCGATTGCGGGCAATGGCATTTTCCCCCTCCAAAACCTGCACCATGATCGGGCCGGAACTCATGTAAGCCACCAAATCCTGATAAAAAGGCCGCCCCTTGTGAACCGCATAAAAGGCTCCGGCCTGCACGGCAGACAGATGCAACATTTTGCTGGCTACAATGCGCAACCCGGCCGCCTCAAAGCGGGCATAAATTTGACCGATGACATTTTTGGCAACCGCATCGGGTTTGATCATGGAAAGCGTCCGTTCAACAGCCATACTATTCTCCTGTTTGCTTGTGGATAAACCTGTGGATAAAAGTGGGACAAAAGGTGCAAAACACTGCATAACAAATCGATATAAAACAATAATTACCCAAAAAGACCTGTTTGTCCAGCCTGTGGCTAACTGTAAATAACTTGATCTCTGATGCGCCAGCCTATATATTTCCATTCCGGGGTGCAGCAGAGCCTCCACCCTTTCGTCATCACCTTATTTTCCTGGAGAGAAAACCCTGCCATGTACAGCCCCGTCACATACAAATCGGGTGGGTTTGCCCTGCTGTTGGGTCTGTCCGCCCTCTGCTTCCAACCGGCCACCGCACTGGCGGCCATATGGTACAATGGCGAGTTTTCCGCCGACATTATCATTACCGACCCCCAGACACCAGAGGGCAAGGTACAGGGCACCTTTTACGTAGGCAAGGATCGGTTCCGGGCGGAGGGCGTCCACCAGGGAAAACGCAAAGCCCTGATCGTCCACCCCCAGGAGCACAAGGTCTGGATGCTCTTTCCTGACGAGAAAAGCTACTATGCCGGTCCCGGCAGTGCCCCGATTCCCCCCAGGCCGGATGTGGAACGGCTGCCGGGAGACAACGACGGCCCCTGCAAGCAGGATAAGGCCATCGCCTGCAAACGGCTAGGAACAGAAACACTCCACGGCGTCGAAACCGAAAAATGGGAGGTCACGCTGACCCCACCCCCACCCCCGGCCGGTCAGCCCGCTGGAGCCACTGCTCCCCAGGCCGCTGTGCAAAAGGCGACCGTTTGGGCAGATCCAGCCCGGCGTATCATCATTCGCCAACAGCCCGAGGTGGGGCCCGCCATGGAACGCATCCTGACCGGGACGGAAAAGGTGGCTGACCGGTTGACGGAAAAGTGGACCATCACCCATACCTTCCAGGGCAACACCCAGCAATCCACCCGCTGGATAGACAGCAAACTCCGCGTCCCCGTCCGGGAGGAAGAGGAGGGCAAACTGCTGATGGAGCTGGTCAACCTGCAAGAAAAACCACAACCGGCAAGCCTGTTTGAGTTGCCCAAGGACTACAAAGAGATTCAACCCCCGGCTCCACCAACGGCACAGCAAGCCCCGGCGACTCCACCTGCCGGCAGCGCGCCGGTTCCGGCCCAACCGGGCAAATTGCAGTATCGTTGAGTCCATGATGCATTGCCAAAGTTGGCAACCGGGCTCGCACCGTGGAGAATACCCTGGTCAAATTTAGGAGTGGTCAATGGCAGGACACAGCAAATGGGCAAATATCAAGATCCGCAAGGGGGCACAAGATGCCAAGCGGGGAAAAATATTTACCAAATTAATCCGCGAAATCACGACAGCCGCCCGTTTGGGCGGTGCGGATCTCTCCGCCAACGCCCGGCTGCGGGGAGCCGTGTTGGCAGCACGGGCCCAGAACATGCCCAAGGATACCATGGAGAAGGCCATCAAACGGGGAGCAGGCGGTCTCGACCAGGCCAATTATGAAGAGGTTCGCTACGAAGGCTATGGCCCCGGTGGCGTGGCCGTCATTGTGCAAACCCTGACGGACAATTTTAACCGCACGGTGGCAGATGTGCGCCACGCCTTCACCAAAGTGGCGGGCAATCTGGGAACCACCGGTTGTGTCTCCTACCTGTTCGACAGCAAGGGGGAGTTGATCTACCAAAATTGTGACGAAGAGAGCCTGATGGAGGCCGCTTTGGAGGCCGGTGCGGAGGATGTGGTTGCCAGTGATGGCACATTTGAGGTGATCACCGCACCCGATGAACTGCACCGTGTCCAGGAAATTCTGGCCCAGGCCGGCTTTAATCCGGTCCGCGCTGAACTGACCATGCGGCCACAAAACAGCGTCACACTGGATGAAAGACAAGCCATCTCCATGCTGAAACTCATGGATATGCTGGAAGACAACGACGATGTGCAGAAGGTCTATGCCAACTTTGAAATCCCGGACGAAATTCTGGAAACCCTGGAAAATGGTTAGGCCGGGGGGATGCGTGTGATCGGTATTGATCCAGGCACGACCAGCACCGGATGGGGCATCGTGGAGTCCAATGGCCGCACGTTGCGCCATATTGCCAACGGCTGCATTCGTACCCAACCGGGAGAGACGTTACCCGGTCGGTTGGGAAAAATATTTTCAGAGTTGCTGCGGATTGTGGCCGAATATCAACCGCAACAGGCAGCTGTGGAGGAGATTTTTGTCTCCCAAAACGTGCAGAGTGCCCTGAAACTGGGCCATGCCCGTGGGGTTGCCATCGCCGCCGTCAACCACCAGGGGTTGCCGATCCACGAATATACGGCTCTGCAAGTCAAAAAATCGGTGGTTGGCTATGGGCGGGCGGAAAAAAAGCAGATGCAGGAGATGGTTCGTATCTTGCTTTGCATGGACAAGAACGCACCCCAGGATGCGGCAGATGCCCTGGGCGTGGCCGTCTGTCACTTGAACCATCTGCCCGCCCGACTGCTGCACACTGCCAGCCCGTCCCCATTGGGGAAAACCGTATGATCGCCATGCTGCGTGGCGTACTGGCAGAAAAGCAGCCGGATCATATTGTGTTGGATGTGGGGGGCGTCGGCTATCGGCTCTTTATCGCCCTCTCCACGTACGAAACCCTCCCCGCTGTGGGGGAACAGGTGCGGATGCTCACCCTGACCCATGTACGGGAAGATGCCTTGCATCTGTATGGTTTTGCCAGCCAGGAAGAGCGGGCTCTGTTTGTTTTATTGAATAATGTCACAGGGATAGGCACACGAATGGCCATCTCCGCGCTCTCCACCTTGAGCGCGTCTGCCCTGGCTGGAGCCATCGCCTCGGAAGATCTCCATACCCTTTGCCTGATACCCGGTGTGGGTCGCAAAACAGCGCAACGATTGGTGATCGAACTCAAGGATCGCTTGCCAGCCCGCAACATGTCAACCACCCCCACGGAGAGCGGCCAAGAGGGAGCAACCGGAGCAGATCAGCCATCCCCTCAACGTGCACAACAGGCGGTGCTGCGGGAAGAGTTGACCTCTGCCCTGATGAATCTGGGATACAAGCGGCCTGAGGTGGAACGGGCGTTAAGCAAACTGTTTTTGGCCGGCCAGATCACCAGCGTGGGAGATGGTCTGCGCGCTGCACTTAAAGCACTGGCGCGGCCGGTGGCCGAATGAACGAGGCACAGATCGATGCCCAACGCCTGCTCTCCCCCCATACGGAACGGGAGGATGGCCCGGTGGATCCCGCCTTGCGCCCCCGGCAATTGCGGGAGTTTATTGGACAGAGTAAATTAAAAGCCAACCTGATGGTATTTTTGCAGGCGGCCAAAAATCGGGGGGATGCCATGGACCATCTGCTTTTGTTCGGTCCCCCCGGACTGGGAAAAACCACGCTGGCCCGGATCATGGCGGCCGAGTTGGGGGTTGGTCTGCGCACCACATCCGGCCCCATCATCGAAAAGGCCGGCGACCTGGCGGCCCTGCTCACCAACCTGGAACGGGGCGACCTGCTGTTTGTCGATGAGATTCACCGCCTCAGCCCTGCGGTGGAGGAAATTTTATACCCGGCAATGGAGGACTATCAGCTGGATATCATGATCGGAGAGGGTCCATCTGCCCGCTCCATCAAGATTGATCTGCCCCCGTTTACCCTGGTGGGAGCCACCACACGGATTGGCATGTTGACCAACCCCCTGCGGGACCGCTTTGGTATTCTGGCCCACATGGAGTTTTACCAACCGGATGAACTGGCGGCGATTCTGCAACGCTCGGCCCGCCTCCTGCGCATAACCCTGGACAGTTCAGGGGCTGAAGAGATCGCCCGTCGCGCCCGTGGCACCCCCCGCATTGCCAACCGTCTGTTAAAACGGGTGCGGGATTTTGCGGATATTCTGGGCAAAGCCCTGGTCGACCAGCAGGTGGCAAGCCATGCATTGGAGATGCTGGAGGTGGATCACAGGGGGCTGGACAACATGGACCGGTTGTTTCTCGCCACCATTATTGATAAATTTGCCGGCGGGCCGGTGGGACTGGACACCCTGTCGGCCGCCATCAGCGAAACCCGTGATACCATTGAGGATGTGGTGGAACCCTACCTGCTGCAGGAGGGGTTTCTGGATCGTACCCCACGGGGACGACGGGCCACACCCCTGGCCTATTATCACCTGGGACGCGAAGCGGCTCTATCCAGCAGACAAGAATTGTTCCCGTGACGAAAAATGCTTTCTTTTGGCCCATTCGGGTTTATTATGAAGAGACAGATGCCGGGGGTGTGGTCTACCACAGCAACTATCTGAACTTTATGGAACGGGCCAGGACCGAATGGTTGCGTCAATTGGGGTTTGGGCAACAGCAACTCTACCAGCAGCGAGGTCTGCTGTTTGCGGTCACCAGGATGGAGGTCCAGTTTTTGGCTCCGGCCCGCCTGGATGATGCCCTGCTGGTCTCCGTCTTGCTGCACGCCCATAAACAGGCCAGCCTGGTGGTGCAACAGACCATCCAGCGGGTGCAGGAGCAACGCCATCTGGTTCAGGCATCGGTACGTATCGCCGTCCTGAACCAACAGTTTAAACCAACCCGGTTACCCAACGATCTGTTACTCGCCCTGGGTGAATCAGAACGTGCCGGGATGGGGCGTGGGGACACGCCACCAGAGATCACCCAGACAGGTCAATATTCCGGTTAACATTTTATAAAATGGTCCACTCATGAACGAAACACTTGCATCCCACAACCCCTGGGATCTGGTTGCCCAGGCGGGGCCAGTGGTCAAAATGGTCATGCTGCTTCTGCTGGCGGCCTCCGTTTGGTCCTGGAAAATCATCATTGAAAAATGGATGCTCTTTCGGCGTGTTACCCGCGAGGCAACCGCCTTTGAAGAGCGTTTTTGGAGCGGGGGCAGTATTGCCAAACTGTATCAGACCGCCGCACGGGAGTGGCCGGACAGCCCGCTGGTCAACGTTTTTACCACCGGCTTTCGGGAGTGGAAACGCTGGGAAGGCGAAGATGGTGCGCCAGCACCCTCCGAGACGGGGGATCTGTTACCCAATATTCGCCGCGCCATGACGGTGGCCCTCAACCGGGAGATGGATATTTTGGGGCGGGGGTTGACCTTTCTGGCCACCACAGGCTCGACCAGCCCCTTTATCGGCCTGTTTGGTACCGTTTGGGGTATCATGAACTCGTTCCTTGGGCTGGCCGGTGCCAAAAACACCACCCTGACCATGGTTGCACCGGGTATTGCCGAGGCGTTGATTGCCACCGCCATGGGGTTGGTGGCAGCGATTCCGGCGGTGATCGCGTACAACAAATATGCGACCACCTTGCGCCGATTCCACCAGAAGATGGATAATTTTGGTGCCGAATTCCTGAATATTCTGGAGCGGCAGAGTGCCAGACGGGGAGGAAAATCCTCATGAGCATGGGTGTCAATTTTAACAGCCAGGGCTCGGAGCATGGCACCATGAGCGAGATCAACGTCACGCCCATGGTGGACATCATGCTGGTGCTGCTGGTGATTTTTATGGTCACCGCCCCCTTGTTGACCCAGGGGGTGGAGATCAATCTGCCCTCCACCCAGGCCGCCCCCCTGCAGTCCAAGCAGGAACCTTTGATCATTACGGTCGACAAGGATGGCACTGCCTATATCGAAAAATCGGTGCAGAACATGACACAACTGATCGAAAAGGTGACGGCCATTCGTAAAAGCAATCCGGAGGTGCCTGTTTTTGTACGTGGCGACCGGAGAACACCCTACGGTTTTGTGATGATGGTCATGTCCCAACTGCAACAGGCGGGCGTGGACCGGATCGGTTTGGTTTCTGAACCACCAGCAGAATAATTGTATGTCATCCCATCGTAAATCGTTGCTTTTGTCGATAGCCGGCCACCTTCTGGTGCTGGCTTTGACCTTTTTGATGCCTTTCGCAACCCCGGAAAAGCCGATGACCCCCCCGGTGATGGTGAGTCTGGTGCAGTTGCCTCCATCTGATGTGGCCAAGCTCAGCGCATTGTCAAAGCCGGTGGAAAAGGTGGAACCGCAACCGGAGGTCTCCGAGGAGACGCCGCCGATTGTGGAGCCGGTTCAGGTTGTGCCACCGGTTGAGCCCTTCAAGCCGGTCATACCGCCACCACCGCCACCACCACCGGAACGGGTTACTTTGCCGCCGCCGACACCATTGAAGCCTGTGGTAGAGCCCAAGCCAGAGCCCAAACCTGCGCCCAAGCCAGAGCCCAAACCAGAGCCCAAGCCAGAGCCCAAGCCAGAGCCCAAGCCAGAGCCCAAACCTGTGCCCAAACCAGAACCCAAGCCAGAACCCAAGCCTGCGCCCAAACCAGAGCCCAAGCCAGAACCCAAGCCAGAACCCAAACCTGCGCCCAAGCCAGAGCCCAAGCCAGAACCCAAACCTGCGCCCAAGCCAGAGCCCAAGCCAGAACCCAAACCTGCGCCCAA
>PEAG01000124.1 GCA_002753505.1 Magnetococcales bacterium HCHbin5 | reverse complement strand
GCCCATTTGCTGCGCAAATGGGCTTTTGGGAAAGCGCGCCCGTTACATGCAGGGGCTTTGCCCCTGCACCCCACCGGGGACCGTGACGGTCCCCGGACCCCTGCAATCGTTTTAAAAGATCATAAAAAGCATAAGGTCGCCCCTGCACCCCACCGGGGAGCGTGACGCTCCCCGGACCCCTGCAATTTTTAAAAAAGATTCGAGGGAGCGGTGTGCGTATTCAGGATGGGCATGCCTGGCTTTTTTTTTTCCGCCACGCCATAATAACAGCCCGTCTGATTATCCAACGAGGAAATGTTATATGCGTGTCTTGCTGGCGGAACCGCGCGGCTTCTGCGCAGGGGTGGAACGGGCCATCGCCATCGTGGAACGTGCCCTGGAAAAGTTTGGTGCCCCCCTCTACGTGCGCCACGAAATTGTCCATAACCGCTGGGTGGTCGATTCGCTGCGCCGCAAAGGGGCCCTCTTTGTCCACGAACTGGACGAAATACCCAGCGGAGCCACCGTCATCTTTTCCGCCCACGGCGTCGCCAAAGCGGTGGCCGAAGAGGGAGAACGCCGCGCACTGCGGGTGCTGGACGCCACCTGCCCCCTGGTGAGCAAAGTACACCGGGAGGCCGATCGACTGGACCGCAGCGGCCATCGGGTCATCCTGATCGGCCACCCCGGCCATCCCGAAGTGGACGGAACCGTGGGACAACTGCCACCAGGCCATATGGAGGTGGTCTCCAAAGTGGCAGATGTGGCCGCCCTGCCAGACCATACCCGAACCGACCATGAACCGACCGCCTACATCACCCAAACCACCCTCTCCCTGGACGAGACCAGCCATATCGTCGCGGCCCTGCAAGAGCGGTTTCCAACCATCGTCGGACCGACGCGGGAAGATATCTGCTACGCCACCCAAAACCGGCAAAATGCCGTCAAAGCACTGGCCAAAAAATGCGACCTGATCCTGGTCCTCGGGGCACCCAACAGCAGCAACTCCAATCGATTGAAAGAGGTGGCCCTGCGGGCCGGGGTGACGGCTTATCTGATTGAATCGGCGGCAGATGTCCAACCGGCATGGCTGGAAGGCGTGGCCTGCCTCGGCATCACAGCCGGGGCTTCGGCACCGGAAATTTTAATCGAGGGGCTGCTGGCCGCACTCTCTCCCGGTGGAAGCCTCTGCTCCGAACCACTGGAAGAGGTGGAAGTACTCTCCATCAGTGAAGAAAACTTGGTCTTTCCCCTCCCGGAGGCACTGCGGGCCGAACAGGCGGGATGACAGCCATCCGCTTGTCCCATCGGGGTGGTGGATTTGCTACAAATTGTTGATCGGTCGATGAGAAGGCGGTTGACCCGTGCCCGTGCGAGACTTGGGCAGCAGGACGGTTACCGTTGTTCCCGTTGCATCATCCGTCTCCATGCGGATCCGCCCCCCCAACGTCTCCGTCAACCGTTGCGCAGAATAGGTGCCCAGGCCGGTGCCTGTTGTTTTGCCGGCTGTGGCATATTTTTCAAAAAAACGATGGCGTATCTCAACCGGGACCGCACCCGGATTGTGAATGGCAACCTGAATAAAATCCGGCTCGGCGGGGGAGTCGATCACCGCCAACGTGATCTGACTGTTGGGCGGTGCAGCCTCCACCGCATTCTTGAACAGGTTGGCCAGTATGTTGTAACAGATGATCTCCTCTCCCCGCACAATCAACAGCGGCCCTGCTCCCGGCGCGGCTTGCCCGCTGTACGGGTGTTGATTGATGGAAAAATGTACCGACAGACGCTTGGTGCGCAACAGGGTGTTGTTGTCGCTCTGGACATCTGAAAGGATGGGCAACAGGGGAAAATCCTGGGGGTTCAAGACATAAACACCCCGCTCTATCTTGAGCAGATCCATGGAAAGATTGAGCATGCGCAGGGTTTTTATGCCGGCATTATAGATAATCTTGACGATTTGCTTGTGTTCGTCGGAAAGATCCCCGTCCTCCAGCAGCAGGTCAGAAAAACCGATAACGCTGTTCATCGGTGATTTCATGTCATGGCGAATAATGTGTTCCACCTCTTTCCTTAATTTTTCTTCCCCCAGCATGGCGATATACTCTCGTTCCACCGCTGCTGCCTTTTTTTCGGAGGTCAGGTCACGGGAATAGCCGACAGAGCCCACGATGTTCCCGTCGGCATCGTGCAGCAAAACGGCAGTAACAAATACAGGAAACAGATCACCATTTTTTTTGCGTCCGGTGATTTCGCCGGTAAAACGTCCCTGGTCGTGCAGCATCGCGCCGACCCTTTTGTATTCGTCGGCATCGTTGTACAACTGCACAATAGGCTGGCCCAATATTTCGTCAGCCGTGTAACCGTAAACCTCCTCTGCCTTTTTGTTAAACAGCTTGATTCGCCGATTCTCATCTACCGAAACCACCATATCGGCAGCAATGTCGATGAGATGACGGGCATATTCAGAGCCGTCCGGCAGTGGATCGCCTTTGATCGGTTGCCGATGGGTATCGTCTGTCATCCGTTTTGTTGTCCCGTGCATGGATTGAAAGAGCCACCGCGTCTGACAATTCTATGCTTTTTTTTGGGTCAGGCCAAGTTAATTGCTTGCGCCCACGCCTACCGTCTCAAGGCCCGGAGCAAAGCGCGCGGCTCTTCCATGCCCAGTATCCAGGCTGTGGCGACAAACAGGCAGGTTGCCAGCAACAGGATGGGCAGCAATATCATGACCATATGCCCGGTGGATGCTGGATTCTGCCAGAACAGTTCGAGGCTCAAGAGCAGAAAAAGCACCATGACGGCGGTGGCGATGGCCGTTTTGACCAACAGAGTGATCAGCGGGCGACCCGGCCGGTAGCCAATCTTGCTGCGCAAATGGTAAAGCAGCAAGCCCGCGTTGAGAAAAGCGGCCAACGCGGTGGCCAACGCCAACCCGGCATGACGCAGGGGCACAATGAGCAGCAGACTGAAAACAATGTTGGCCAACATGCAGAGGATGGCAATCCGTACCGGCGTGCGGGTATCCTTCAGGGCATAATAGACCGGTGCTGCCACCTTGATGGCCGAATAGGCCCCCAGCCCTAAACTGTAGGCCAACAGGGCCTGAGCCGTCAATTGGGTGGTCTCCCCGCTGAAGGCCCCCCGCTCAAAAAGCATGGTCAGAATGGGTTCCCGCAACACAATCAGACCGGCCGTGGCGGGAATATTGATCAACAGGACAATGCGCAAGGCAAAATCCAGATCCTGCCGCAAACCGTCCAGATCATTATGGGCGGCCCGGGCGGAAAAACTGGGCAGAATGGCCGTTCCCATGGCAATGCCAATCAACCCCAGAGGAAACTCCACCAGACGGTCGGCATAATAAAGGTAGGAGATGGAACCGACCGGCAGCCAGGAGGCGATAAAAAGATCGACCAGCAGATTGACTTGTGCCACCGAAACCCCCAGCACCGAAGGGCCCATCAAGGTCAACACCCGCTGAATGGCGGGATGTCGCCCGGAACGACTCAAGGCACGCCAATGGAAACGCAACGGAATGCCAATCTGCTTCAGAGCGGGCAACAACAGCACAAGCTGGACAACCCCCCCCAGAAATACCCCAATGGCCACCCCCATGGTCGGTTCCTCCAGTCGGGGAGACAAGACAAGAGCCCCGAAGATCAAGGATAAATTGAGCAGCAACGGGTTGAGTGCCGGCAGGGCAAATTTGTGAAAACTGTTCAAAATTCCACCGGATAACGCAACCAGTGAAATGAAAAATATGTAGGGGAAGGTGACCCGGGTCAGCTCGATTGTCAGTTGAAACTTTTCCGGCTGGTCAGCAAAGCCGGGAGCGGCAATATAAACCACGTAGGGCATGAACAGTTGCCCGATCGCCACCACCAGCAACAGTATGGTGGCCAGGGCGGTAAAGACCGCCTGGGCCGCCTCCCGGCAGGCGTTCAGGTCACCACGAGCAACATAGTCGCTGAAAACAGGGATAAAAGCGGTGTTGAAGGCCCCCTCGGCAAACAGGCGGCGCAAAAAATTGGGCAACTTGAAGGCGACAAAAAAGGCATCCGCGCCCGAACCGGCCCCAAAGGCGTGGGCCAGTACCATATCCCGGATAAATCCCATGATGCGGGATAAAAGGGTAAAAAGGCTGATGGTACCCATTGCCCGCATCAATCGGCGACGGCTGGGGGGGGGAGGGGGCGTGCGGTCGGAAGAAGATTCTGGCAACATGAATAAAAAAACCTTTGACGCATGTTCGGATGGGTTGAGATGGAGAGATAAATTTGTTATCCTGACAGGATCACTCATTCAGCATAAGGAGTTTTTGTTCAGTGGCAAATATTAAATCCTCCATCAAGGATATCGGGCGTTCAGAAAAACGCAAAGAGCGGAACAGAAGTGCCAAAGCGCGCATGCGGACCTTTTGCAAAAAAGTATTGACGGCGGTGGATGCCAAAGATCTGCCGGCTGCCCAGGAGGCCCTGCGTCAGGCGATCTCCGTTCTGGCCATCACGGCCCGCAAAAAAATTATCCATGGCAATGCGGCGGACCGCTATAGCCAACGCCTGAATGCCAAGGTGAAAAGTCTGGCACTGGCTGCTGCCTCCTGATGAAATTTTCCGAACTTGCCATACCCGAAGCGGTGATGCTCGGCATAAAAGCGTGTGGGTTTGAAGAGTGTACACCCATTCAGGCCCTGACGCTGCCCTTGACGCTGGCCGGTCGGGATGTGGCTGGTCAGGCCCAGACGGGGACAGGCAAGACGGCGGCCTTTCTGATCGCTGCCCTCTCCCGGGTGTTAACCTCCAAGGGAAGGGGCCCCTCCGTGCCGCCCGGCCGGGCTGCCCCGTCCCCGTCGGAGTCTGCGGCGGCTGATCCGGTGGCGGCTCTGTCCGGTCAGGGCCTGCGTCCGCCGGATGGCTCTGCTGTCGCGTCGGGCTGTGGTGCCCCTCGTATCCTGATCGTTGCGCCCACCCGGGAGTTGGCGGTGCAGATTGAGCAGGATGCCCGGGTGTTGGGGGGCCAGACCGGCCTGACGATCGTCGCTGTCTATGGTGGGGTGGACTACGAAAAGCAGCGTCTTGCCCTGACCGAAGGCAACGTGGATCTCCTGATCGGCACCCCGGGACGACTGATCGACTACCTTAAGCAAAAAGCCTACCGTTGTGACCGGGTGGAGTCGCTGGTCATCGACGAGGCGGACCGCATGTTTGATATGGGCTTTATAGCCGATCTGCGTTACCTGTTGCGTCGCCTGCCCCCTCACGGCCAACGTCTCTCCATGCTCTTTTCCGCCACCCTCTCCTATCGAGCGCAAGAGCTCTCCTACGAGTATATGGACTCCCCGGAGGTGATCTCCACCCCCATGGATGTCAAAACCGTTCAGCAGGTCACCCAGTGTCTGTACCATGTTGAGGGCAAGAAAAAAATCAGCCTGCTGGTGGGGTTGCTGCGGCGTGATCTGGCGGAGTCGGAGAGTGGGGAGGTGGGGCGCATCATGATTTTCACCAATACCAAGCGGATGGGTGAAACCTTGCAGGCTTGGCTGGAGGCCAATGCCATTCTGAGTGGTTACCTCTCCGGTGATGTGCCGCAGGAAAAGCGGTTGCGGGTATTGCAACGGTTTCAGGCCGGTGAATTGCCAGTACTCATCGCCACCGATGTGGCGGGGCGTGGTTTGCACATCGATGGCGTTACCCATGTGATCAATTATGATCTGCCGGAAAATGCGGAGGATTATCTGCACCGCATTGGTCGGACGGCCCGAGCCGGGGCCAAGGGGGATGCCATCTCCCTGGTGGATGAAGAGGGTGCCTACCGGTTGGAAGATATTGAGCAGTATTGTGGAAAAATTTTTGTGGCCTGGGCACCGGATGCATTGATGGTTGAGTTGCACCGGCCGGTTGGTTGGAACCCCAGTCGTCCGTCCGGTCGGGGTGCGGCGGGGAGAACAGGGGGCATTGGCCGAAATGGTGCCGGCGGTCGGTCCCGTCCATCGGTGTCGGCCACTCCGATACCTGCGGTGGCGGCTGTCCCGGAGAGTGATGCTGCAAAGGAGGGGGCACCTGCGGTCAAAAAACGGCGGCGTCGGCCCAAGCGGGCGGCGGTGGCAGAGGTGGCCCCCGTCCTGTCCTGATTTTTGGGGCTGCCACGGCTCCAGGGGGGGGATGGTTTTGTGTGCGGATGAGTTTGTGTCAATTTTTACCTAGGCGATAAGGCAATCTCTATGTCCGAAGAAAACAGATCAGAAACAGGGGAATCTGCGGCTGACAACCAGCCCGCTTTTCATGTGGAAAAGCTCTACCTGAAGGATCTCTCCTTTGAAAGTCCCAATGTACCGGAGATGTTCCGGGATCATCCAGAGCCCAAGGTGGATTTTAACTTGTCGATGGGTTCGATGCAGAAAGGGCCGGAACATTTTGAGGTCACGCTGCATGTGACGGTCAAGGTGTTGGCGGGCGAGCGCACCATGTTTCTGGTGGAGTTGACCTATGCGGGTTTGTTCTTGTTGCATAATATACCCAAAGAGATGTTGTCTCCCATGCTTGGCATTGAGTGTCCGACCATTTTGTTTCCTTATGTGCGGCAGTTGGTTTCGGAGATGATCATGCAGGGCGGTTTCCGGCCGCTGGTGTTGGATCCCATCAATTTTTCTGCCTTGTTTCAGCAGTCCCAGCAGAGAAATCAACCGGTGCAGTAGCGGACACTGTTTAGGATAAAACCATGAGCTTGCTGCGTTTTCTCCTGGTGTTGGGGGTTGTTGTCTGGGTGGCGAGGCTGTTGTGGCGTTGGTTGCAACCGAAGCCGGTTCCTCCCAACCAGGAGGCTGCTGCCCACAGTTTGTCCCGTTGCAGCCGTTGTGGCACCCTGACTCCCCAGGATCTTGTGGTTTGGCAGGACGAGCGGCCGTTTTGCAGTCCGGCTTGCCGGGATGGCGGCCAGGTCTGACTGAATCGTTGCCGTTGTCGCCTCTTCTAAATTGCGGTCTTTTTTTAAACGATTGCAGGGGTCTGGGGACCGTCACGGTTCCCAGTGGGGTGCAGGGGCTTAAGCCCCATATGCGCTGAACATGGTTGCGGTCTTTTTTTAAACGATTGCAGGGGTCTGGGGACCGTCACGGTTCCCAGTGGGGTGCAGGGGCTTAAGCCCCATATGCGCTGAACATGGTTGCGGTCTTTTTTTAAACGATTGCAGGGGTCTGGGGACCGTCACGGTCCCCAGTGGGGTGCAGGGGCAAAGCCCCTGCATGAACTGCGCGTTTTCCCAAAGCAAATTTTCGCAGAAAATTTGCGCAACG
>PEAG01000014.1 GCA_002753505.1 Magnetococcales bacterium HCHbin5 | reverse complement strand
TTGTAGTCAGGTCGCCCTTCAACAAGGGGATCAGGCTACCGGGCGAACGGACAATTCCCCGGATTGACACTTCTCGGTCAATATGGATGCAAAAACATCTCGGACACACCCCCTGCACCCCGCCGGGGACCGTGACGGTCCCCGGACCCCTGCAATTGTTTGAAAGAAAAAACGAACGGCAACGCCCGCTCAAGAGAGGGCTTTTTCCGCCTCGGCTTCAGGCAGCTGAAACAGGGGCCGCCGCCGGGAACGCAACCCACGCGGCCGCCAGATCATCATCAACACCATGGCGATTCCCACACCCAACACCCGATAATCGGCAAAATCGCGCAACATTTCCGGCAGCACCGTCAACAACAGGGCCGCAACAATAACCCCGGTGGTGGAGCCCATCCCACCCAATACCACAATGGCCAGGATATGGGCCGACTCAAAAAAGGTAAAGGAGGTGGGGTTGACAAATCCCTGGGAAGCCGCAAAAAAAACCCCGCCCAACCCCCCGACCATGGCACCCAGACCAAAGGCCGACAATTTGACCGTCACATGATGGATGCCCAGGGAACGACAGGCAATCTCGTTTTCCCGCAACGCCTCCCAGGCCCGCCCGATGGGCATCCGCTTCAGACGCACCACTACCGCGATCATCAACAAGACAACCAGCAACAAAAGCAGATACAGAAAGATGGCCCGATGGTCGCTGGAATATTCAATGCCCAAAAACGCATGCAGCGGTATCCCCCCCTCCTTGGCGCGGCGACCAAACTCCAACCCCATCAAGGTCGGGAAAGGGGCACTCACCCCGTTGGGGCCCCCGGTCAAAGAGACCCAGTTGTTGAGGACCAAACGCATGATCTCCCCGAATCCCAGGGTGACGATCGCCAGATAATCTCCGTGCAAACGCAGAACCGGAAAACCCAACATCATGCCAAAGCAGGCCGCCAACCCGGCCCCAAGGGGGAGAGCCAACCAAAAGCTGAGGTGGAAATAGTGGTAGCCCAGGGCATAACTGTATGCCCCGACGGCATAAAAGGCGACAAACCCCAGATCCAGCAGACCGGCCAGCCCCACCACGATGTTCAATCCCAGAGCCAGCAGGATATAGATCAAGGCCAGGGTGGCGATGCCAAGCCCATATTTACCCAACCAGAAGGGGAGCGCGATCGCCACCAGCAAGGCCAAACCGATCCAGAACCGCCGGGGCAACCCGCCTGCCGAACCTGTCGCCTCTTGTTGACCCTTGGCGGGGGCCCGTGCCGCACGCAACCATCGGTTCCAGAGCCGGGAAAAGAGCAGATACCCCAGCAAGGCCGCAGCAGCCAACCACAACGGGCGTTGCCAATGGATCTCCAACTGATAGCCTGACAGTACGAGGCCGGTGATCGGGGCAAACAGGAGCAGGGCCACCAGCCCCACCCAAGCGGCGGTTATCCAGATCCTGTTCATCAGACCTTCTCCACTTCCGGCACACCCAGAAAGCCGCTGGGCCGAAAGATCAAAAACAGGATCAGAATGGAAAAGGCGAAGACATCCTTGTAGTCGCTGTTGACAAAGCCGGCAAAAAACGACTCCGCCAACCCCAACACAATACCACCCAGCATGGCACCGGGCAGGGAGCCGATGCCACCCAATACGGCAGCGGTAAAGGCCTTGATCCCCATCAGAAAGCCGACATAAAAATCGAAAGAGCCATAGTTGAGCGTCACCAACAGCCCGGCCACCGCCGCCATGGCCGCCCCCAGCACAAAGACCACAGAGATGATCCGATCCGTATTGACACCCAGCAGGTTGGCCATCACCCGATCCTGTTGGGTCGCCCGACAGGCCCGCCCCAAAGCGGTGTGTTGAATGATCCAGGTGAGCAGGGCCATGCTGATAAAGGCGGTCACCACAATCAGGCTCTGCATGTAGGTGATCTGGACAAAGCGATGATCCAGACTGTCAGCCGGCAACCGGAACACGCCATCCAGCAACGGGGGCACCCCCTGGTTGCGGGCCCCCTGGCTGATTCTGATATAATTTTGCAAAATCAACGAAATGCCAATGGCAGAGATCAGGGGGGCCAGGCGGGTCGATTGCCGAAGGGGTCGATAGGCAATCCGCTCCACACTCCAGCCGTACAGGGCGGTGAAAAGAACGGTCAAGAGCAGCACCCCCAGCAAAACCACCGGGACGGAGTGGATGCCCAACAGCGAGAAGAGGGCCAGAAATATGGCGGTCAGATAGGCGGAAATCATATAGATTTCACCATGGGCAAAGTTGATCATGCCCATGATGCCATAAACCATGGTATAGCCGACGGCGATCAGGCCATAGGTAGAGCCCAGCACCAAGCCGTTGACCCACTGTTGTCCGATGATATAGATATCCATAATCCGGTCGGGTCAGGCCGCGCCTAATCCACCTCCTTGTATTTGCCCTTGTCATCCCACTGATACATCACATAATCCGAGACTTGCAGATCGCCTTTGGCATCCCAGGATTTGCTCCCCATGACGGTCTCCACCGAGTGGCCATGGAGCCACTGGGCCAGTTTATCCCCTTCCAGGCTTTGGGTGGCCTGCAGGGCGGCCGCTACAGCCTGCAGGGTGGCGTAGGAGTAGAGGGTATAGCCTTCCGGTTCGTAGCCGTTGGCGCGAAACGTTTTCACCACCTCCCGGCCGGCCGGCAGGTGGCGGGGGTCCGCGCCGAAGGTCATATAGACACCGTTGACAAAGCTGGGGCCACCGGCGGAGACGACCAGCACTTCGGAAAAGATGCCATCACCGGAGATCAACGGGGCGGTCATCCCCTGTTCCCGCATTTGGCGCACCAGGGGGCCGGCTTCGCTGTGGTAGCCGCCAAAATAGACGGCATCGGCCTGGGCTCCCTTCAGTTTGGTCACCAGGGCATTAAAATCTTTTTCACCCCGGGTCAATCCCTCGTACATCACCTCGGTCTGTCCCAGGCTGTGCAGGCGGCCTTTCATGGCGTCGGCCAGCCCCTGGCCATAGGTGGTTTTGTCGTGCAGGACAGCGACGCGGCGGGCGTTGAGCCGCTTGACCACAAAATCGGCACCCACCACCCCTTGCTGGTCATCGCGTCCGCACATCCGGAATATGGTGGGCAGCTTGCGTTCGGTGACGGTGGGGTTGGTGGAGCCTGGGGTGATCATCAGCACCCCGGCATCGGCATAAATTTCGGAGGCGGGAATGGTGGAGGAGGAGCAAAAGTGACCGATGACGGCCACCGTTTTTTCCAGGTCCACCAGACGACTGGCCACGGCGGCGGCCTGTTTCGGTTCACAGGCATCATCGCCCTTGACCAACTGGATGGTGCGACCCAACACGCCCCCTGCGGCATTCAGGTCGGCGGCAGCCTGCTCGGCTCCCCGCCACAACTGCTCCCCGAAAGAGGCATCCGAGCCGGAAAAAGGACCGGCAACGCCAATCTTGATCGGTTCCGCCGCCCAAAGGGGCTGGCCCACCCACAAAGCAAGCAGGCCAACGGCCAGCAGAGAAAACAGTCGTCCCGGTTTAAGCATCGGATTACCCCCAACAGACAGTTAGAACAAGGAAGAGCCATACTTTATACAGGATAAAACAAAACAGGATCAATGTCCCGTTATTGTGTACAAGCGTCAGGCACTGTCCTGGCCCGCGCAGAGGGCAAAATCGGCGAACAGCCTGCCGGTTTGCTTTCAAACAGGGAAAAATCCCTGTACAATGAGGCAAATAAAATTTCTGGCTGAGGGGTAACGTACACATGAACATTCTGATCGTAGACGACAACGAGCCGTTGCGGGAAAATTTGAAAGCCATCCTGCAACCTTACGGAGAGTGTACCCTGGTGGAGGATGGCGAGACAGCCGTCCAGACATTTCAGGCCGCCTTGCGGGCTGGCAACCCCTTCAAGCTGGTTTTGCTGGACATTGTCATGCCGGGAATAGACGGCAAAGAGGCCCTGTTGCAAATACGCCGCATGGAAAAGGAGCTGTACGGTGCCAAGCACCAGCGGGAGCAGTCGGCTCACATCCTGATGCAGACCAGCATGCACCGCTCGGACCAGATGCTGTCCGCCTTCAGCAAAGGGTGCGACGGCTATGTCATGAAACCCGTGGACAAGGAAAAATTGCTGGCAAGATTGAGCAAATCCGGCATCATTCCTCCCCTCGATGCAGAAACCGGTAAAAATGCGGCTCCGAACCCGGCAAACATTCAACATTCATAAGATTTTTCTCATCAAGAACACGCATCAGGTTTCAGGCCTTTTGCATACCGCCCAACGACGACACAAGAACAGATGGCCAACAGGCCTCTCCAACCCTCACCCCGGCGAAATGATGATTACAGGGTGCAGTCGGCTGCAAAGTGTGCTAGAGTACCAAGTTTGGCGTCCCTTTGCACTCTACCATACCCAAGGAGTTTCGGTTCCATGTCTGTCACTCTGACGACCAATGCCGCCCATAAACTGGATGCTCTTCTTCAGGAAGAGAACAATCCCAACCTCAAACTGCGCATCTTTGTCTCCGGCGGCGGCTGCTCTGGTTTCAAATATGGCTTCACCTTCGACGAACAGCAGGATGAAACCGACGCCGTCATCGAACAATACGGGGTCAAAGTGCTGATCGACTCCACCTCCATCCAATACCTGAAAGGGATCGAAGTGGACTATGTGGAAGATCTCAACGGAGCCCAGTTTGTCATCAAAAATCCTAACGCTGCCAGCAGTTGCGGCTGTGGTCAATCCTTTACACCCTCCGCAGGGGGGGGGTGTGCCAACGCATAACCTCTGTTGGTCTCCCCTGTCCGGTATGGTCCGGTGGTGTCGCCCCCCACCGGACCAGGTTCGCCGGATCCATCACGATTTTTATTAAATTTGATTGAAAATTCAAGTATACCGTTCACCCGGAAGGATTGTCCCGATGTCTGATGACGCGCTCCCCCCGCCCGAAGAGTTGCCGCTCCCCTCCGAAGATACGGAGACCGGGCCCCACACCGAATCTGTCACCCCGGACAACACGGCCGCTGAACAAACAGAGGCGACGGCTCCCCCTCCCGCAACCGATGCACAGCCGGCAGCAGAAGAGACAAATGCCCAAACGACTGCCAGATCGACCAGAACACCGAGATCACCCAGGGCACCGAGAGTACCGAGAGTACCAAGAACCCCCAGGCGTACGGTCAAGCCGACGGTGACAACCGCCGATCCGGCGGCCAATCCGGCATCGACAGAACCCATCCAGGCGCAACCAGAAGACGCAAGAGCCCCGGAAGCCGAAAAGATCGCCGAAAAGGCAACGGCCGAGGCCGGCCCGGCGACCGAAATCCCCCCCGAACCCGGCCACAAACTGCTTCCCAGTGAGTTGGTGATCTATCCGCTGGGGGGGCGTCCCTTTTTCCCGGGCATGCTGACACCCATCCAGGTGGAGGGATCCCCCTACTACGACACCATCAAAATGGCACTGGAATCCCCGGACAAAATGTTTGGCATTGTCATGAGCCATGCCGAGGACGGGGAAGAGGTCTTTGTCTCCGAAAAGCTTTACCGCTTCGGTACCTTGACCCGCATCATGGAGTCGGTGGTCAACGACGCAGACAAACAGATCAAACTGCTGGCGGAAGGACTCTCCCGTTTTGAAATTATTGGCGTCGCCGACGACGGCCCCCCCATCCTGGCCATCGTGACCCACCACAACAAGCCCGTTGGCATGTTTGATCCCGACACCCTCAAGCCCTACATGCTGGCCGTCATCAGCACCCTGAAAGAAATCTTGAAATATGACTCGCTCTACCAGGAACAGGTCAAAATGTTCCTCTCCCGCCATAATTTCAGCGAACCGGAACGGTTGGCCGATTTTGTCGCCTCCATGACCAGTTCCAACCGGGAGGAGTTGCAAGAGGTTCTGGAGACCCTCAACGTGCGGGAACGGCTGGAAAAGGTGCTGGGACTGCTGAAAAAAGAGTTGGAAATTGTCAAATTGCAGGACAAAATTTCCAAACAGGTCGAGGAGGGCATCTCCGAAAACCAGCGGCAGTTTTTTCTGCGTGAACAGCTCAAAGAGATCCAAAAAGAGTTGGGCATCACCAAGGATGACCGCACCGCCGATCTGGAAAAATTCCGGGAACGCATGTCCAAAATGACGCTGACCGAAGAGGCCAAAGGCAAAATGGACGATGAGATGGAAAAGCTGTCCATCCTCGAGACCGGCTCTTCGGAATATAATGTCACCCGCAACTATGTGGACTGGTTGACCTCACTGCCCTGGGGGATCCACTCAAAAGACAAGCTGAACATCAAAAGGGCCCGCAAAATTCTCGACGTGGATCACGATGAGTTGAAGGATGTCAAAGAACGCATCCTGGAATTTTTGGCCGTCGGCAAGCTGAAAGGCAAAATTGGCGGCTCCATCATCCTGCTGGTGGGACCACCGGGCGTGGGAAAAACCTCCATCGGTCGCTCCGTGGCGCGGGCGGTGGGCCGGGAATTTTTCCGCTTTTCAGTCGGTGGCATGCGGGACGAGGCAGAGATCAAAGGCCATCGCCGTACCTATGTGGGAGCCATGCCCGGCAAGGTGATTCAGGCCCTGCGGTATACCAAAGTGGCCAATCCCATCTTCATGCTGGACGAGGTGGACAAAATCGGTGCCAGTTACCATGGCGATCCGGCCTCGGCCTTGCTGGAAGTGTTGGATCCCGAACAAAACACCGAATTTCTCGACCATTATCTGGATGTTCGCTTTGACCTTTCCAAGATATTGTTTCTTTGCACCGCCAACCAGACCGATACCATCCCCTCGGCCCTGTTGGATCGGATGGAAATCATTCGGCTTTCCGGCTATATCACGGCCGAAAAACTGGTCATTGCCCGCAACCACCTGATCCCCAAACAGCTGGAAAAAAATGGTCTCAACAAGGGCAAGCTCCGGTTTTCCAAATCGGCGGTGCGAACCATCATCGACGGCTATGCCCGCGAGGCCGGGGTTCGACATCTGGAACAAAAGATCGGTTCCGTCTCCCGCAAGGCCGCGTTGAGAATATTGGAGCAGGATGCCAAAACCCCCATCCGTGTCAAACGGGGAGAGGTGGAACAATTTTTGGGCAAACCCAACTTTCGGGACGAACAACCCATCGCCGGCGTCGGTATTGTCACCGGACTGGCCTGGACAGCCATGGGTGGGGCCACCCTGGATATTGAATCCGCCCGCATTCTCACCACCAAAACCGACTTTATCCTGACAGGCAACATGGGAGATGTCATGAAAGAGTCGGCCCGCATCGCCTTCAGCTTTATCCAAGGCCAGTGCAAACAACTGGGAGGCCAAGCCAAAACCCTGGCGGAAGGCTCCATCCACATCCATGTCCCCGAAGGAGCCACCCCCAAAGATGGACCCTCGGCCGGCATCACCATGGCCACCTCCCTCCTCTCCCTGGCCAGAAACGAGCCCATTGCCCGTCGACTCGCCATGACAGGAGAGATTACCCTCACCGGCCATGTCCTGCCCGTCGGCGGTATCCGGGAAAAGGTGATCGCCGCCCGACGGGTGGGTATCCGCGAAATCATTCTCCCCAACGGATGCCGCAAAGACTACGAGGAGGTGCCGGAGCATATCCGTGAGGGGTTTGTTGCCCACTTTGTCAAACGGTACGGAGAGGTCGCCAAACTGGTGTTCACCCAGACCAAACGCACAAGCGAATAAACAGCCAGCTGCAAGAAATTTCCTTGTCGCACCCGCTGGTTACGGATAGAATCTCCGACCGTGGTGTCTTGTGTCGGAGGGGAGGCTGTCGATGAGAAAAATATTTTTATTCAGGAGATAATATCAGATGTCCCGAAATTGGGTGGCTCTTTCTGCTTTTTTTGTCTGTTCTGTAGGCATGGTCGGCGTCGGACAGGCCGGCAACGCCCCGGCAACGGCTGCCGATGCCGACTTTCAGAATGAGATCAGGCTCTCCTGTGAAAAATATGCCAAGGAGGATCAGATCCCACCCAAAGAGGTCAAGGAGTATGTCGCCCTCTGTATTCGGGATTTCAGCGAGGCCCAACCGACCGATGAGTTTCCTCCCTTCGAGAGTGAGGAGGGCATCATGGGTGGACCGCCAAATGGTGCCTATGTGCCGCTGGAAAAAAGCATGGAGATGGAAAAGGCTCACCCCATCGATCCGCCTGTCGTTCCCCGCTCCGCTGCGCCGGCTGCGTCTCCCACCGGCAAGCCATCGGTTCCATCCGCTGCACCGGCAACCAAGCCGGCCGGTCCGGCTGGTGCGGCCGCACCAGCAACGGCCAAACCGGCCGTTCCACCTGTCACCGGTAAGGAATCCAAATAACCCTCTTCCCCTCTGCTGGCAGGTTGCCTCTGCTGATAGCCGGGGAGGGCCCCCCACAGAGCGCGCTGCGCGCTGCTGGGGGGTCGGCTCTCATATAGATTCAGCCCATGCAAAAACCGCTTGCAACACGCATCTCCATCGAATTGGTACCCCGTGACGCCACAGCCTTGCGGGAGGAGTTGGGTGCGGTTCAGGCCCATTTCCGCTCGGTGCGTCTGATCAACCTGCCCGATTTACCCCGTTTTCCGTTGCGTTCCTGGGACGGTTGTGCCATCGCTCGCGAATTTTTCCCCGACACCATTCCTCACATTCGCGCCATCGACCTTTCACTGGACCAACCGTTGGAGCTGGTTGCCACGCTGCGCCGCCTGGCCATTCAAGAGATCCTGGTCATTACCGGCGATGTCAATCCCGACCATCCCCCCCCGACCAATGCCTGCACGGTTTTACAAGCCATACGCCGCTTCAAGGAGGCCATGCCGGAGCTGCGGGTCTATGCGGCTCTGGATCCCTATCGACAGGGGTTGCAGCAGGAGTATCGCTATCTCCAGCAAAAGTTGGAAGCCGGTGCCGATGGTTTTTTTACCCAACCTTTTTTTGACCTGCATCTGATGGCCATGTATGCAGAGCTGTTGGCGGGGATACCTCTCTTTTGGGGGGTGGCCCCGGTGACCACCGAGAGTTCCCGTGGCTACTGGGAAAAGCATAACCGGGTACTTTTCCCGCGCCATTTTGTTCCCACCCTGGCATGGAATCGACAGTTTGCCCAGCAAGCCCTGGCCTTTGCCAGAGAGAGCCGGACCCACATCTATTTTATGCCTATTCGCACCAATGTCGTAGACTACTTGGAAGGTATCCTTTCTTAAGCGTATGCCTGAACCTTTTTTTCCTCTTTTTTTACAGTTGACCGACCGACCCTGTTTGTTGATCGGTGGTGGGACGGTTGCGGTTGAAAAGGGCTATCGACTGTTGGCTGCCGGGGCCCATCTTACGGTGGTGGCTCCTCGCCTGGCCGCCGAGTTGCAACTCCAGGTGGAAGCCGGTCGCCTGTTCTGGTTGCCGGAAAGATTCCGGGAGACCCATCTGGAGGGCATCTGGTTTGCGGTCAGCACCCTGACCGATGTGGTGCAAAACAGTCGTATTTATGCGGAGGCCAACCGCCGTCGTCTTTTCTTGAATGTGGTGGATCAGCCGGACTATTGTTCCTGTCACTGGCCTGCCACCTTGGAGCGACCGCCGGTTACAGTCGCTTTTTCCACCCGTGGCGAGAGTCCCGCCTTGGCCAGTTATCTGCGTCGCACCATGGCCAAGGTTTTGCCTGAAACCCTGGGCGAACTGGCCCATTGGCTCTCCGCCTGGCGACAGCGTGTTCAGCCTGTTTTGCCCGATTTGGCAACCAGGGGGCAATTTTGGCGGGCACTGTTTGATCAGGGGGTAGCGGAACAGTTTTTGTCCGGGGATGTTGCGGGCGCGGATGCCCTGATCCAGCAGGCACTGGCCACAGAAGGGACAGCGACAATCCATGCTGCCAACACATGCGCGCGCATCGCGGATGGTGCAGCACGTACCACATCAGTACCGCAGGGGGGAGACCGGCATGAGTGAGCGCGTAAAGGCCTATCGGGCCCGGCAAAGGGCGGCAGGGTTATCTCAGGTCAGTCTGTGGCTGGATGCCCCCACCGTCCAACTGTTGAAGCAGGCCGCCGAAGCGCGTCAGCAGCTGCCGGGTGAAATTGTCGCAGTCGCCTTGCAGACCTGGTGGGCCGGTGTGGACCACGCCCCCCCTTCCCCCGCCGACAAAAGGGAGCCCAAAAAACAGCCGGAGCCGGTGGCTCCTGCCGTACCCGATATTTCACTGTTGCGAGGGCTGGTGCATCACATGGTGCAGGAAGAGTTGACGGCAATCGGTGCCAAAAAGATTCCGCTCGCACCGCCGCCAATCCCCCCGCGGACCAAATAGCGCAGGATCCCGTTTTAATCTTTTTAAACGATTGACGTACAAAAAAGCAGGAACCAACGCGCCAAAAGACAAGCAGGATCAAAAATTGGTTTTGAGCAGCCCCTAGACCTTGCGGGAAAACCCGCCCGACCAGGAGGAGACAGCCGCCGCACCCTGCTGTGACTCCACCTGCTCCGATCTGGATTTTTCCTGGAATTGCAGACAAGGCTCCCCCGAGGAGCGCAACACCTCCACACAAGGCCACTGCACCGTTTTGAACCCCATGGCCCGACAACCCCTGGGAAAGTTTGGATCCCAGGTAACCTGAAAGTGGCAACAGCGTCGGCAGTCGACGCTGTTGGTTTTTTCTGCCATTGAATGGCCCATATCGCCAGGCACCCCCCCAAACCCCACCCACAGGCCAGATCCAGACGGAAAAGACGGTAATTTTAACCTTTCGGACAGAAGCGATGCTGCACTTAACAGCAGGTATACTTGCAGGGACTATGGTCGCCAGTAGGTAGCAATCAACTTGGCTGACAACTCCTGGGCCTGCGCGACCGTCAACCGTTTCATCACCTCCAGACAGATGGAACGATAGAAGAGCATAAACCCGGAAAACATTTTGTAATCATGCAAATAATATCTCGTTGTCACATAAAAAAGCTCCAACGGCATATCAAACTTCAGAAAATTTTCCTGCAGCTTTTTGAAGATATACTCGGGAAACCAACCGGCGAAGGAGAAAGTGCGGCTGCTGCCTTCCGGAGAGGAACGCCCCTCTTCATCCACGTCCGATCTGAAAACGATCAGTTCACCATCCATCAAGGTGAGCGTAGCAGTCCCATCCTGGGTGGACAACCGACACTCCCGGTCCTTCAGATTGGAGACAAAATCCTCCATGCCGTACAACTCTCTGACGATAAGAAACAAGGCATCATGCGGCTCTGCACCTTCGACGGTACGTAAAATATCCGCTTTGTCTGCATAAAAAGTTTTGGCGTTTTCCATGTAATTGACTCCCCACCGGGTCTATTTGTGATCGTATCAAACTGGCCAGCCAGTACAACTCCAGCAATGGGAGTTGGCTACTGACTACCACGCTGCACAACCCAAACGGCAAACGTCTGCAAGGCCCCACGCAATTTGGCAGCCTCCGGAGCAGCCAACAACCGCTCCGTATTCAGGTCCAGATTAAAATCGGTGGCCAACTCCTGAACCATGTGTTCCATGGTACCTTGGACAGTTTTACTGGATTCATTTAAAATATCATCAACAGCACATGTCATCGGAAACAGACTCCATAAAAATGATCACCCATATCCAGAGACATTATAGCAACACACTGCTAAAATAAAGCAGAATCTGTCACCGGAGTCCTGCTTTTTTAGGTCGGCTCCGGCCGCAGGCTCCACACCCCGAGTGGGATCCGTTGATTGTCAAAAGGAAATAATCTCCATGCCCTCGTTTACTCTGATGATACAAGGCACGACATCCTCGGCGGGCAAATCATTTGTGACCGCCGCCTTTTGTCGGCTGCTGCATCGCCAGGGGGTGGGAGTGGCCCCTTTCAAACCACAAAACATGTCCCTCAACAGTGCCGTCACCCCGGAGGGGGGAGAGATTGGCCGGGCACAGGCGTTTCAGGCCCGTGGGGCAGGATTGGCACCCCATACGGACATGAATCCCATATTACTGAAACCCAATAGCGACGTCGGCAGTCAAATTATCGTCAACGGTCAGCCGATAGGTAACATGAATGCCAAAAGTTATCAACAGTATAAACCCCAACTCATGTCGGTGGTGCTGGCGGCTCATGCCCGTTTAGCCGCCCGCCATGAGGTCATCATCGTGGAGGGGGCTGGCTCACCGGCTGAGATCAATTTACGAACCGATGATCTGGCCAACATGGGGTTTGCCGAGGCGATAGATTGTCCGGTTATTCTGGTTGGGGATATTGACCGGGGTGGCATCTTTGCCCATTTTGTCGGCACGCTGGCGTTGCTTTCCCCCTCGGAGCAGGAGCGGGTTATCGGCTTTATCATCAATAAATTTCGTGGGGATATTGCTTTGTTGGAACCGGGATTAAGCTGGTTGGAGGAAAAAACGGGCAAGCCGGTTCTGGGGGTTTTGCCCATGGTTGGCCAGTTGTCCTTGCCGGAGGAGGATGGTTTTTTTGCCCCCCGTCCCCGGGATGGAGCCTCCCACCCCTGGCCCGGGCGGGTGGTGGTGCCCCGTCTGCCTCGCCTCAGCAACCATACCGATTTGGATCCTGTTGTCGGCCTGCCAGGGGTGGAGGTGGTTTGGGTGGAGGCGCATCAACCGCTGCCGGCGGCTGATTTGATCCTGTTGCCCGGCAGCAAAAGCGTACGAGCCGATTTGGCCTGGTTGCGGGAACAGGGGTGGGAGGCGGCCATCCAACGCCATTTGCGTTATGGTGGCAAGGTGCTGGGCATTTGTGGCGGCTTTCAAATGTTGGGAACAACCATTCATGATCCGGCAGGGTTGGAGGGTGTTGCCGGTTCGAGTCCAGGATTGGGGCTGTTGCCGATGGAGACCACCATCACCCCGCACAAGCAGCTTTGTCAGCAGGAGGGCCAGCTGTTGTTGGGTCAGCGACCGGCCAGGGTGGCGGGCTACGAGATACACATGGGTCTTTCCACCGGTCCCGCTTTGCGGCGGCCGGCCCTGCGGCTCCAGGGGGAGAGGGATGAGGGGGCCATCTCCGCCGATGGTCAGGTCATGGGCAGTTATCTGCACGGTCTGATGGATCACCCGGAGGCGTTGGCGGCCATCCTGGCCTGGGCTGGCCTGCCGGGAAGAGCGATGCGGGATCTGCACGCCGAGCAGGAAAAAAGTCTGGAGCGGTTGGCAGATCTGTTGGAGGAGCATATTCAATGGGATTTTTTGCAGAGCCTGGTGGCAACGGGCAAGGGGTTGGCCGCCGGAACCTAGTTCATGTCGCGCCCCAACACAACCCTGCAATGGTTTGAAAAAACTAAAAAAACAAAACAATGCCAACTCTTTATGATCGAACGAGTGTCAAAATGGCTGATCCCTTCCCATGGACGGAACTGTTTGGCTGGCTGGCCACCCTCTTTACTGCACCCTCCCTGTTGCCACAAATCTGGAAAACCTGGCACACCCGCTCAGCCCGGGATCTCTCCTTCATCTGGCTGGCCATGTCCCTGCTGGGTACCGCCTCCTGGACCCTCTACGGCCTGCTGCTGCCCGCCATCGCCGTCGCATGGACCAACTTAATCATTTTTTTGATGCTGTTTTGCCTGCTGGTCATGAAATTACGCTTTTCCTGAACATCAGGGAGTGTAAATTTTTGCCGAAAAACCGGTTGACACCCACAGTTGACTGGGGTAGGGTGAAGCCGAGAACCACCATGGAATGATAAAGCCTGATGGATTTTGAGCCATCCTTTGCCTTTCAATGGTCAAAAACGCACCGGCCTCCCGCCGGCAAGTTGGGGCATCCTCGTCCTGCTTACCTGAAGCGTAGCGCGTACGCGCCGTATTGACCGCCCAATCACGGGTCTACCCCGTCACAAAACATCCTGTGCCAACCGCTCCCTCGGGACCAACCGGGTCACAGGTTTCATTGCCATGATGGTACACCGTTCTCCCCTGCGCAACTGGCGACGCCCACCCAAGTCGCCGGGGCTCCTTGTCGGCGGGAGAACCCCATGCAGGATGCCCCACCCCTCTTCGGCGCATCCTGAAATATCGAAGGAGGGAAAACCGATGTGCGGAATTTGCGGAGAAATTCGATGGGATGGCCAAGCCCCGGAACGGGAGGGCGTGGCGCGTATGATCACCGCCATGGATGCGCGGGGACCGGATTACAAAGGGGATTATTACTGGCAAAACGGTGCCTTTGGCCACAGCCGACTGAAAATTATTGATCTTTCCGACGCCTCCAACCAGCCCATGCACGACCCTGAACAGGGGTTGACCCTGGTTTTTAACGGCTGCATCTACAACTATCAGGCCCTGCGCCAAGAGTTGATCGGGTTGGGTTACCCTTTTCGCACCCACGGTGACACCGAGGTTATCCTGAAAGCCTATGCCGCCTGGGGCTGGCGTTGCGTCGAGCGGTTTGCCGGCATGTTCGCCCTGGCCATCCGGGAAGAGGCCAGCGGACGGATCACCCTGATCAGAGACCGACTGGGCATCAAACCCCTCTACTATACCACCGATGACAAACGGTTTCGCTTTGCCTCCAGCCTGCCCGCCCTGCTCCAGGCCGGCGGCGTGGATACCGAGCTGGATCCGGTCGCCCTGCACCATTTTCTCACCTTTCATGGGGTGGTCCCAGCCCCCCATACCATCCTGAAAGGGGTGCGCAAGTTGCCCCCGGCCTCGGTAACCTTCCTGGAACGGGATGGCTCCATGCGACAACAGATCTACTGGAGCCTCTCCATGGAGCCCCAACCGGAAGAGCGCACCCTCTCCGACAACGACTGGGAAAGCCGCATCACAGACGCCCTTACCCTCGCCGTGCAACGGCGTCTGGTGGCAGACCTGCCCGTCGGGGTTTTGCTCTCCGGCGGGTTGGACTCCAGCCTGATCGTCGCCCTGCTGGCCCAGGCCGGCCAGACCGGCCTGGAGACCTTTTCCATCGGTTTCGAGGGGGTTGGAGAGATAAAAGGCGACGAATTTTATTATTCCGACCAGGTGGCCCGCCACTTTGCCACCCGACACCACAAACTGACCATTCCCACCGACACCCTGCTGGATAACCTGGACAATACCGTGCGGGCCATGAATGAACCGATGGTCAGCCATGACAACGTCGGCTTTTACCTGCTCTCCAAAGAGGTCTCCCAACATGTGCGGGTGGTCCAGTGCGGCCAGGGTGCCGATGAAGTGTTTGCCGGCTATCACTGGTATCCCCCCCTCGTGGATAGCAAAGATGCCCTGGCTGACTACAGCCGTCTCTTTTTTGACCGTACCCATGCCGAGTACTGTTACGTGGTCCAGGGGCACCATGTGAGCGCGGACCACAGTCGAAACCTGGTGGCGGACCATTTTGAGCAGCCCGGTGCCCCAACCCCCCTCCAAAAGGCCCTGCGACTGGATACCCTGATCATGCTGGTCGATGATCCGGTCAAACGGGTGGACAGCCAAACCATGGCCTGGGGACTGGAGGCCCGCGTCCCCTTCCTGGATCATGAACTGGTGGAGCTGGCCGCCCGCCTCCCCTCACACTTGAAATTGGCCGAAGGGGGCAAGGGCATTCTCAAACGCATTGCCCGGCGCATGCTGCCTGCTGCGGTGATCGATCGCCCGAAAGGATATTTTCCCGTCCCCGCCCTGACCCATATTTCCGGCCCGGTACGGGATCTCACCAGAGAGCTGCTTACCAGCGAAAAGGCACGCCGACGCAACCTGTTCAGAACAGAATATGTCCATGAACTGCTGGCCCAACCGGAGCATGCCCTACTCACCCCTCTGCGTGGTTCCAAATTATGGCAATTGGCCCTCCTGGAGTATTGGCTCCAGATCCATCAGGTATAGCGGGAGAAAAACCATGAGTGAATCGCCGGATTATCTGCACAGTGCGGACACAATGGATTGGAAACAGATGGCCTCTCTGCGCAGCTGGGGGGCGCAGAGCGATCAGGCTCATGACGCCCTGCGGGCCGAAGCCATGGTGGATTGTGGTTGGGGCAAATTACTGTTTGGACACACTTTTCCTGAGATAGAAACCCTGGCCGCCGCCCTGCTGGAGGAGGATGAAGGGGAGCGAAACCTCGCCTTTTACAGCCGTGAGCCCCACGTTATCCTCTCCAAATATCCCCAGGAAATTTTTCTCGACCCCTCGCACGCCTTTCGTCTGAATCTCAACGAGCCGGAAAGCTCGCCCTGGCACTGTCCCGGCACCTTGCGGATACGGCCGGCGCAAAGCAGGGAAGATTTGCGCATGGTAAACCTGCTCTATCAGGCCCGCAAAATGGTGCCCATGCGGGAGGCGTTTACACCGCCTCCCCTCGACGGCCCCCTGACCATCCTGCTGGCAGAAAATGTCCAGAATGGAGCTGCGGTGGCCGCCGTCATGGCGGTGGACCATCGAGTGGCCTTTGATGACCCGGATAACGGCAGCAGCCTGTGGGCGTTATCCGTGGACCCCAGTTGTGCGTTGCCAGGGGTGGGAGAGGCACTGGTGCGTCATGTGGCAGAGCTGTTTCGGCAGCGAAAACGCGACTTCCTGGATCTCTCCGTTCTGCACGACAATCGGGAGGCCATTGCCCTGTATGAAAAACTGGGTTTTACCCAGGTGCCCGTTTTTTGCCTGAAACGAAAAAATTCCATCAACGAACCCCTTTTCATGTCCGTTACGCCCGAGGAGTCCCTCAACCCCTACTCCCGGATTATTGCCAACGAGGCCCGTCGTCGGGGCATTGCGGTGGAGGTACTGGATCAGGAACGCCAGATTGTCCGCTACTCATTTGGCGGACGCAGCATATTATGCCGGGAGTCTCTGTCGGAGTTGACCTCCGCTGTCAGTATGACATTGTGCGACGATAAAGCACTGACCCATCGCCTGTTGATCCAGGCCGGGCTGCAGGTTCCCCGCCAACAGGCCGCCGGCTCTGCCGCAGACAATGAGGCCTTTTTGCAGCAGTGTGGTATTGTCGTGGTCAAGCCCGCGCGGGGAGAGCAAGGTCAGGGCGTCAGTGTGGATGTTCGCACCCCGGCCGCCCTGGCCGCGGCGGTGCAACGGGCCCGTTTGATTGATGAACGGGTTCTGCTGGAGGAGTTTTGTCATGGTCAGGATTTGCGGGTGATCGTGATCGGGGGTGAGGTGGTGGCGGCTGCTTTGCGTCAACCGGCCAGCATCACCGGTGATGGAGTGCGCAGCATCGAGGCGTTGATCAACAAGCAGAGTCAACGCCGGGCGGCGGCTACCGGTGGCGAGAGCCGTATTCCCCTGGATGCGGAGACCATTCGTTTTTTGACGGAGCAGGGCTTTGCGCTGACGGATATTTTGCCGGCTGGCCACCCTTTGGTTGTCCGTCGTACCGCCAATCTCCATACCGGGGGAACCATCCACGATGTGACCGAGCAGCTCCACCCCTGCCTGGCAGATGTGGCGGTGCGGGCAGCAGCCGTATTAAGCATGCCGGTGGTGGGGTTGGATTTTTTGGTGATGCAGGTTACCAGTCCCGACTATGTGATTGTAGAGGCCAATGAACGGCCCGGCCTGGCCAATCATGAACCCCAACCCACGGCGGAACGGTTTATGGATCTGCTGTTTCCCCAGACCAAAAATCCGTCTGTCAATCGCTTTTGACACCGGCTGACCCCTGGACAAGGAGGTGCAAATGGAAGATTTACCCATCGATATGGAATATCTTTTGGAACTGCTCTACCGGTTGTTGATCACCCCCAGCCCCACCGGCCTGACGGATCGGGTGGTGGAGATGGTTTGTCAGGAGTTGGACCAGTTGGAGATCCCGTACGGTCTGACCCGGCGCGGTGCGATTCGGGCTGTCTTGCCCGGTCTTTGTGAGGTTCCCAATCGCGCCATTGTCGCCCATCTGGATACTCTGGGTTGTCAGGTACTCAGTCTCAAGGATAATGGTCGGCTGGGGTTGGTTCCGGTGGGATTCTGGTCGGCCCGTTTTGCGGAAGGGGCCCGTGTGACGGTACACACCAGCCTGGGCGGTGCCCACACCCTGCGGGGTACCATTCTGCCCCTCAAGGCGTCCGGCCATGTTTTTGGACCGGAGGTAGATACCCAGCCTGTCTCCTGGGACAATCTGGAGCTCCGCCTGGACGCGGAGGTCTATACCAGGGAGGCGTTGCAAACACAGTTGGGGTTGCATGTGGGGGATCATGTTTCGGTGGATTCCGCTCCCGAATTTGTCCCCAACGGTTTTTTGAATGCCCGCCATCTGGACGACAAGGCCGGTTGTGCCGCCCTTCTGGCGGCGGCCAAGGCGATCAAGGAGAGCAGGGTTGTCCTGCCCATGGAGGTCTATCTGCTCTTTACCATTTCAGAGGAGGTCGGGGTGGGGGCCAGCCACATATTGCATGGCAATGCGGGAGAGCTGCTTTCGGTGGACAATGGGGCCATGGCACCGGGGCAGAACACCTGCCCGATGGGGGTAACCGTGGCGATGGCCGACTCCACCGGTCCATTCGACTGGCATTTGACCCGGCAGATCCTCGGGATATGTCAAGAGTTTCAGTTGAATCACAGTCGCGACATATTCCGGCACTACCGCTCCGACGCAGCCGCCGCTGTCGAGGCGGGTAATGATCTGCGCACGGCGTTGATCTGCTTTGCCTTGGATGCCAGTCACGGTTGGGAACGAACCCACCGGGACTCCCTGGAGACCATGGCGCGTCTGTTGGCGTTATACATGCAGTCCCCACCGACCAGGGCTCTGTAGTGGAGCGGCTTTGGTGGTATTGTTGTTTAACGGTTGTCAACGAATGAATAGGGTGGTCTGGTCTGCAACCGATCATCCTCTATCGGCTTGCCGACGGTAAAGTGGTAGAGACTTTGCAGCTGTCCATCCCGTAAACCCAACATCTGGTGAAAAAAATCATCAAAATAGCAGCCGATACCCGTGCCACGCATCCCCTCGGCCTCAGCCTCCAGATAGAGAATATGCCCCAGAATACCGGCCTCCCAGTAGAGATGACGATAGCCCCACGCCCCCATGGCCAACGCCGCCTCAAACTCTCCCAGCATGCCGACACTGAAGGCACCATCTGCCGCAATCTCCTGTTGACAAGAGAGAAATTGCGCCGTCGCCTGCATATCCCCTTGCGCCAGACGGAACAGCGGTAATCCCGCTGCGTCTGCCACCGGCTCCCACAAAAAATCCCCATGCAACAGACCCCGCATCGACGCCACCCCGTCGTCACGACGCAGCAACAGATAGAGACCGGGAGCCAGATCGGTCACCCGATGTACCATCAATACCCAATGAATACGGGCTGGCCAAGGAATCAACCCCCACGGCGACTGCCCGGAACGATACAGAGAGGCATCCAACAGACGCAAAAAAGCGGCCTTGGCAAGATAACCACGGGGATCATAATGCTGGCCACTGCGGCGTTGGCGGATCAACGTGGCGGCTGCCAGCTGCGGAACCGCCACCTGCAAGGGCGGACGAGAGGCGGTCGGCAACGACTCCACCGCCGTAACAGGCTTGTGGGTTGCCGCCGCCACCCGATCGATATCCGACCAGGCGTGCGCGTGCCATGGACTGAGCCGGTTGGGCATGCCAAACCAGGATGGACCCGCGTTGACCTGGCTGGCCAGCTGACGGATGCTTTTCACGGAGGGCTGCGCAGGGGATACGGTTGTTGAAATCCAGAGCAGCAGATCCGGCTGTTCCGGTTCTGGCGGCGATCCTGGTTGACCTTCCGGCACTGTCTCGGCCTCCCCCCTGTTCAAAGCCAGCAGGCGACTTATGTCGTCATCCGCAACCGCAGACAACAGCGTCGCCCGCCACCCCAGCGTAGCCGCCGCGTAGCTGACCGCTGCTGCCGCGTGACCCACATCCAGTTGACAATACCGAAACGCCCGTACCCCATACTTCCAGGCCTCCCGCCAGTGAATAGAGGAGAGCCCCAACAAAAAGCCCCCCGCCACAAACGCCTGCTCCCACTGAGCGAGAGCCACCTCAGCCGGTTGCCAGCGCAACTCCAGCAGATGGTCTCGACTCAGATAGTGGTACAACCCTGCCGGCAGTCGGGGTGCATTGCCCGGTGGCAGAGTGGGCAAAACAACATATCCCTCGGTGGGGTGCAGGTTGCCACTGGAAGGGTTGCAGCGCAGGGGCCACTGCTGGTTTTGAAAAACCTTCCAGGCCGCCAGCCCCAGAGAGAGTTCCAACAGAGCCGCAACACCTCGACTGTCCAGAGGCGCAGGAGAGAGTCGCCCGAACGGTTGGTACAACCCCTGATGGGGGGTGGGTATGGTATCCGCCACCAGGGGCAAGGCAAACCGATTTGCCCCGGCAAAGGTGCGAAACGGGTCTGGTTGCGTTTTCCAGTCCAGCTGGCCTGGACCAGGGGCGGAACGGTTGGGCGCGTGCTTGCTGAGGGTGTGGTAGGCCCGCACGCTTTGCACAAGATCAACGGCGGATTTGTTGGATATGTCCAATAATCTGGCCTCCACCTGCCCTGCCTGGGTAATGATAAAACAGGGATGGCTGCAAAACTATCCCGCACACTTGAGATAGCTGGATTGCAACGCCGTCCATACCTTTGGTCCATCAAAACTGCTGACCAGGGCCTCTGCATGGGGATCGCCGGTAAAGGCCTTCGTGCCATGCAGAATCATATAATTTGGGTAATAGTCCGGCATGCCGATCTTTTTGATCGCTGCACACAGCCTGTTGCGAACCGCCGGGCTCTCCTGCAACTGCCTGACAGCGGCTTGAAAGGTCTGCTTCTTGTCAAGGGGGATCTCGGCAAAGGTGTTGAGGATCAAGACCGTAGCCCCCTGGTGGGCCGTCTGGTCGGTCACACGTTCCGTATCAAAACTGCTGTAGATCCCGGCCAGGGCAAACAGCCCGACAGCCGCATCATAGTTGTCCCGGGCGATACACTCCCGAACCCCATGATATAAATCGGGGGGGGTCAGCTTGTTGGTGGCCAGCGAAAGCGCAATACAACCCACCGGCTGGGTGGCTGCCAACTGGCCCGCCACTTCATGGCGGTTCACAACCCCGTCCTGCCTGGTCACAATGCGGGCGGGCTCCTGGGCCGCAAGGGGAAAGACGATAACAAAAAATGAGCAACACCAAGCCAGTATATTCATACTATCCCTTTTCTCCCTGGATGGATTTGGACCGTTGTATTGCCCTTTTCCACCGTTCGGAACTTGATCCTGGCACGGTTCAAATTTCATGATGCTTCTGTTGTCCTGCAAAAAAGCGTTATTCCCCCGCGTGCGCAACAATCACCTTGTGAGCGACAGGGTAGCAGAGAAAGGCGCATCCTGTAAAAGGAACGCATGGATGCTTCGTATCCCGCGCCGCACAATGGCCAAAGCAGCATGAGACTCGGGCGCGTGAACGATCCCCGACCCTTTGCAACCATACCGCAAACTCAACGCCAACAGTGTTCCGAACTCACCACCGTTCCGTAAAAAAAATTTACCTGCACCATCCGCTGTGGTAAAACCTCCACACGTTCCTGCTTGGCTCTTGCACCACACTGGAGTAGACTGACGAGCGGTTCTGGTTTTGACGATTCACCTTTTACCCTGATGGCCTCCCATGCCCTTTATTCCCCACACCGCAAACGATACACAAGAGATGCTGGCCGTCCTGGAGATCGATCACCTGGAGACCCTGTTTGAAGAGGTGCCGCCGGAACTGCTCCACCCGGACCAGATCGATCTGCCCGAACCCCTGGGAGAGATGGCCCTCGCACGCCTCATGCGGGAGCGCGCCAGCCAGGATGAACGCGGCCTGCTCTGTTTTACCGGCGGTGGTGCCTATGAGCACCATATCCCCGCGGCCATCTGGGAAATTGCCAGTCGGGGCGAATTTTATTCCGCCTATACCCCCTACCAGGCAGAGGCCAGCCAGGGCACACTGCAAGTGCTGTATGAATATCAGACCATGATGGCCGGCCTGACCGCCATGGAGGTGGTCAACGCCTCCCTGTACGACGGGGCCACCGCCCTGGGGGAGGCCATACTCATGGCGGTGCGCGCCAAACCGGACTGCGCCCGACGGGTACTCTTGCCCGCCACTCTCCACCCCCACTACCGACAGGTGGTTCAAACCCTCCTGAACGGGCAGGAGATCGAAATTGTCCCGCTGCCCTTCTGCAACACGGGCGGACATACGGTGCCGGAATCCCTGCACCACCACCCTGCCCGCTCCTTTGCCGCCCTGGTGATTCCCCAGCCCAACTTTTTTGGTATCCTGGAGGAGGTTCATGCCTTGACCAACTGGGCCCATCAACAGGGTGGTCTGGTCATCGGCCTGGTCAATCCCCTCTCCCTGGGCCTGTTGCAACCGCCCGGTTTGTGGGGCGACCAGGGAGCGGACATCGCCTGCGGCGACGGCCAGCCGTTGGGTATCCCCCTCTCCTCCGGCGGTCCCTATTTTGGCTTCATGGGCTGCAAACAGGCCTACCTGCGCCAAATGCCGGGCCGCATCGCCGGACGCACCAAGGACAAGCAGGGCAAAGAGGGGTTTGTCCTCACCCTGCAAGCCCGGGAACAGCATATTCGCCGCGCCAAAGCCACCTCCAACATTTGTACCAACCAGGGGTTGATGACCGTCGCAGCCACCCTCTACCTTTCGCTGTTGGGACCGGAGGGGTTGCACCGTACCGCCGCCGCCTGTCATGCCAATACCGCTGATCTGGCCAGACAGATGCAGACCGTTGCTGGCCTCTCATGCCTTTTCGATCGGCCCTTTTTCCATGAAATTGTCCTCCAACTGCCCTGCCCCGCTCCTCCCATTCTGGCCCGTCTGGAACAGCTTGGCATCAGCGGAGGCATCGCTCTGGCCCCCTATGACGGGTTGCTGCGTGACTGCCTGCTGGTCTGCGCCACCGAAACCCGTACCCCGGCCGATAACAGCCGCTTTGCACACACATTGAAAACCCTGTTGGCAGAAGAGAAAGGCCATGGAACCTCTGATTTTTGAGTGGAGTCGCAGCCAGCGGCACAACAGCCAACACCACCCGGTTGGAGCAGCGGCAACAGAAAATGGCGCAGGGAGCCTGGAGGCTGCTTTGCGCCCCTTTTTACGCCAGCAGCCCCCCCCGCTGCCAGAGGTTTCCGAACTGGATGTGGTGCGCCATTTCACCCGGCTTTCACAGCAAAACTTCTCGGTGGATACCCATTTTTATCCACTGGGTTCCTGCACCATGAAATACAACCCCCGCATCTGCAACACGATGGCCATGTTGCCCGGTTTTTTGCAGCGGCATCCGTTGTCCTCGACCGCGACCGGCCAGGGGGTGATGGCCTGCCTGTACGAGTTGCAGGAGATGCTCTGCAACCTGACCGGCATGGCGGCCGTCTCCCTCACCCCGATGGCGGGTGCCCAGGGGGAGTTTGCCGGAGTGGCCATGATCAGGGCCTATCACCAGGCCCGAGGGGATGGCAACCGGACAGAAATGTTGATCCCTGATGCCGCCCATGGCACCAATCCCGCCACCGCAACCCTCTGCGGCTTCACGGTGCGGGAGATCCCCACCGATGGCAGCGGCAATGTCCAATTGGAGGCCTTGCAGGCGGCTGTCGGTCCCAATACTGCCGGCTTGATGCTCACCAACCCCTCCACCCTGGGAGTGTTTGAACGACATATCCGCCAAATCGCCCAAATCATCCACGCGGCGGGGGGATTGCTCTACTACGATGGGGCCAACCTGAATGCGATCGCCGGCCGCATCCGACCGGGCGACATGGGCTTCGATGCCATTCACCTGAATGTCCACAAGACATTTGCCACCCCCCACGGAGGCGGTGGACCAGGGGCCGGACCGGTGGGCGTTGCGGAGCGGTTGCGGCCCTTCTTGCCTGTACCCATGGTGGGCAGGCAACCCACCGGCTCCTACATCTGGTTGACCGAGCAGGAGTGCCCACAAACCATCGGGCGGTTGTCTGCTTTTTATGGTAACATCGGGGTGTTGATTCGTGCCTATGCCTATCTGCGTCTGACGGGTGCCGCTGGCATGCGACGGGTCGCCGATTATGCCACCCTGAATGCCAATTATCTCATGGCCCGTCTGACCCAGGCCGGTTTCCAGACCGCCTTTCCGGCTCGACGCGCCACCCATGAGTTTATCATTACACTCAAGGCGGAAGCCCGGCAGGTGGGGGTGACCGCCCTGGATTTTGCCAAACGGCTGTTGGATTATGGCTTCTACGCACCAACCATCTATTTTCCCATGCTGGTGCCCGAGTGCCTGCTGATTGAACCCACCGAAACCGAATCCAAGGAGACCTTGGATCGGTTTGTGGAGGCGATGATTGCCATTCGGCAAGAGGCCATGAGCAATCCCCAATGGTTGCGGGATGCGCCTCATGCCATTCCCGTGCCCGGAGGCGGCTGCAGCCGTCTGGACGATACCCTGGCGGCCCGCAAACCGGATTTGCGGTGGCAACCCCAGCCATGACGGGGGAGGATACCATAAAAAATTGTTCATGGTTGCAGCAATCCGGAGAGTGCCGCTCTCCCCATCCACCCTGCAATGATTTGAAAAAAGTTGGAAAACATGCAGATCAGTAAAAACCTTCTACCAGCCAGGAGCCACGGCTTACCTGGGAAAGGATGATGATGAACGCAATCAAACAGATTCAGGCCCGTGAAATTTTGGACTCTCGCGGCAACCCGACCGTAGAGGTGGATGTATTGACGGAAAAGGGTGGTTTTGGCCGGGCGGCCGTACCCTCCGGGGCCTCCACCGGCAGTCGGGAAGCACTGGAGTTGCGGGACAAGGATAGCGGTCGCTATCTGGGCAAAGGGGTGCAAAAAGCGGTGGCAGCCGTCAACGGTGAAATTGCCCAGGCACTCATCGGCCAGCTCTGCTCAGCCCAGCGGGCCATCGATGCCACCTTGCTGGCACTGGATGGCACCGAGGACAAGAGCCGCCTGGGTGCCAACGCCATTCTGGGCGTCTCCATGGCCGTTGCCAAGGCGGCCGCCATCAGTTCCAGACAACCCCTTTACCGTTATCTGGGGGGAACCAATGCCCACCGGATGCCGGTACCGATGATGAATATCATCAACGGGGGGGCCCATGCCGACAATAATGTGGATATTCAGGAATTCATGATCATGCCTGTGCGGGCCCAATCGGTTACGGATGCCGTCCGGGTGGGCGCGGAGTGCTTCCATCATCTCAAACAGGTGCTGAAAGAGCGGGGATTGAATACAGCCGTGGGAGATGAAGGCGGCTTTGCCCCCAATCTGGCCTCCAACGAAGAGGCCATCCAGGTCATTCTGCAGGCGGTGGAACGGGCCGGTTATCAACCCGGAGAGGATATTTTATTGGCTCTGGATTGCGCCTCGTCCGAATTTTATCGGGAAGAGGTGGGACAATACTATCTGGCCGGCGAGGACCGCAATCTCCGGGTGGAGGAGTTGGTGGACTACTACGAGGATCTGTGCAACCGCTATCCCATCATTTCCATCGAGGATGGCTGTGCCGAAAACGATTGGGCCGGCTGGAAAATGCTCACCGAACGGTTGGGCAAACGGGTGCAACTGGTGGGAGATGACCTGTTTGTCACCAATCCCGCCATCCTGAGCCGGGGTATCAACGAAGGGATTGCCAACTCCATCCTGATCAAGGTCAACCAGATTGGCACCATAACCGAGACCCTGGATGCGGTGGAAATGGCCCGCTGTGCCGGCTACACCACAGTCATTTCGCACCGTTCCGGCGAGACGGAAGATACCACCATCGCGGATCTGGCGGTCGCAGTCAATGCCGGACAGATCAAAACCGGTTCCTTGAACCGCTCCGACCGACTGGCCAAATATAACCAACTGATCCGCATCGAAGAGAAACTGGGGGGTAGTGCCCGCTATGTCGGCAAACGGGCCTTTTATAATCTGTTCCCGGCAGGATAACCGGTACACCAGTACGCATCCTGTCGGTTTTTTGATCGCAATATAGGGGAAGCGTTATGTCACGCTCCGACCAGGCAGCACCTGTGGAAGGCATGAAAATTGGGGTGGTGGCCAAACGATTGGGCATCTCCATCCGTACCATTCACATGTATGAACGGGAAGGTCTGTTTATTTCCCAGAAAAACAGCGCAGGCACCCGCTATTTTACCGAGCAGGATGTGGAATGGCTGATGGAGGTGCGTCGTTTGATCAAAACCAGCATCGGCATCGCCGGTATCCGCCATCTATTGTCCCTGGTCCCCTGCTGGGAGATCAAGCAGTGCGCCTTTAACGGCAAGGGCGGCTGTCCGGTCATCGTGGATCACAACTCCCCCTGTTGGGCCAACAAAGGCAATATTTGCGATACCACGCTGCAAGAGTGCCGTCAGTGCGATGTGTACGGTATCCGTTTTGATGTAGGGCAGTTAAAGCAACGTCTGCACATACGTCTCAAAAGTGCCACGGAACAGGAGGCCGGTGAACAACGCGCCGGCCAGCCCCCCTCGCAACCCCATTCGGCCGAGGAACCCAACCCAGAATGATCAACAAACAGGAACCTGGACTGACCGATTTTCCCAACCCGATGGCGGCAGACAGGGCAGCTTTCGAGTGGTTGGAGCGTGTCGAGGAGAGTCGAGCCCGGGAGCGGGCTGCGCTGGAAGCCATTCTGCTGGAACAGCTGAAAGAACAAAAACGGGTTCGGCGCGGCAAAAATGGTTTCCGCTTGTTCCTCGCCCTCCTGCTGAGTGCTGTTTTCTGGATAAATACGGCAGACCAGTGGCGCAGCGGCGAGTTGCAGGCCATCTCTCACAATAAAAAGCATACCGCTGTCGTCGACATACGGGGCCCCATTCTGGCAGCCACCAACAACAGCTCGGAAAATATAATCAAAGGCTTGGGCAAGGCCTTTGAGGATCCTGATACCGCGGGTGTTGTGATCCGCATCAACAGCCCTGGGGGCAGTCCGGTACAATCCGGCCAGGTTTATGATGAGATTATTCGCTTGCGGCAGCAGTTTCCCAAGATGCCTTTCTTTGCGGTGCTGGAAGATGTTTGTGCGTCGGGGGGGTATTATATTGCGGCGGCCGCCCCCCTTGTTTATGCGGACAAAGCCACCCTGGTGGGCTCTATCGGGGTGATCATGCAGGGGTTTGGTTTTCAGGAGACCCTGAACAAGCTGGGGATGGAGAGTCGCCTGATCACCTCTGGCAAAAACAAGGCTTTTCTGAATCCGTTTGGCCCGGTCAATGATACCGAGAAGGCCCATGCCCAATCCCTGCTGGATACGATCCACAAACAGTTTGTGGAGGCGGTGCGCAAAGGCCGGGGAGACCGACTCAAGGCTGCCAAAACGGAGCTGTTTGAAGGATTGATCTGGACCGGGGAAGAGGCGGTGGCGTTGGGATTGGTCGATGGCCTGGGCTCCACCCAGTGGGTTGCCAGAGAGTTGATCAAACAGGAGCAAATGGTCAACTTTACCCAGAAGAACGACTGGATAAACCGCATCTCCAAGGAGATGGGCATAGATTAAGAGCAGATATCATCATGGACAACAACCCGATACGACCGTTTATTGACACTGTTCTGCATCTGGATGAACAGGGAAATGTGGCTGATCTGGTACACTTTATTCAGACGGAATCGCACCCATTTGAAGCGTTGCTGGAGGCCATCACTGAACTGCTGGTCATGCTGCGGCTGCGCCCGGCCTTTTTGTTGGCCATGTTTCTCAGAAACAACAATTACCATCATCCGATCTCTGCCATTGCCCTCGTTGTGGGGGGGTGGCTCTTCAACAAGCCGGAAGAGGCGCGGGTTGGTCTGGAGCTGGTACGGATGCAGGCGGACGCCCTGTCCTTTGAGCAGCAAACGTTGCTGTATGACCGCATCCTCCATCCCATTCAGGTACTCCTGCTGGATGCCGCCATCAAGCAGGCAAACCATGACCATGTGTTGCGCATTCTGGATCTTTATGCCGCACTGTTTCCACGCTTTCGGACCCTGTATGACTGGCGTGCGCCCGTGCCCACCTTTTCGCTGGCGGCGGTACGGCAGCGGGGGCGCGCAGAGGCCCGGTTGATCTCTTATCCTTTGCCGGACAGCACGCGGCCGCGTCCACGGCGGCGCGTTGTCGTCGCCATGCGCGAATGGTTCTGTTTTGGCGATCGCTCCTCCCGCGTTTCCGATTTTGGGCCCCGTATTCTGGCTGCCATGCAGGCCTACGGTTGGGAGGTTCACAGTTGCACCTTCAAAGCGGCCACCTTGCCGGAGATAGCGGATGATTGCCGCATCGTTGCCGAACGTTGCCGTCAGCAACGGGCCGAATTGTTGGTGATCGACCTGAATCTGACCATCAAGTCGGAGGCACGGGATGAGATGATTTTACAGTTGCGGCAGGAAAATCCGGCCATTCGGGTCGTGGGTTGTCTAATCGACAGTTTTTGTTTCCCGGAAGCGGTTTTGGTCAAGGCAGCCACCCATCTGGATCTGATCTGGACGCGGGATGTCCCTTTCCTGCCCGCCTGGAGCGCGCCTGCTTTGGCCAACAAGGTATTCAATCTGCTCTTCCCCAATGCGGGTCTGATGGGCCGGCCCGAGCAACCGTTGATACCACAACCTTTTTTCGCGGGAGGCGTTTCGGCGAAATACATACCGCATCGGGCCTTTTGGCTGGCCGGCATTGAGCGGTTGGGGCTGCCCATTCAGAGCAAAATCTCTTCCCACATGGATGACGGTCTGTCACCGCTCGACAGTTTTGCACTCTACATGCGCGGTCTGACAGATGCCACCTGTTGTCTCAACTTTTCCATGCGCTCCAATCAGGATCATGTTGTCACCTTTCGCAGCTTTGAGGTGGTATTGAGTGGTGCCCTGCTGATACAGGAAGCCACGCCGGAAATGGATGCCTATTTTGTTGCGGGCGACCACTATTTGCCCTTTTCCACCCTGGCAGAGCTGGCCTCTGTCATACGATTCATCACCGAACAGCGGGAAGAGGCCGAAGAGATTCGCCGTTGCGGCAATGCCTTTGCCCGTGAGCGATACAGTGATGAAAAAATTATCGGTTATCTGGACAGACGGCTTTTTTTCCCGGCATGAGGCCCCTGCAGGGTACCGTTTTCCAGCAATGCGCGACGAGAGAACAGAAAAGAGGGGGATTCCGCAGATGACAGATCTGGATTTTGGTCGTTGCTGTTCGGCCAGGTTGTTGGTGGCTGTCGCTTTTCACTATCGTGAGGAGCGGCTTGGATATTTGGCAACCATGCTCTCTTCCCTGTTTGCTTTTCCGGTCAACATACTGCATGTGGTCGTCATGACCAATACGGAAAACCCGGCCGAAATGGAGGCCATTCAGGCCATCTGTCATCCGCTCTTTTCCGCGAGCAAAAATGCCATCGTCCAGCCCTATTCGGGTCTGGAAGATCCTTTTATGCTGACCTGGTGTTTCAGACCCTTGCTGCAGGAGTTGTTTCTGGCAAAAAATTCCTCCTATACCCATTTTATCTATCTGGAGGATGACATAGAGCTGAGTTTTTTAAATTTTTGCTATTTTGTCAGCTATCGCGATCTGCTGCAGGCGCACAACCTGATTCCGGCATTTGTTCGGGTGGAGTTCAATGACAGCATCAAGAAGCATGTCAGTACAGACAACTGGTACCAGACAGACCTGGACAAGGGCAAAAAAATTGCGTGCGGTGACTATTATTTTGTTGATCTGACCAACCCCTACATGGCCATGTTTATCATGGACAGGGCACTGGCGGAGGAATATGTTGCCTCTCCCTCTTCCGACTGTTTGACCTGCCGTTCGGTTGTCAGTTGGGGAATCCGGGAGCAGGCAGCCATGGGGTTGACATTTGAAAATGTGCCTCCGGGTTTCATGTCGCGTTATGTCGTGCCCATCTCGATGACGAACCGTATGGCTCCCGTGTGCAGTTGGATATACCATTTACCCAACAATCTGGCCAACTATCCGAACACCCCGAATGGCAAGCTGCCCATGGCGCAACTGGTTGTCCCTGCGGAGGTCAGCCTGCTGCGGGTCCGGGCCCGCCAGGGTGATTTGGAGGCCCAGTTGGCCCTGGGTCAACTGTATGCGGACGGCAACCAGGTACCGAAAAATTTGCTTGAGGCGACCCACTGGTATCTGAAAGCGGCCAACCGGGGAAATCATGCCGCCCAGTTGGCCCTGGGTGCCCTCTATGCCATCGGCGGCCCAGGGGTCCAGGCCGATTTTGTTTTGGCCTACATGTGGAGCCGGTTGGCGACCAGAATGTATGCTGCGGCCGACAACAATATCCAGATCATGGTCTCGATGATGGAGCAGGAGCAGATTGCCCAGGCCGAATCGATGGCGGCTGACTGGAGAGTGGGTGAGCAGGTGGAGATAAAGGAACAGTTTTATCCATGGCATGGGGACGCCTGGTGGACTCCTCACATGGAGGCGATCAAGCGTCGCGCCGACGAGTGGCGCAGAGGGCAACAGAGCAGCCCCGCTTGAAAAAACAAAAACGGCAACCAGGATCAATACTCACGGGGCGGAAAGCCCCGCTCCGCTCACTTTTTTTGTTGCCCGGGCAACCGCCGCAACACCTCCTGACCCACAAGTTCCGCAACCACCTTGCTGCCCGGAACCGTGAAATGGCAATAATCGATGTAAAGCTCAAAATCCGACTTCAGATGCGTTACCCCCTGGTTCAGATCCATGAAGCCAAAACCGTTTTTCTCCACCCGCTGCTGACTGGCCCGGGAAAGATATTGATCAAAAAAATACCGACTCATGACGATATACCGGTCGATCAACTCAGGCGTCATGTTGGGACCCACACCAAAAATGGTCCGCCGCATGCGGTCTTCGATGGTCGACCACTGCTTGTTGACCTGGCGATAGAGAATGGGCTGCAAGGTGAAGATAAAATCAACCTTGTCCGACTTCAACACCGCCATGAAATGGTCCAAAATTTGGAGAAATCGCTGTGAGGAGTGAATGAAGGCCCCTTCCACCTGCTTATAGGCTGCAAAAGAGTATTTTTCCTGTTCAAAATCTCCTTTGAAAAAAAACTGTTTTTTGAGATCCTCCTCCACATATGGGTAGACATATTTGCTGTAACCGATATTCAACAACCGCACCAGATTGGGCTGGTAGGAACGGGCGCGGTTCAACAAATCAATATAGTTTTCCAACTTTGCTTCCATCTGCGCATACGGTCTTCCAGACATCATGCCAAAGAAGAGGTCATTGTATCCGTCCATACTGACGACCATATCCGGTGAAAAGCGCGAGAGGGTTTCCAGGTAGTAGATCATGGATTGATGCAGCATACGATCCGAGGCTGCCGCATTGATCACTTCAAACTGCAGGTCAGGCCGCTGGGCGCGCAGATAACGCTCCAGCTGACCGGCCGGACTCAGGGCAAAAGACAAGACACCACGATGATAGGAATGAACCGAGGCAAAAGGGGGAAACTGGCCGATCCCGAACACGGCAGAGCCTCCCATGAGAAAAATGCGCGTGACCCCGGGTGGCTTGGTCTCGGCAATGGGATGGTCGGAAACAAAACCATTGCCATCTATCACCGTGGGCGGATCCGATGGCTTTTCCTTGACCTCCTGCCATAAAGCCGCGCCAGGGGTGTTGCGGAACACGTAATAACCGGAAATAATCTGGCTGAATGTATACGAATTTTGATTCAACCCCTGAAACCGCAACAGCAGGTAAGAGGCAATCTCCAGGATCCCTGTGACCAGGCAGATTGTGATGAGGGAGAAAACCAGATTTTTGGAAAACCGCTCAAACTTGGAAAGGGTTGCCATGAACGTCACCAATCAGCAAAACTTTGCAGAGGATACCCAACAATCGGACAACAACAGCGCACGAACAGCGACGGGGATTATCTCTTCCCGTCGTACGGTAGTCAACCCATTGTGCAGCCGAAAAGCACGCCCCATCCAGCAGCAGAGCATCCAGGCTCTCTTCACGGTTTGGATGGGTCTGGCTGTTGCAGCCACAGGGTCAATGCCTCCTGTATGGGCTCGAACAGTTGCCGCACTTCAACCAGCCGCCGTAACGCCTCCTCCCACTCCTGATCCCGTACCGCCTCGTGCAGTAATTTGGTCCGCTTTTTCATCATCGGAAAAACGCTGTTGACCATGGAACCACACAGGACATGAGAGGTGGCGCGTGCCTGCTCGTAGGCACTCTCCCGCAGATTTCGATCCAGTACCTGTATCAAATCCGGCAACTGCTCAATGATAAGGAGGCTGATCTCTGGCAAATCTGCCTCCTCCAGACCAAGGGAGCGCATGGCAGCGACAACAGATTCGATATCCAGTGAATGAGCGGCAGATGACACGGTCTCTGCATTCAAAGCCCCACGGACACTGGTTGCAGGATCGGGCAAGTACCGGTCCAATACAAGCCGCAGCTCACCCATGGATACCGGCTTGGAGAGAAAACCGCTCATTCCAGCGTCCTGGCCAGTCAATTGGTTCAACTGGGTGACATCGGCGGTAAAGGCAATAATCGGTACCGGAGAAGCCCCCTGCTGTCGTTCCCAGTCACGAATCAGACGGGTCGCCTGATAGCCATCCATGACCGGCATCTGGCAATCCATAAAAACCATATCAAAACTTTTTTGTTTGAACCGCTCAACCGCCTGCTGACCATCTGTTGCCGTATCGCAGCGGCTCCGGTCACATCCCCCCTTGACCAGCATCCCGACAGCAACCGTCAAATTGGCAGCCTGATCATCGACAACCAGTATGGATGCGTTGCGCGTGCGGCGATTTACGGGAACGGGAGAGACCGCATCAGACAACATCGCCTCGCTCTGCGGTTGCTTTCCCTCGTCAATGCGCATCAGTCTGGTCAATGCGCCATAAAGTTGCCCCGTGCTGAACGGCTTTTTCAAATACAAAACTTCACCAGGCAGTGCCGCCGCCTGATCCAGGCCCCGGTCCAGGGTCTCCACGAGCAGCAGACAACGGCAACCCATATCGCTATCGACCCATTCGGAAAAATCCAAAGGGCCGTTCTGAATCGACCATTGATTGACAACGACTACCTGATAGGGCTCCCCCCGTTGGGCCGCCTTGCCCACTTCAACAAAAGCGGCTGGTAATCCGTCGACCTCCCTGCTGTGAGTACCCCAGGTCAGCAGGGCATGCTGCAACAGAGCCAATTGCAAACCACGACAGCCCACAATCAAAATACGCTGGCCTCGCAAAAGAGGCTGAAGCAGCGCAGGTGTGGTTTGCTGCTGTTCCAGCAGTTGAACGGTAAAATAAAAAACCGAGCCCGAGTCAGCAAAGGGGTTGCTGTCCACACCAATCGTACCACCCATCAACTGCACCAACCGTTGACTGATCGCCAATCCCAACCCCGTTCCCCCGTGCTGGCGCGTTGTGGAAACATTGGCCTGCACAAAACTTTCAAAGATATGTTGCCGATCTTCGATTGGGATACCAATACCGGTATCCCGAATCTCAAACAAAAACTCAACCCGGCCATCTGTACGACCCACCGGACCACCATGGAACTCCACCACCCCCCCTGGAGGCGTGAATTTGATGGCATTACCGACCAGGTTGGTAAATATCTGTCGTAATCGATTCGGGTCTCCATACATCAATGCGGGCAGCTCTTGGGGGAAAAACGATGTCAGCTCAATATGTTTGGCATGGGCCATGAAGGACAGGTTCAGGGCAATCTCATCCAGCAATGCACGCAGATCAAAGGGTACCGTGTCCAACTCCAGTTGGTTTGCCTCAATCTTGGAGTAGTCCAGGATGTCATTGATCAGGTAGAGCAGCATTTTCCCGGACTGGACAGCCAGTTGAACCTGTTCCTGGTCGGTTGGGTTCAGATTCGAGTCCTTCAGCAGCTCAAGAATACCCAATACCACATTCATGGGGGTACGAATTTCATGGCTCATGGTGGCCAAAAAGTCGCTTTTGGCTTGGGCCGCCTTTTCGGTTTTCCGGATGGACAACTCCAGGGCATCCCGCAGGGCGATAAGACGGAACATCATGGATAAAAATTTACCCACCACCCAGGCCGCCAGCAAAACCAAAGCCCATTCGGGCAGCATACGCCCCATGTCGTACCAACCCTCTTTGGGCAGCACGCACAGTACCCATGGTGCATTGGGAACAGCCACCCGCACCTCAATCGGCTGGCTGATCTCTTGCGCCGCCGGCAGATTGGTGGTGATCAGCTGTTCCGGTTTAGAGGCTTCCCGTTTGACAAGACGAAAGTGGTAACCCGCATCGCCCAGCCTGTCCAACAGACTGACTGCCAGCAACTGTTCGGTATCGATCAGGGCGGAGACAAAGCCCCAGAACCGCTCCCTGCCCTCTTTTGCGCTTACGAAAACAGGCAAACGGGCAACCACTCCACTGCCGCCTTGGACCAGGTGCAATGGACCCGCCAGAGTCAACGTTCGCGTCTGCACGGTTCTGAGAGCTTCATCGCGTTGCTGCGGATTATGGAACAGGTCAAGACCGATAGCGCGTTCATTACCTTCCAGGGGATAAATACGGCGCACCACCCCTTCGGGGGCCAATTGGAGATTGCGAATGATGCCTTTATGGATGTTCAACATCTCCTTGGCGATTGAATCGAACGATTCCACCAGATTGATGTCGCTATGGAGCAGACTTGCCAGGGTATGCGTCACAGAGAGGGTAACATACATCTGTCGTTCGATCTGGCGGGCTGCGGTCTCGCCATTTTGCGTCGCCAACATTTGCTGTTGGACAAAACGGGCCGTCACCACCTGCTTGACAAACAGCACCCCCAGCAATACCGTCACCAGCATGCCCATGATAACAAAGCTGCGTTGTCGCGTGGTGAGTCTGTGGGGATGTGAAGCATTGGCCGCCATGGTACAGAAAACCTCCGCATCAGAGTCCGAACAGGCGCATCTTAACAGAGGAAACCGTTCACTGTAAAAGGGGGGAAACAGGCGTCTGTGCCACCGGAACGGGAAACAGACAGGAAATTGATAATACGTTAACTTCCCGATACTGGATAAAAAAAATCCTCTCTTTGCTTTTCAAACAGTTAACCAGCCCCGACCACCACGACAAGAGAGCCGCTTTGCCAACATTTCCCGCTCCGTCTAAGGAATATTTATTTGACCACCAGAGCTTTCACGCAAGAAAATACATGGCCACGATCACGGACAATATCACGCCGAAATAAAACAGTTGCATATTTTTTAGCGGGATCGGCTCAAGAGAGTCCACGACTGCGCTGTTGCTACCCTCTGCACTTTTCAACAGACACCAGATCTTGATCAAGGAGACATGCGACCGCCTTAACGTGATAAAGTTTCCCGCAAAAAAAATCGTGCTGGCCAGCATCAACAGAAAATTTTGACTGTGATCATGTGCTTGCAGGGAATAAAGTGCGCCACCACCCACCACCAGGGAATAGAATGTCCAGAGTTGGTTCACGTTCACAAGTTGGGCCTTGATCATCGTTTCGCCCACCGGGCAGACGATCCCGGTCATCTGGATACACATCGGTCTGGGAAGATTCAGGAAATTTCGGATTCTCCCGACTGGTTTGGTCGGAGTGGACCAGGCGATGATCATGGCCGGTGCGGTGAAGCCTGTGCAACCGAAACATAAACCGGCAATACCGGAAAGGGCTATTCCGAGACCCAGCCCCTGGCGATAGCCCGCGCCATGATACGGCCGTAGGTCGTTTCCAGCTTGATGACCAGTCGGTCCCCCAGACGGTTGATGCGCAGCAGGCGGTTGACCAGCCAGACCGACAGCAGCACCACGACCGCCCCGCCCACCATATCCAACGGGAAGTGGACCCCCAGGTAGACTCGCGCCCAACACACCGACAGGGCCACTCCCAGCAGTATCCAGGCAGCCCGTTTGCGTACCGCGTTCCACCACAGGGAGAAGGCCATCGAAAAACAAAAGACGGCGTGGTTGCTCGGAAAAGAGGCATCGGGTGCATGCGCCAGATGGGTATAACCCAAGCCAACGACGAAAGGGCGCGGGTGCGGCCAAAGCCACCGGATCAGGGCTGTGACCAACAGGCCCAGAACGATGGACAAAACCGCCTTGGTTGCCAATTCCCGATGGTAAGAGCGACCCCACAGCCACATGGCCAGCAACAGGACAGGCAACGAATAGACCAGCCACTTGGCAAAAAAAATGGCCCCGTACAACAGAACAGGCGAGGGTTCAGCCCCGGCGTTGATCAGTAAAAACAGTGAATGGTTCAGTGATTCCATGGGGTAGTTACGCTCTTTTCAATCTTCTAAATAAAACAATTGCAGGGGTCCGGGGACCGTCACGGTCCCCGGTGGGGTGCAGGGGCAAAGCCCCTGCATGTAACGGGCGTGCTTTCCCAAAACGCCCCGCAGGGGCACCGCTGGAGGGCAGCAGCCCGACCGAAAGCTGGCCACATTGGGGAGGGTTTGGCAAAAAACCACTCCTGGCCCTGTGTCAAACAAAAAGCTGAATATCCGAAGATTCTGGATTTTTATCCAAATATTTTCAATAATATAACCGTGCGAGTCGGGCTGCCGCCCTCCCAAGGTCGCCCCTGCGGGGCGGTTTTGTGCGCGTTGCGCACATTTTCTGCGAAAATGTGCGCAACGCGCAGTTCATGCAGGGGCTTTGCCCCTGCACCCCACCAGGGGAGATAATCTCCCCTGGACCCCATGATTGTTTACCCGTCAAATCAGGATGGTTGGACCACTATTCCAGCCACCACTTTTTATCATTGATCACATCGTCCTGCGACGCATACAAGGCCAGAAAGCAAAACTGGTTTGACAGTTCCCGATACACCTGGACATTGTCTTTGGTAAACATGATGTTGTTAATATCAAAAGGGGCAAAGCGACCAAACTTTGGATCGGAAAAACGCTGTACATATTGCCTGGCCATCACCATGGCAATTTGATCCAGGATGAGACCCAGGACCCTGTTGTCACGTAATGCCGTATTGATATAGAATCTTAAGGCTCTGGCGAACAGTTTTGCCGTCGCCGTCTGATTGAACAGAACCAGGTTGGCAATGATTCTGGATTGCAGCTGCAAACTGGCCTGCTCCTCATTGACAACCACATCAAAGGCCGCAAATCGCTCGAGCAGATCCTGAATACCGTGCTGAACGACAATATCAATGTCGTTCACGATAAAAGGCAGCGGCAGATGCTCCATCAGATACTCTATCCAGCGATAGCGGGCCGTTTGATAATAGACCCTTGGATGGTAAGAACCCGCCACAGCAGGATCAAACCGATCCCCGCAATAGATCAACCGCTCATCTTCAATGCCTACCCTGGCGGCCATTTCACTCAGGCGACCCATACCACCCACCACACAGACCATAATCAGAGAACTCTCGTAGGCTCCCAGCGTCGATGTTATGTAGCTGTGGGCATACCTGTTGATATACAACTCGTCGGCAGAGACCAGGAATACCAACTTTGACTGCAGCCTGTCCGCAATGGCAGCAAGATCCAACGGGCGGAGCGGCAGGCCATTGGAACTGGCAAAGACAATCTCTGGCCAGGGATCTGCTGCCGGCATGGGTCGCAGGATAAACTCAAGATTAAAGGTATCAAAAAAATCTTTAAGCATGTTGTTGTATCGGATGGTACGGGCATCCTGGCGCGCCAACGCAGACGGACTGCAGCGGAATCCTCGTGCATCCTGGATCAACTCCTTTGCCCATGCAATTTTATTCTCGTCCAAATCAGAAAACAGAATACAGCCAAGGGCATAATACAGATTCTGCAAATAAAATTTTTCCTCTTCTGCATCTGCGGGCAAACTCTTGGCGATTGCCATCCGCTCCAATATATGTTCAGATTCGCCACGCGATTGATACCAGAAGCAAACCTTCGCTTTCAATGCTTCCAGATGGGTCGGATTTTGTGCCAGCAGCAGCGTTGCATATTGATCCACCTGCTCCCAACGACACAAAACAAGGCTCAGCCCCAGTGCCGGTTCAAGCAACGCTGGATTGTTCGGATGGCTGGCAGCCAAAAATCCAATGATCTTATCCGCATAAACAGCATTGTCCACTTGACAGTACACATTGTAGCACTCGATCAAAAATCCCAGCCACTGCTGTCTGGCCTCTGGATGCCACGGCTCATGCTCCAACTTACCTGTCTCAGCACAGAGCAGACGATGCATGACCGTCATCAAAGAGCTCTCAAAAAAAGGTCGTTGGATAATTTGGCGTTGAATCCTGTGCAATGGCTGCAAACCGGACAGGTCGCCGAGACTTTTCTCATAAATCGGCATCACGCCCCCATCGCCTGCCAACTCTTCCAAGGCCGCTGCCAAGGCACGCATGGCAGCACCTTGTGCCTGTTTGGAATTCGCACAAACCATGATCACCATCTGCCCATGAGAGGGGTCGTCAGGCATATCCATATATACAGCGTGCGTCCCCCCCGGCAGGAGAGCCAGATCGGCTCCACTCCACAGGTGAGGCACCCCATTCAATGAGTCCGCCTCAGGGGCCTCAGACAACGGAGAGGACAAACGAATGGAGAGAAAAACATAATCGTTCACAGTCAACAGGCGTGCAACCGTCTGAATGGCATCCTCCAGGCTCATCCGTTCCAGCAGACCTCCCAACAGTGCAACCCCCCCTTTGGGAAGCGTCTGCATGTCCAAATACCGCACATCCGATACATACACCTTGTCGTAAAGGCTTTTCAGCTCAAACGCCTCCACGCACGCAGATCTTGCTTCAATTGCACTCCAGTACCTGCCGGGCAACAAGTAGCGGATCAAGCGGGCAAACAGACCTGTGCCAGCACCCACATCAACCACAGCACAGAAGACACGTTCATGATCCAGCTGAAGCAGGGCCAGGGCGATGATAACCTTATCAATTGTGATATGTTTTGACATGAATGCCTCTCTTCATATATGTCAAAGTCTGAGATTGGTATAAAACTGGACTGGACCAGATAATCGAACATGCAGCAAAACAGGCGCGTTGATTTTGTGAGATATGAACTGAAAGGCGATTTTCAAGGGTCACGTTGACAAAAAAAGCCGGCAGCGCGCAGCTGGACATCTGGAAGAACCGGCCCTGATTATTAACCGGAGAGTCCACCGTTTATTGGCAAAAACAAGGCGGCACCCCACCAATATCCTTGTGGCCTGCGACAGGAGAGAAAAGCGGAAGATCTCAAAAAAAACAGCGGTTTGTTGCAATCTCCCAAAACAACCGGAGCGGTCCGATTCCACCACCCTCGTTTGCTTTGGGCTGTACCCAAGGAATATTCAGGCCCTGCGCGGGTTATTTACCCTGTTTGCCCCACACGTCCGGGGCTGCACCCCCCAACAGGTCATGACAGCTGCTGCATACCCCCTGCACATCATCCAGTGCCTTGAGTACCGGTTCCGGTTTGCCCCCCGACTCCACATGCTGGAGAGCCGTCTGCTGAAGCGTTTTCATCGACAGTTGGCACCTGTCGGCCATCTTTTCAAAATCATCCGCCTGGAGAAGCTGGCCATCTGCCGATTTTTTTTGCAAAAACGCTGCCTCGGCGGTATGCCAGTCCATGGGCCCCAACAGACCAAAGGTGTGATGCAAGGCAGCTGCATGGCGGGCCAAATTTCTGCTGTACTTGAACTCCTTGGTTGCCAACTGGCGAATGGCATCGGCATGCAGTCGCAGCAGCGAGATGACAGATTGAACATAATGCTCTTTTTCAGACGCCACCGCCTGACCTGACAGCATGGACAACAACCCAACCAGCAACCCGCAAAAAACAATTTTCCTGCCAACATAACGGCCAACATACCCATCAACGCTCATTTTTTGTCACCTCCCTCCGGGCTGGTCGGCTCTTCCGGTAACTCGTGTACAATGCCAGAATGACAATCAACGCAGGTCTTGCTGCCCTCTTTCATCACCCGCTCGTGCTTGCTGGCGGCTGAACGGCCTTGACTGGAAAACTGCATCGACTCATAGGTATGACATTGACGACACTCTTTGGAATCCCGCTGGCGCATGTTTGCCAAAACATCCTGGGACAACCTGTAGCGGGCGGATTCAAAGGAGTTGGCGTCAGGATAGGTACCCTTCAGATGGTGAAAGAGATGACGCCCTCCGACAACCACCTTGTCCACCAACTTGTCCAGGTAGTCCGCCACCCCTTTCCCATGGGGAATGTGACAATTGGCGCAGATGACCCGCACGCCCGCAGGATTTTTATAGTGCGTACTCTTTTGGTACTCCCGATAGACGCCATCCATCTCGTGGCAGGAGATGCACATCTCCAGGCTGTTCGTAAAGCCATCCATAAGCAAAAAGTGAAATCCTGCAAAGCCACATACGCCCACCAACAAACCACCGACAAAAACTGCCCAGAACCCCCTTCTCCGGGATGAGGCAACCTCTCGACCTGCCTGTTGAATGGATGTCACAACCGTTCTCCTCAAAAGCAAAATGCCGGACTCCAATGGCCGCTAGCTTGCGTTTGATGCCGGCGGCCAGGAAGGAAGCAACCGATGGGCAATGCCCAGCTGGTCCAGTATACGCGCAACCATGAAATCCAACAACGCCTCTACCGTCACCGGTCGGTGGTAAAAACCGGGAGCCGCCGGCAGAATCGTCACCCCCAACCGGGTCAAGCCTAACATGTTTTCCAGGTGAATGGCAGACAACGGAGCCTCCCGGGGCACCAATAGCAGTGGTCGTCGCTCCTTGATCATTACATCAGCTGCCCGCTCAATCAAGGTGTCCGATAATCCATGGGCAATGGCCGCCAGCGTGCCCATGGAGCAGGGGCAGACCACCATCGCCCGCGAGCCGGACGCCCCGGAAGCCAGCGGAGCCATCCAATCCGATTGGGCAAAATGGCGCAAACCCGCCACCTCAACCCCCCGACCCAGCTCCCGACCCAGCGGCTCCGCCAACGCCTGCACAACCGCTGCACCATCCCCCTGCACATCCAGCCCACACTCCTGCCGCAAAACCAGCCGGGCCGCATCGGAAATCAGCAAGTCCACCCGCTGCTGCAACAACAACAGGCTCCCCAGCAGTCGCAACCCATATCGCGCCCCCGAAGCCCCTGTCCTGGCCACCGCCACCGGTCTATCGCTCTGCATACAGGCCCCGGTCAAACGTTAAACCGAAAATGCATGCAATCCCCATCCGTCACCAGATAATCCCGCCCCTCCAAACGAAACCGCCCCTTCTCCTTGGCCCCCTGCTCCCCTTTGCAGGCAATCATGTCCTCGAACCCGATCACCTCCGCCCGGATAAATCCCCGCTGAAAATCGGTATGAATCGCCCCGGCCGCATCAAATGCCGTCGCCCCTTTCCTGACCGTCCAGGCCCGTACCTCTTTCGGACCCACCGTAAAAAAGGTCATCAACCCCAACAGATCGTACGCCTGCCGCACCAACCGGTCCAAACCGGAATCGGTCATCCCCAACTCTTCCAGAAACACCAACCGCTCCGCCTCATCCAACTCGCTGACTTCCGCCTCCATGCGACCACAGATGGCCACCACAGCTGCTCCCTGTTCCGCTGCCAACTGACGCACCGCATCCACCATGGCATGCTGGCCCAGCTGCTGCGCCGACTGCACCGCCTCCTCCGCCACGTTGCACACATACAAAACCGGCTTGCTGGTCAACAAAAACAGATCCTTCAGGGCCGCCAACTCCTCCCCACTCAGCCCCTGCAACCGAATCGGCACCCCCGCGTTCAACCCTTCGATCACCTTCTGATAGATCGGTTCCAACAGACGCGCCTCCTTTTCCCCCGACTTGGCCCGCTTGCCGATCCCACCTATCCGCTTTTCCACCGCCGCCAGATCTGCCAGCATCAACTCGGTCTCAATCACCAACACATCCGTCACCGGATCCACCCGACCCTGAACGTGGGTAATATCATCATCCTGAAAACAGCGGACCACATGCGCCACCGCATCCACCTGCCGAATATGGCCTAAAAACTGGTTGCCCAGCCCCTCTCCCTGACTGGCCCCCTTGACCAGACCCGCAATATCGACAAACTCCATCACCGTGGGAATGGTCTTCTGCGGCCGTACCAGAGAGACCAAGGCATCCAAACGCGGATCCCGTACCGCAACAACCCCCACATTGGGCTCTATGGTGCAGAACGGATAGTTGGCCATCTCTGCCCCGGCCGCTGTCAACGCATTAAAAATAGTGGATTTTCCTACATTAGGCAATCCGACAATCCCGCACTGCAATGCCATGGCGTTCTCTATCTATATGGTTGGAGTGATCGAAGGGGATGGGGATGCGGAAGCGGTTGGCGGATTGCAGAGGCTGTTCATCGCGCCCGCCAAATCCTCCTGCAGAATAAACAAAAGGGCGCGGGGCAGTCGGTCCAACGTGGAGGCCAGCGTCGTGCGCTCCGAACTGCTGAAAGGGGCCAACACATAGTGCGCCGGCTCCATGCCCGGCGGCGGGCGGCCAATACCCAGGCGCACCCGCACAAAATCGGCCGATCCCAACACCTGCTGGATGGATTTCAAGCCGTTATGCCCGCCATGGCCTCCACCACGCTTGAGCCGCACCCGTCCCGGTTCCAGATCCAGATCATCGTGAAAAACAATCACCTGTCCGGGAGTCAGCTTGAAAAACCGGACCGCAGCCCCGACCGACTGACCGGCCAGATTCATGTATGTCTCCGGCAACAGCCACCAGACCCGACTGGACTCAATGGAACCGTCACCAAAATGGCCTTCGAATCGCCGACCAACGGAGCGGAGACGATAATAGTCCACCATCTGCTGCACCGCATGCCAGCCCAGGTTGTGCCGGGTATCCCGGTATTTTTCACCGGGATTACCCAGACCAACCAGCAATTTTGCGGTTTCACCCGCCCTGCTCTCAGCCCCGCTCCCTGGCATGGAGGGGGGAGGAAAGGGTCTCATCCCCCTACTCCGCTGCGGTCTCAGCCTCTTCATCCACCGCTTCCGAGCGCGGGGCCACCACGGTCAGGATGGTCAAATCTTCCTCCCCGTGGACCTCAACCCCCTCCGGCAGTGTTACATCCTGGATGTGAACGGAATGGCCAATCTCCACCTGCGCCACCGAGACGGTGATATAGTCAGGCACATTGCCCGCCAGGCAGCTGATGTGCAATTCGCGATGCACCAACTGCAGCACGCCGCCCGCCTTGACGCCCGGACATCTTTCCTCACCTTCAAGATGGATCGGCACGGCAATTTCAATCTTTTGTGTGGGATCAAAGCGGGTAAAATCCACATGGACCACATTGCCCGAAAGGGGATGAATCTGGGAAGCACGCATCAGGACCAGGGTCCGGGTGGTGCCATCGATCACCATCTCCTGCCGATGGGTACGCAAGCCGCTCTTCTCCTTGACAAGCAGTTCGTCCCACTCCTTGGCACTCAGGGAAAGATTGATATTCGGTTTGCCACCGCCATACAGCACCGCGGGCACACGTCCTTCACGACGCAGTTTGCGGGCCACCCCCTTGCCGGCACCGTCTCGTGTTGTTGCATTGATGATTGCCATTGTTATTCTCCTTGATACGCTAAAAAATCCCTTCCCAACGAAAGGGAACCCTCAAACACACCAGCCTCCAGGGGTGCTGGATGTGCTACCTCACCAACAAACGGAACAGAAGGGGTCTCAAACAAACAGCGAACTGACAGACTCCTCGTCGCTGATACGCCGGATCGCCTCCCCCAACAGACCGGCCACCGAATGACACTTGATTTTTTGGCAGGCGACGGCCCGGGCCGATTGGGCAATGGTATCGGTGACCAGCACCTGTTCCAATACCGACGCCTCGATCCGATCCACCGCCGGGCCCGAAAGAACACCATGGGTGCAGACAGCAGAGACCGAACGGGCACCGCGTTCCATCAGGGCTTCTGCCGCTTTGGTCAAGGTGCCGGCGGTATCCACCATGTCATCCACAATGATGCAATCCTTGTCCTCCACCTCACCGATGATATGGTGTACCGCCGCCACATTGGCAGCGGGTCGCCGTTTGTCGATGATGGCCAGATCCACATCCAACCGCTTGGCATAAGAGCGGGCCCGCACCACCCCACCCACATCCGGGGAGATCACCACCGCATTGCCAAACCCTTGCCGACGCACCGCACCCAACAGTACAGGTGTCGCATAGATATTATCAACCGGCATATTGAAAAAGCCCTGAATCTGGCCCGCATGCAGATCCATGGTCAGCACCCGCGCCACCCCGCCCGCATCCATCAGATCGGCCACCAGTTTGGCGGTAATGGGGGTTCGACCCGCCTCTTTGCGATCCTGGCGGGCATAGCCGTAATAGGGAATCACCGCCGTGATGCGCCCGGCCGAGGCACGGCGCAGCGCATCCACCATGATCAGCAACTCCATCAGGTGATCATTGGCCGGTGAGGAGGTGGATTGAATCACAAACACATCCCGGCCCCGCACATTTTCATCAATCTGAACAAAAATTTCACCATCGGAAAACCGCTTGATGGTGGCAGATGCGAGGGAAACAGAGAGATATTCCGCAATCCGCCGACCCAGTTCCGGGTTGGAGGTTCCGGCAAAAATTTTCATCTTTTCGATTGACATGGTGAGCCACCAGACTGGATTGACAGAGAGTTCCCCCGCCGAGGGCAACCCGCCCAGGGTCTCCTCGGAGAGCCGCAGGCGGCCGGAGGCGCGTCAAAAACCCCGGAACCATACACCAACCGATTCACATTAGCAATGGGGGAAAAGCGACTTTTTCCCAATCCCTCTGCCGCACCAACCGGAAGCTGCACCCGTTTTGAAGAGGCTGTACTGCAAACAGGGTGGATCCCATGCGCCGTCACTCAGGCAGGCGGCTGCGAAGGGCAAAATATAACAGATACCAGAGCATCAGCCCCGCCATGACCAGGGTACCCCCCCCCAAACGCACCAACGGATCCCAACCGGTCAACACCGCCCCCCCCAATACCACCACCCCCAACCCTTGATTCCACCATTGCCATTGCGCCGATTTCTTGGGGGTCAAATCTTCCATCATCGGGATGCCCGGCCGGCCGGCCTGCTGGCTGTAACGGTGGAACCATGTCAGGAAAGGAATAATGCGATACAGCATGCCCGTCATGATGCTGCTGACAAAGCCGAACAAAAAGAGGACTGCAAACAGATAACGCCAGCGATCCGCCTCCAGTACCGGCCAAGCCAACATGACCCCAACGGCGAGAGCCCCGGACAGATAGCCCACCTGCCACAACCGCAACGTGACATCCCATTTTTTCCGCTTCCGGTTACGAAACAGCGTCACCATGATCTTGCCGTACAACCCCAACGCCGCCAAAGCGGGCAGCGCAGCCAACCAAACCAGTCCATACGGCACCGGGTTCCACAGCAGTATGAAAGCGGGCAGCAGGATCCAACTGATCACCAGGCCCAACAAAATTTTGTTGGCCTGCGGTCTGGGAAAGAGCGGCATCATGTAAAACATGGGCAATACGTGGAAAGAGACCCCCAGCATCAGGGTACCGATCCAGCCGAAAAGGCCCCAGACCAGGTGAACACCCACCATGGCATAGCGATCCATCGGCAGGAATCCATGGGCATACTCGCCCAGAAAAATCAACCCCATGGTCAACACGGCGATCAGGCTCACAATGGCAATACGCATCGCCCACAGGGTTGGATGCACCACCGGAGCCCGAACGAGGGCAATACCGACCGGGACAATGAAGAGTGTCAACGCCCCCCCCAGGCTGAAGCTGGCGACCAGCAAAAGCCAGCGGTGCAACCCCACCCCCAGCTCCAGTACAAGGGTCAACACACCGACAATCAGCAGCAAATGGACCCAGCGGCATCCCTGCAGCCAGGGCACGGGCCCCCCTCCCAACACCGGGATCATCTGGTACATGGCACCAAACATGACGGTTGCGATCCAGCCCAGGGTCAGCAGATGCACCATTGCCACCGTTTCAGGCAACAACGGTGTCAGAAACAGCCCATTCCCCTCCTTGATCAACACCAACCCACAGACGATCAAAAAAAAGGGGGCCGTTGCAAAAAAACGAAACGGGATACTCAGGGGAGGGGCTTGGTCGATATGCAGTCCACCACCAGGAAACATGTGAAACTCCTATATGACGTGATCATGCCGGCGCACACAGGCGTCAAGCGGTGACAGGGGGTAATTGTTTCAAGGCCGCCTCCACACCATCCCACGCCTGATGCAGCTCGGCCGCCGTAATGCAGTAGGGAGGCAACAGATAGAGCGTATTGCCCAATGGCCGCAACAACAATCCCCGCTCCAGAAAAAATTGGCGCAAAAACAGCCCGATCCGCGACGCATACCCCGCATCTGCCGCTTGAATATCCAAAGCGGCAATACTCCCCATCAACCGCGGACGCTCCACACGGGCATGCTCGGCCACCGCCAGCAGGCGTTGCCGATGAATCGCCTCAATGGCTGCAATACGCTCCAGGCTTTTCTCCTCCTTGAACAGGGCCAGCGAGGCTACCGCCGCCGCACAACCCAAGGGATTGGCGGTAAAAGAGTGGCCATGGGCAAAGGCGCGATCAAAATTTTCCCCCAAAAAGGCCTCATAAATCTCCTCGCGGCAGACCGTCACCGACATGGGCAGAAAGCCACCCGTCAGCCCTTTGGAAAGACAAATGATGTCAGGAGTCGTCTCCGCCTTCTCACAGGCAAACAGCGTCCCGGTCCGACCAAAGCCTGTCATTACCTCATCAAAGATAAGCAGAATGCCAGCCGATTTCAGCCGGGCGGCCACCTGCTGCACATAAACCGGCCGACACATTCTCATCCCGGCGGCCCCTTGCACCAGGGGCTCCATTAAAAAGGCCGCACAAACGTTACCATAACGCTCCAGATAGTCATCCAGGGATTGCAAGGCGGCCCGTTCCCGCGCCTCAACCTCGGTATCCCCCTCCCAGGTCGCTGGAAACGAGAGCAGATCCACCGGAAACAGCATCGGGCGAAAGGGTTCAAAAAAACCACTGGAACGCCCGGCTGACATGGCACCCACCGTATCTCCGTGATACCCCCCCTTGCAGGCCAGAAAGCGGTCGCGATTTTCTCCCTTGTTATGCCAATACTGGCGAGCCATTTTCAGGGCAACCTCCACCGAGGTGGAGCCATTATCGGAAAAAAAGAGCCGATCCAACCCCGCTGGCAGCTTTTCCGCCAACGCCGTGGCCAATCGAACCGCCGGAGGGTGGGTAAAGCCGGCAAAGACAACCTGCTCCAAGGTCTGAGCCTGCTGGGCGATGGCATGGGCAATCCTGGGATGGGCATGGCCATGGGTGATCACCCACCAGGAAGAGATCAGATCCAGATAGGCCGTACCATCCTGGCCATACAAAGTGGCCCCGCGGGCCGAAACAATGGGCGTCACAACAGGGGCTGTCTGCGCCTGCGTAAACGGATGCCAAACATGGCGTTGATCCAAACCAATCAGATCACCCATGACGGGCACAACCCTCTCTGTCCGAACAGTCAACATCCCATCTCCCCTGACTCACCCTTCTATGCGCACGCGCGTAAAATCGGTTTTCCGCAACAATTTTACCTTTGACGTGTCCACATCCTTGAACAACCGCGTCTCCTCAAACAGAACGCGCGCCCGCACCCACTCTGCCACCCGGGCAAAGTTTTCCTGGAACAGATCCTCCTCCAGACGCAAGCACTCCGCAATGGTACCGACAGCCTGCACACCGACTGCATTGAAACTTTCCATCTCCTTGACGATGGCCTCAAAATCAAAATCAGCAGAGCCACCGGACAAGAATAATCGCCCGGTGGACTCCTTGTCTATCATCTGCTTTTTGATGAACGGGTAGAGGACAAACTCTTCAACAAGAAAGTGGTTAATCAATAATTGCTTAAAAATAAAAAGTTTTTTTCGTGCATTCACATGATTGGACCGGGCAATGGAATCCAGCATGGCCCCCATCAGCCTGTGTTCCACCTGCAGGGTAAACACAACCTCAAAAAATTTCACCCACCGTCTCCGATCAGGATTATCGTTGCCGCCAAAACAGGGCCACACGGGTCATTGCGGCAAATAAACCGTTACCTGCGTACCCAACTCCCGACTGGTCTCCATGGTCACCTTTCCCCCTTGGGCACGGGCCATCAGTTGAGCGGAATAGGTTCCGAGGCCGGTACCCTGCTCTTTACCAAAAGTCTCATATTTTTTAAAAAATTGTTTCTGCATCGCCTCGGGAACCATTCCATGGTTGTGAATGGCGATGGCAACCCATCCATCCGCATGTTCCATCAACGTAACGGTCACCTGCGTGGTCAGCGGCGCGGCCTCTATGGCATTTTTGATCAGATTGGCCAACAGGAAATAGCACAACGTCCTGTCGGCCACGAGCCAACAGGCTGCATCCGGCCCCAGATGATCCGGCATCACGATCACAATGGCGGTGGAGTGTCGCTGGGCAAGGGGAGCCAAATCCGCACAGACCCGACGGATCACCTGCGCAATATCAAACGATTTGGGCTCATATTGATAGCGACCCGTCTCAATCTTGTACAGATCCAGTGAGCGGTTGATCATCTCCAACATTCGGTTGGCGGCGCGAATGACACTTTCGATGCAGCCTTGATGATATTCGGAGAGCTCCCCCTCCTCCAACACCACCTCAGAAAATCCAATCACCGATGTCAGCGGCCCTTTCAGGTCATGCTTGGTGATGCGCTCAATATCTTCCCGCAGCCGCACCACCTCTTCCAGAACTTCATTGCGTTCCGACAAAGCCTTGCGGCTGCGAGCCAGCTCCAAATGGGTCGACAGGCGGGCCATCATGGTGGGCGTGGAGATGGGCTTGCGAATATAATCCACCGCGCCCAGGTGCAACCCGTTCAGTTCGCTCTCCTGATCGGAGACGGCTGTCAAAAAAATGATGGGAATGTGGCGGGTGGAATCCTGCGCCTTGAGACGGCGACACAACTCAAAACCATCCAGACCGGGCATGACAATATCCAGCAAAATAATCTCCGGTTGCGGATGCTTGCTGGCCTTGCAAAACGCACTCTCCCCATCGCGCGCCGGCACAACAGCGTACTGGCCGGACAACACATTGATCAACATATCCAAAGTCTCCGGTGAGTCGTCCACCACCAGCACTTTGGGCTTTTCTGTCTCCTTGCTCATCCTCTCCCCGACTCCTCCTGAGGCCTCAGTTTTGTCAACAATGTGGTAATGATCTGTTGGCTCTTTTCCGTCTCAAAATCTGTGACACATTGCCTCAGGTTTTCCATCGCGGATTGGAAAGGTGTTCCCATCAACAAGGGCAGCAATTGATCCAGACAGGCCTTGGCCTGGTTAAAATCCTCATCCAATGCAGTATACATCTCCTGCAGGTACTCTGCCACTGCCTTGTCTGGCAGAGGTTCTACTGAGGGATTGGAGTCCGGCACGGGTTGGAGGATTACCGCGGCCAAAATATCCAGCAACCGCGCCAGGGCCAAGGCAAACTGCTCCAGCAATGCCGGTGTTTCCGTTTGTTGCTGAATGGCCTCTTCCAACGCCCCTGCGACCGCGGCAAAACGGCCCGCCCCGATATTGGCCGCCACGCCTCGCACCGTGTGGACCAATCGCTGTGCCGAAGAGCGGTCAGACTGTGCCAAAGAGAGGCGAAGGTCGGCAACCGTTTGTTGATTTCCATGCCAGAAACGGCTTAAAATTTGCTGGTATAGAGAGATGTTGCCTCCCACCCGCAACACCCCTTCCTTCCAGTCAACCTCAGCCGTTTGGGGAAAATTTTCCAGGGAGCCGCTGGCTGGTGTTGTGACCTCCTGCGCCACATCCCATTCACTCTCCCCATCCCTGGCAGGAATCCACCGCAACAACACGGCATAGAGCAGATCCCGGTCAATCGGCTTGGGAAGATGATCGTTCATGCCAGCCGCCAGGGAACGCTCCCGATCTCCACGCATGGCATGCGCCGTCATCGCCACAATGGGCACTGTTTGATGGGGGCCCAAACGACGAATGGCTGCGGTGGCCTCCAAACCATCCATGACCGGCATCTGAATATCCATCAATACCAGGTCGTAGCTCTCCTGTTGTACCTGCGCTACGGCCTCGGCACCATGATTGACACAATTAACCTGCAAACCAACCTGCGTCAACAACTCGTAAGCAATTTGCTGGTTGATCAATTGGTCGTCTACCAGCAACACCCGGGCTCCCCGTATCCGGCTCAGTGCGCGCAGGGTCTCGGCATTCAGCCGATGACCCTTGCGGGCAACCCTCCGATTGGCATGGGTGCCGACCAATGCGGCCGCAGAAACCTCCAACGTATGGGCGCGCTGCAAGGGCAGCAAAAAGGTAAAGGTGCTGCCATATTTGGCGACACTGAACACATAAATGGTACCCCCCAGCAACTCCACCAGATATCGGCTGATGGCCAAACCCAAGCCGGTGCCCCCATAGCGACGGGTGATGGAGCCATCCGCCTGTTGGAAAGCCTGGAAAAGACGCTCTCTCTGCTCCTCATCCATGCCGATGCCGGTATCCCGCACAGAAAATTCCAGTACCGCTTTGTCTTCCATCTGTACCAACGCCCGCACCGCCACCACAACCTGGCCCTGTTCGGTAAACTTGAGGGCATTGTTGAGCAAATTGGTCAAAACCTGCCCCATCCGCAAGGGATCCCCGATCCACTGCCTTGGCAAGGTATCGGGAATATTGACCAGTACGTTGACCGCCTTGTTCTCCTCGTGCAAGGTGGTCAAATCCACCACATCGCCTACCATCTCATCCAGATTGAACGCAACCCGTTCCACCTCGATTTTGCCCGCCTCTATCTTGGAAAAATCCAGAATATCATTCAGGATGCTCAGCAGCTTACGCCCGGAACGCATGATTTTTTCCAGATAATCGCTCTGTTTGTCAGTCAACTCCGTCTGCAAGGCCAACTGACTCAAACCGATAATGGCATGCATGGGGGTACGAATTTCGTGACTCACATTGGCAAGAAACTCACTTTTGGCCTGGTTGGCCTGCTCTGCGCGCCGCTCGCTCTGCAAGAGTTGCTGATGGGTCTTTTTCAGAGTCTCCTCTACCAGTTTGCGCTCCGAAATATCCCGCAACACCCCCACTGTACCCACAAACCGCCCCCGCCGATCATGGACCGGCGAACTGTACAAGCCCGCACTGTTGATCTCTCCGGTACACAGATGGCTCGCAGAGGGGTCTGCAGGAAGGGGCTGCCGGTGACCGGAAGGCTTGACCCGCAACCGCACCTCCAACCCCAGGGTTTGCCGTCTGCCGGTACGACGCTCGTCAAACAATTTAGGCGGTGGAACGATGGCCCCCTGTTTTTTGACACGATCCAATACCCTGGCAAAACTGATCCCGTCCAACTCTTCCGGGGAGATGATGACACTGAAATGTTGACCGATCAACTCCTCCGTACTGTATCCCAATCGTTCCATCGCATGGTTGATAAAGGTAAAACGCCCCTTCTCATCCAGTTGATAAATCATATCCGGCACGGTCTGTACCAGGGTTTGATAGTTCTCTTTGGAGGTCAACAAATCGGCATTCAACCGGTTCATCTTTTCATGAAGCGCATTTAATTCATTGTTTTTCTTTAAAATACTCTCATAAATGGAAAGCAGAAAATTCAGTACCTGATCCCGACTCGAATCGATCTGGAATCGTCTCCCTCCGGTAGCCATCTCAATGCTGCGCACCGGGGTACCGGGTTCCGGTGGTGGAAGCGGGGCCCGCAGCAACTCCCACACCTTGCGCAGTAAATTTTCCTCTTCGTACGGTTTGAGGATATAGGTGTCGGCTCTGGACTCCAATCCCAGCAGAATCTCCTCCATGTTGGACAACTCGGAGAGCAGTATCACGGGAATCTGCTGGAAGGTTGGGTTCTCCTTGAGTGTGCGACACATCTCATAGCCGGTCATGACCGGCATGTTGATGTCGCTGATAATCAAATCCGGGGGGTGCCGGAAAACCCATTGCAGGGCCTCCCGGCCATTAGAGGCTCGGACAACATTGAATTCATTGGTTTTTAATATTTTTTCCAGAAAAAATGCCTGCACCAGACTGTCCTCGACAACAAGAATGGTCTGCTGCCTATGCTCTGTCGTGTTGGCTTCTGTCATTTCAACCCAAGGAATTACCTGATTTTTCTACGGCATTTTGGACAAAGAACGGTGGCTGGCAAACCGGAATCGGCGGCATCATCGACCATTCTGACATACCAGTTTGCCTCTATGGCCTCTTCAATACACCCCTCAAACCAGGCATAGCCATCCCGGCACCGTCGCCCCCAACTGCCACTTCGACGTTCAATCATTCCAGCGGGAAGTTCCTCCACAAGACGGCGTTCGTGACGGCGGCGACGATCCTTTTTTTTGCGGAGATCGACAAAAGGGAGCAGGTTGGTCGCCGACTCCAACTGTTGTGAAGCACGCCGATCCGGGTGATAAAAACATTGCGCGTTGCAATGTCCACAAAAAAGACGCACAACCTTTGCCATCCATCTCTCCCAGGGAAAATCCGTCAAACCCTTGCAGACCCCCTATGCAGCCTGCTCTCCCCTGGAGGGTGTCGCACACCCTCCAGGGGAAAATCCAGCCGGACCGTACTGTCGATTTTATGCGTTGCCGACTGTCTCTTCCAGCAAGGAAATATCCTCAAAATCAACCGGCTCCGACTCTTCGACCGCCAAATCCCCACCGGGGAAACGGCTCAGAATCTGGTCCAGGGTGTCAATCACCTGACCCTGGGCAGCCATGAATTGTGCCACCTGTTGGGTGAGCATGGCGTTCTCTTGCTCCATCAACTCGATATACTCATCCCGATCGGCCATCATACGGCGCAACTCACTATTTTTACTACTTAAGCTGGCAATCATACGGGTCAACCCACTCAGGCGGGCTTCCAACTGGGCCAGTGTGTCGTCAGGCTGCGCTGTCGTCAATGGTTGCGATTGTTCGGCCATCTCCCCAAGGTCAAATGCATCATCGGCGTTGTGCAACCCTTCTCCCAGCGGCACCGACGAAAAGCCTGCCCCTTCCTGTTGGACGAATGACGGTTGCTGTTGGCCTGAAAGATTCATGGTACATCTCCTTAACATTCTGTTTTATAATATTTTATCAAACGAAACCCGGACTGGCGTGACGGATACAGTAGATGTTAAAGCAAATGTAAGACCAAATGAACGTGACATAGGAATCGATGTTTGGGACGACGGACGGCCGATCAGGAAATCTTGAGGGGATGCAGTGCCTCCATCATTTTTTTTGAGCGTTGTGCCAATCGTTGGTAAAAAATACGTGCAATCTCTTCATGGCAGGAGAGCAGGTAGTGGAAGGCCCGGCTGGAGACTTCCAACACCTCCACGTCGCCCTCTTTGACGTAGAGTGTGGCGGTGCGGGGCAGACCGGAAAAAACGGTGATTTCACCCACCCAATCCCCCACCTCCACCTTGAATTCGCCCTGATCGCCCAACAAGGCAACCAACTCGGTCCGGCCGTGCAGCACCCCCCTCACGTGGATATAGCACAGGTACCCACTCTCCCCCAGGCTGAACAGCACTTCACCCTGCCCATACAGACGTCGCCGCAACAGGGCCGCAAAGGTACGCAAGGCACTCTCATCCACCAGCATTTGTCCCGTACTGCTTTGCAAAAAGCGGTGGACAAAACCGCTGCCCAACAACAGCTCATAGCAGCCCGGGGCAAGGTCGGCGGGGACGGGATTGGTGGCGATAGCGGTTGTCAAATCCGGTACTTTGATTTCTGTGATGGCACCCGGCCGGATGCCATACCGTTGCAGTTGATACCAAACCCGTTCCCGGACGGCCCCTTCAATATGGCTGCGATCGTGAAAGGTACGGCTCCAGAATCGCACCCGATAGATCATGGCCGACTCCCGACAGGCAGAGATCATGGCATCCGGCTTTTTATGGCTTTGATCCACTTCCGGCACACTGGCAGCGGCCTCCCGCAGAGCCTGGCACACCACTGCGGGAGAAATCAAATAATCGACTGGAATATCGATGGCATGCCTTCTCAAAGGGGCATCCCATGTCATATGGGTGATGACGCTGTTGGCGACAGTGCTGTTGGGAATGATATAGATATGGCCCCCGGTGGAGCGGATACGGGTCTCCCGCCAGTTGCGCTGAATGATCTCCCCCTCTTTGTCCCCGATGGCGATCCACTGGGTGGGTTGTACAGTACCGACCAGTTGAACCGACAGCCCCGCCAGAAAGTTGCTTAACACCTCCCGCAGGGCAAACCCCACCATGGTGGCCACCACGGCGGTTGACGTCAAAAGTTGCGAGGCGTTCAGGTCCATGGCAAATTGCAACACCAGCAGCAGAGAGATGCCAACGATAAACAGGCGGCCCAGAAAATAGAGGATGCCGTGGGCAGGCGGGGCATCGCGCTGGAAATGGGTATGGTAGAGTCGGCCGATGCCTTCGCTCAGGTTGAACAGCAGCAGGATGCCCCAAAACAGATACCAGGCCTCCAGGTGTTTGCGTTCCGGTCGCAGCGGTCCAAAGGCGGCTGGGAAGGCAAACAGAAGGGCAAGCAGGATGGAGGAGAGTGCCAACACTGCCAGGGGCAGCGAGAGAACGGCAAACAGCTTTCCCCACTCCCCCCCGCTTTTGCTCAGACGGCGCAGGGGAATGGTGATAAGGGTTGCCACCAGCAACACGCTGAGCACAACGGCACTGCTGAGTACAATCCAGGATGCATTATCCATCATGATCATTCACCGGAAAGTTAAAACAATTGCAGGGGTCCGGGGACCGTCACGGTCCCCGGTGGGGTGCAGGGGCAAAGCCCCTGCATGTAACGGGCGCGCTTTCACCGAAGCCCATTTGCGCAGCAAATGGGCGCAGCGCGCCCAA
>PEAG01000123.1 GCA_002753505.1 Magnetococcales bacterium HCHbin5 | reverse complement strand
TGTGCGCATGCTGACGAAAGAAGATGGTCGGAGAGCCGTGTACGGGAAAACCGTACGCACGGTTCGATGAGGGGGTACTGGAAACGGGGCGAAAGCCACCGCGCCTGCACTCTACTCTACCGGAGCCCCTGCTGAACTGCGCGTTTTTCCAAAGCAAATTTTCGCAGAAAATTTGCGCAACGCGCACAAAACCGCCCCGCAGGGGCGACCTTGGGAGGGCGGCAGCCCGACTCGCACGGTTATGTGATGGACAATGCCTGGATAAAAAACCAGAACTTTTGGAGATTCAGCTTTTTGTTCGGAGATTCAGCTTTTTGTTCGGAGATTCAGCTTTTTGTTTTTGATATAAGGCCAGGAATGGTTTTTTTCCAAACCCTCCCAACCCTGGCCAGCTTTCGGTCGGGCTGCCGCCCTCCAGCAGTGCCCCTGCGGGGCGTTTTGGGCGCGCTGCGCCCATTTGCTGCGCAAATGGGCTTCCGGGAAAGCGCGCCCTTACATGCAGGGGCTTTGCCCCTGCACCCCACCGGGGACCGTGACGGTCCCCGGACCCCTGCAATAGTTTTAAAAGCAACAGTTTAAAAAGAAAAACAAAATAAAGAAAAATAAAATAAAATAAAATAAAAATATGGGCCGGGTCTACGCGGATCTCTCCTTGATATGCTCCATGATTCGACTGGAACTGCGCCCCTCCACCAACGGCACCAACGCCACACGCCCCCCCCACAGCTTGACCTCCTCACCCCCCACCACCTGACTTTCACTGTAATCAGCCCCCTTGGCGAGAATGTCCGGCTTTAACAACCGAATCAACTCCAACGGGGTCTCCTCATCAAACAACAACACCAAATCCACCGACGCCATGGCCGCCAATACCCTGGCCCGATCCGCTTCATGAATGATGGGACGCGCAGAACCCTTCAACAGACGAACCGAACGATCCGTGTTCAACCCCACAACCAACCGCTTGCCCAACTGACGCGCCTGCTCCAAATAGGTGACATGACCCGCATGCAACAGATCAAAACAACCGTTGGTGAACACAATCCTCTCCCCCTGCTGCCGCCACTGGGTAACACGAGCCAAGGCCGCCTCCCGGCTGGCTATCTTGTCCGATTGCGCCCACTGCTCCTCACTGGAGAGGGCCGCCAACAACTCCTGCCGACTGATGGGCGTCGTGCCCACCTTGGCCACCACCACCCCCGCCGCCAAATTGGCCAAATGCAGCGCATCCATCGGCTCCAAACCGGCCGCCAAACCGGCCGCCAAGGTGCTGATCACCGTATCCCCCGCCCCGGAAACATCATAAACCTCCCGCGCCATGGCCGGAATCCGACGCGGCGTCTGGCCAGCCTCCAACAACGCAATACCCTGCTCACTCAAAGTGACCGCAAACAACCGAACCGACAACGCCTGCCGCAACTGCTCCCCGGCCGCCAGCAGACGATTCAACTCCTCCCCCCGAATCATCTGCCGCTCCTGAGCCGCCACCGCCTCCGTCAACTCCCGCCGGTTGGGGGTGATGGCCGTGGCCCCCCGATACTTGCGATAATCCATCCCCTTGGGATCCACCAGAATCGGTATCCGGGCCGCCTGCGCCGCCTGAATCAAAGCCTGGCAAATCTCCTCGGTCAATACCCCTTTGCCATAGTCCGACAGAATGACCGCCGCAGGAGCGGGCTCCCTGCCAAGCTGCTCAAGAGCCTCCCGCAGAGTGGCTGTAAGGGTGTAGTCATCCAGGGGACGGGCCTCTTCCAGATCCAGCCGCAACATTTGCTGATGACCACCAATGATACGGGTCTTGGTAATGGTGGGCCGCCCGGGCGCGATCTGAATCCCCTGGATCTGAATACCGGCCTGCTTCAACAAAGTCCGCAACCGATCCCCCTCCCCATCGCCACCCACCCAACCAACCAGCATGGTCTGAATACCCAGACTGGCCAGATTGAGGGCCACATTGGCCGCTCCACCGCCGTTTTCCGTCTCCCGGGTCAACCGAACCACCGGCACCGGAGCCTCGGGAGAGATGCGGGAGACCTCACCCCAAAGATAACGATCCAACATCAAGTCACCCACAACCAATATTTTTCGGTCTGAAAAACCGGCATGGATACTGTCCAGCACCTGGGAACGGTTGGTAAACATGGAGAGCAGCTTCTCCCTCTATCGCCAAAGAAATTTAATGCCCACCAGCAAAAGCAACACCCCAAACCCCCTTCTTAACAGGTTTGATTCGGTTTTGTGGGCCAGTCTGACACCGACGGGCACCGTGGTCAGGGTGCCGATTATAACACCCAGTGCCGCCAGAGGCACCACAAAACCCAACGTCCCCGGAGGCAGGGCATTGTTTCCCCAACCCGCGTGAATCATGCCAGTGGTGCCCGCCATGGCCAGCATCGCCCCGATGGCAGAGGCGGAACCGATGGCCTGGTAGATGGTCAAACCGGAAAGCAGGGTGAGGGCCGGTACCAGCATGGTGCCACCGCCAACCCCGAAGAGGGTACTCAAGGTGCCAATACCCATGGCAACAAAAGGGTTGGCCGTCGGCTCTTTCGTGAGCAGGGTGGCGTTGTCCGGCGGCGTGCGCAACATGCGTATGCCAAGGCTGATCTCAAACAGGCCAAACAGGGTGCGCAGAGTCTCGCCATCCACGATGGTGGCCAGTTTGGTACCCAGCCAAGCCCCCAGCAACACCCAGGGGGTATAGCGTCGGACCATCTCCCAATGGATCGCGCCGCGCCGCTGGTGGTTCCAGGCCGCAAAAAGGTTGGTAAAAATGATGGTGGAGAGGGAGGTGCCGACCGCCAGCTGCATGGAGATGACCGGATTGATGCCATCCAGATGAAAGGCAAAGAGCAGGGCCGGCACAATCACAATGCCACCGCCAATCCCAAACAGCCCCGCTATTGTCCCCGCCACCAAGCCAGTAGCCAAATAGCCAACAAATTGCAACAGAAAATGTGTCATGCCCAGTGGAGTTCCTCAGTCAGGCGGAACAGGGTTGGAATGGATCGGCAAGCTGTCTGGCGCGCTACCCCATGGGATGGATCAACGCCAATTCTCCATCCTCTTCACTCTCCAGCAGGTGGACCCGATTCTGTTCCAGCCGCAGCCGTCCCTGGGCAAACCAGCGCACAGCCAGGGGATAGATTCGATGTTCCTGCCGCAATATCCGGGCGGCCAGGCTTTCGTGGGTATCGTCGGCCAACACCGGCACCACCGCCTGAATGATGATGGGGCCCGCATCCACCTCCGGCACGACAAAATGGACGGTGGCTCCAGAAAAGCGAACCCCAGCCTCGATGGCCTGCCGCTGCACATGAATACCTGGAAAAGCCGGCAGCAATGCCGGGTGAATATTGATCAATCGCCCGGCATAGTAGTGGACAAAATCGGCGGTCAACACCCGCATGAAACCGGCCAGACAGATCAGCTCTGCCCCCGCCTCATCCAGGGCGTGGGCCAGCACCTGATCGAAGGAGGCCCGAACAGCAAAACGGCGATGGTCGATAACCTGGGTGGGAATCTGCTGCTTTTTGGCCCGTTCCAAGCCAAAGGCGTCGGGATTGTTGCTGATCACCAGTACTATCTGGCCGGGAATCAGGCCGCTGGCGCAGCCATCCATCAAAGCCTGCAAGTTGCTGCCCCCTCCCGAAATCAAAACGGCAATGCGCAACGGTTGTCGAACCGGTTCAACAGTCATGGTATCGTTCCTCACTATGGTAAAGCAGATTTGTGGAGGGCGGTTTCCCGTAAAAACTCAACAAGCCTTTGATAAAAAACGATAACAGAGATGTGTGTGTGCCGCAAGAACATTTCCACACCCCTGCTGCGGGGCTCGACGGACGCGCCGGTTTTTTTGAAACGTGCCGGACTGGGGGAGCAGGGGGAGGGTGATGGGGTACGGTTTTTTTGAGTTGTTTGGAGGATGGAGCGGGCGAGGGGAATCGAACCCCCGCCTCAAGCTTGGGAAGCTTGGGCCCTACCATTAGACGACGCCCGCCCATGAAAGGCCATTCTAGCGCAAATTTTTTCCAGGTCAATGGCTGGCTCACGCGAGCCGCCATTTCTGGGGGGCAGGCGGGTTACCGTCTACCCTGTTCAGTTTCCCTCATGACCACTGTTTTGATGTCAGCTGCCGCCGCGTACCTTCTGGCGTAACATTTGCTTGTGAAACGGTGGACAATTCACTCAACCTACTGCATGAAAAAGGGCCTTTGCCATGTTTCCCAAGACCCCTGCCATCACTCTCTATGATCCTTTGGGCGACCTGCTGGGTGCAGGGGATGGCCATTTTACCTATACTTTTGAGGATGCCGTCAAGCTGGCCGGTCATGCATGTCCCACGGTGGCGGGTGCCTTCCTGCTGGTCAAGACCGCCTTGGAACAGCTTTTTCCGGGAGAGGTGGCGGTGCGGGGGGATGTGCGGGTCACGATTCATGGCGCGGTGGACCGGGATGTCAACGGTCCCATCAGCCAGATCATCACCTTGTTGACCGGAGCGGCTGCCCAGAACGGTTTTCATGGGCTGGCCGGGCAGTTTGTCCGCAGCCATCTGCTGCATTTTCGTGAGACCTTGCCGCCCGGGCCTTTCACCTTTGAGCGCATTTCCAACCGGCATACCGTTCAACTGCTCTATTCGGCGGCGGCTTTTCCCCCCTCTCCCCTCATCGGCGAGTATATGCCGCTGATTCTGACCGGTCGGGCCTCGGATGTTCAGCGGACCGCCTTCCGGGATGCCTGGCGGCAAAGGGTGTTGGATATTCTGGCGGACCAGGGGCTGCACACTGTTCGGCAATTATGAGAACGCAGCCTGTGGATGACACCGGTGCGGTTCTGGTCCTGGGTGCCGGGGTTGCCGGGCTGACGGCTGCCCTGCGGTTGGCCGATGCCGGGCTGCGGCCCGTGGTGCTGGAGGCGGCCAAAACAGCCGGCGGTCGGGCCCGTTCCCATCCGGACCCGGGCGGTCACGAAGAGTTGGATAATGGTCCCCACCTGTTGATGGGGGCCTATACCCATACTCTGCAACTGCTTGACCGTTTGGGCAGCCGTTCACAACTGCTGGAGGTGGAGACGCCCCGGTTTACCTTCTGGGACCGGGTCCAGGGGTGGCAACAGCTCCGTTGCCCTGACTGGCCTGCCCCCTGGCATCTGCTGGCTGCCTTGGCCCGCTTTGCTCCCTTGACAGCCGGCGACAAATGGACCGCCGTGCGCCTGCTGCCGGCCCTGCTGTTCGACCATGCGACCGAGCTGGAACAACAGAGCGTTACCCAGTGGTTGGCCGCCCATCGTCAGAGTGCCGCCCTCTGTCAACGGCTCTGGTATCCGCTCTGTCTGGCCACTCTGAACGAACCGGCTGGTTCGGCCAATGCCGGACTGTTTGCGACCGTGTTGAGGCGTCTTTTTTTGACGGACCGGCAGGCGGCCTCTCCGCTGTGGCCCGTGGTGCCCCTTTCGCATTTGATTGCCATCCCGGCCCAGGAGGCCATCCGGCGGGCTGGTGGGGCGATACGGTATCAATGTCGGGTCCAACAGTTGACCTTTGCCGGTCAAACCCTGCAGGCTGTTCATACCAGTCGGGGCAGTTGGCATGCGCCCAGGGCGGTTGTTTCTGCTCTGCCGGGGGCGGCTTTGGCCCGTCTGCTGCCGGACTGGGCTGCCAGTTGTCAGCTGACCGCCTTGCAGACTGCGCCCATCGTTTCGGTCCATTTGACCTATCCTGTGCCGGCTACCCTGCCGGCTCCCATGGTGGGTCTGCCCGGAGAGAGCAGCCAATGGTTGTTGGACCGTAACCGCATTGCGTACCGTGATCCGGTGGAGGGTTTGGAGCCTGGGCGCGCCGTGCCCTATGTGGATGGACGGTTCAGTGCGGTGCTGAGTGGGGCCTATCGGGAGTGTCATTGGCCGGCGGCGGAGTTGGTTCGGGTGGTGCATCAGGATCTGGTCCGTTTGTTGCCGTCGTTGGCACCGTTGGTGCCGACGATGGCGCGGGTGAGCAAGATGCATCATGCCACCTTTGCCCCCTGGCCCGGGAGCAGCCGCTATCGTCCCGGCAGCCGGACCCCCTGGCAAAATTTTTGCCTGGCGGGGGATTGGACGGCGACCGGGTTGCCGGCCACGTTGGAGGGAGCAGCGCAATCCGGTATCGATGCAGCAGAAAAAATCCTCGATTTATTGGCCTGTGAACGGTAGAATCGGCGGGTTATCAAAACAATGGCACCTTTTTCCCCCATATTGGAACAACCCATGCGCTTATTCCATGCGAACGTCAGACCCGGGATGGCCCGTCGACTGTCAGTTGTTTTATTTTTTGTCCTGGCTGGTTGCAGCACAACCTCCACTCTGGAGGAGAGCGGCAAGCCTGCCGAGCAGCTCCATGAGGAGGGGGTGGCGGCTCTGCACAGCAAGCAGTTCAAGGAGGCGATTGACCGTTTTCAGGAGTTGGATCGCAAGCATCCTTTTTCCCCGTTGGCTTTGCGGGCTCAGGTTGATCTGATTTATGCCCATTACCGGCGGGAGGAGTTTGCGGACGCCATCAGTATGGCGGAGCGGTTTATCCGGTTGCATCCCAAGCATCCTTATGTTTCGTATGCCTATTACATGCGTGGTCTCTCTTTCTATCAACAAATTTCCAGTGCCACCCAGGATCAGGGCAATACGCGGGAGGCTCTCACGGCCTTTCAGGAGTTGATTTCCCGTTTTCCCAAGAGTGATTATGCCTGGGAGGCGCAGCAGATGATTGTGTTGTGCAAGGATCGGTTGGCGGAGCAGGAGATGATTGTGGCCCGTTATTATCTGGATCAGGAGGAGTATATCGCGGCGGCCAATCGTTTCAACCAGGTTGTGGTCAATCCCATGTACAGTACCACCCCGTATACGGAGGAGGCTCTGTTTGGTCTTGTGTTGGCTTCCAAGCGTTTGGGGTTGGATGAGGAGGCGCGCACCCATGCGGCGGTGTTGGGGCACAATTTTCCAGACCGGCCTTTTTACCGGCATGCGGTGGCTTTGATTGAAAAAAATCAGGCTCCTTCCCGTTCGGAGTTGGCCAAGTTGCGGCAGGGTACGGCTGAGAAGGGGGTCTTGAAGCGTATTTTCCAGGGTGTTGCGCCCGGATTGGCCCCTTCGGAGCAGGGGTTCTAGGCGGAAAGAGGGCGTGCGTCGCCAAATCTTTCCCATGCTTTTTCTAATCTTTTCAAACGATTGCATGGGTCCGGGGAGCGTCACGCTCCCCGGTGGGGTGCAGGGGCAAAGCCCCATATGCGCCAACATGGTGACCATGCCCATGCTTTTTCTAATCTTTTCAAACGATTGCCGGGGTCCGGGGAGCGTCACGCTCCCCGGTGGGGTGCAGGGGCAAAGCCCCTGCATGCAAGGGCGCGCTTTTACCGAAGCAAATTTCCGCAGGAAATTTGCGCAGCGCGCCCAAAACGCCCCGCAGGGGCACTCCTGGAGGGCGGCAGCCCGACCGA
>PEAG01000122.1 GCA_002753505.1 Magnetococcales bacterium HCHbin5 | reverse complement strand
GTCGGGCTGCCGCCCTCCCAAGGTCGCCCCTGCGGGGCGGTTTTGGGCGCGTTGCGCCCATTTTCTGCGAAAATGGGCTTTGGGAAAACGCGCCGTTCATGCAGGGGCTTTGCCCCTGCACCCCACCGGGGAGCGTGACGCTCCCCGGACCCCTGCAATCGTTTAAAGAAAGACCGCAACCCTGTCAGCGTATATAGGCTTTGCCCCTGCACCCCACCGGGGAGCGTGACGCTCCCCGGACCCCTGCAATCCTTTTTTGAACGCATCACCCTGCATGAATCAAAATGCCTGACCAATGCTCATGTAGAGCTGGAAAGGATCATCCACCCTGTCCCGACGATCCAAAGGCACCCCGACATCCAGACGCATCGGCCCAATGGGGGTCTTGTAACGTACGCCCAACCCGGTTCCAAAAAAAAGCGGCTCACCCACATCGGGAGCCGTGCTGACAAAAGCCCGACCCCCGTCAAGAAACAGTACCAGACCGATGGATTCAGTCGCCTGAAACCGGGCCTCGGTGGAAAACTCCAACAGGGAACGCCCCCCCAACGGCCTGTTGTTTGAATCCACCGCATTGGCCATCTGATAGCCATAACCCCGCACCGAACCACCCCCACCAACAAAAAAACGCTCGTCCGCCGGTACCTCTTCCCGCCCACTACCCACGATGGTACCGACACCAAGCCGCCCGGCCAGTACCAGCTTGGGATTGGCTTCCGGGGTATAATAATGGCGATACTGCGCCGCCAACTTGCCAAACAGCACCCCCGTCCCCAGGGTATCCATGATGCCAGCCCCCAACATGTTCATGTACCAACCATGGCTGGGGTCAAGCAGATCATTCCGCTGATCCCAGGTCAGCTTGACCGGAGTGGAAAAAAGACCAAACAGCTTTTCCCGCTGCGCACCACTGCGATCCTTTTCATTGGCCAAACGATAGCCCAAACCATAAGAGAGGTCCACATGGGGAGCCAGCGGCAGACTGAGCCCCGCATCCACACCAAAAGAGTCCTTGAAAAAGGCCTCGGTATCCTCCTTGTCCAAACTGGCGGAGAGCAACAATTTTTGCTGCATCCGCAAAAAGTCGGGCTTGCCGAACGCACTTTCCAGATGCAGCATGTTCAAGGCAGCCTGCCCCTTGAGCTGCAGCATCTCCCCCCCACCCAGCAGGTTGCGATGCTCCCAACTGGCCGCCACCCGGCCCCCCGTACTGGTGCTGTACCCCAACCCCGTGCTGATCGAACGATGCTTGCGCTGCGTCAACTCAACCGCGACCGGGTGCAACCCCTGATCATTGGGCTCGGGATTGATATGGATGCGAACCGCATTGAACAGACCCGTGGCCAACATGGCCTTCCTGGTCTCATCCAGCAGACGGGGGTGGAAAGGAACCGCAGGCTCCGGCGGCGTGGTCGGTTGCCAGGGCAGCCGCTTGTACAGATAACCGGTCTCGATGCCATCCGTTCCCGTCAAACTGACCCCACCAAGCAGTACCCGGCGACCAACCTCAATACGCAGCAACAGATCCAACTTTTGGGTGTCATGATCCACCAGAGTGCGACGGGCTCCCAGTTTGGCAAAGGCAAACCCCTGTTTCTTGGCCTCCTGCAGCAAGGACTCCTCGGCAGCAAAAATGGTTCTGGAGACCGCCGGACTGCCGGGCGAAAGGGACAACTCTGCCAGGGTCGGAGTGGCAAACAGGGCAAAAGAGGCAGGAGGAGTGGCCGCCCCGGCAGCAGCCGTCGTCGCGTCATTCGCCGTCGTTGGGGCCGCCGGGGTCGGGTCGGTCATTGTCCCGGCGGTGGCAAGCGGGTCCGGTTGCACAACCTCAATGGCCACCTCGCCCAGATGATAGAGCGGACCGGACTGCACCTGGAAGGTGACCAGGGCTGGCGTGAGCTGAACATTGACGCTGGAGGTCACCCGGGCGGCAAAATAGCCCCGCGACCGCAACAGGGCAATCAACAGACCATTATCCCTTTTGGCACGATGCAACAAAACAAAGCGACTGGCAGGCAGCGACCCCTTCTCCTGTTCACAACGACTGGCCGTCCGCAGCAAGGGCTCCAGCGTCTCCACTTCCGGCGACTCCAGGCCGTCAAAAACAACGGTGTAGCGAATGCCACCCCCCTCCTCTGCCCGGACTGTTGAGAGGGAGAACAGCAGGCAGAGAGGCAGCCACAGCCAGAAGGCCACATGGAGGAGAGGTCGCATCCGCTATTTTTTGTCCATGTGTTGGAACCAGGTAGCGGTAGCCTTGGCAATGCTGTCGGGATCCCACAGGGGGGCATCACGCCAGTTTTCAATATCCTTCAGCATGGTTTGTACACCGGTCTCAAACGTCACCTTGGGCTGCCAACCCAGCTGATGGATAATCTTGCCGGCATTGGCCCAGGTGCAATCCGGCTCGCCGGGCCGTTTGGGGATAAAGATGACATCACCACTGTTCACATTACCCCCCAACAACTCCACCAGATAGAGGATGGATTGGGGATTGTCTGCACCCACGTTATAGATTTCACCCACATGCGGGCTCTGGGCCGCCATATAGAAAGCCTCCACCACATCGGTGACATAGATAAAATCCCGCGACTGGGTACCATCCCCCACCACCGTGTAGGGCTTGCCCGCCAGCTTTTGCCGGAAAAAGACCCCAAACACCGCACCATACGCCCCCGTGGTACGGACCCGCGGGCCATAGGCGTTAAAAATACGCATGGAGTTGACCGGCAAATCATAAACCTGACCCCAGTGCAGCACAGCCTGCTCCCCCTGGTATTTGCTCAGCGCGTAGGGATATTGGGGCTGGATGGGATAATCTTCCCGGGTGGGGGTGGCCGCCAGACCATAACAGGAGGAGGAGGCGGCATAAACAAAACGCTGCAAGGTGGAACGCCCACCGTGGCGAGCCGCCTCCAGGGTACGCACCGTCCCCTGCACATTGGTGGCCATATACTCAATCGGCTGCTCAATGGAGGGAACAATATCGCCAATTCCGGCAAAATGGAAAACATAGCGAACATCCTTGAAAATGGAGCTGTCCGGCTGCAGGTCGCAAATGTCACACTCTTCCAGGGACAACAAGGGATTGCGGGCATGATGCGCCAGATTGGAAACACGCCCGCCAACCAGATTGTCTATCACCCGTACCGCATACCCCGCCTGCAACAGACGGTCTGTCATGTGACTACCAATAAAACCGGCACCGCCCGTCACGACGGCAATCTGTGACTCCTGCATGGGCAAAAAGACTCCTCTTCAAGATGGTTTCGTTACAGCACACATGGCCCGCCCGTTCCATGGGGGGTAAGATGGTATCGTCCGTGACGATCCGGTTGTGGATCACAGACATCCCCGCCTCTGCTGTTAACGTAACATGCGGCAGGGGCAAACACAACAGTTGCTCGCGTTTATTGTGCTATTATTATGGGTTGCATGGGGGAGATTCCGATCACTGCGATGGAGACGCTGCATTTTGATGTCATTATCGTCGGAGCCGGTCCGGCCGGGCTGGCCACCGCCTGTCATCTCCGCACTCTGGGGGCGGAACAGGGACGGGATCTGGCGGTTTGTGTTTTGGAAAAGGGGGCGCGGGTGGGAAGCCATCTCCTTTCGGGCGCGCTGCTGGATCCCCGGGCACTGGCGGCCCTGGTGCCGGAGTGGGCCGAGAGGGAACATGGGGAGGATGCGGTGCCGTTGGAGAGTCCGGTGCTGGAGGAGTCCCTCTGGCTGTTGACTCCGGAACGGGCCCATCCGCTACCGCTACCCCGGGGGTGGCGACACGACCATTGTCGCATGGTCTCCTTGGGCAATCTCTGTCGCTGGTTGGCGCGGCGGGCGACCCAACAGGGGGTGGAAATTTTTCCCGGCTTTGCCGCAGCCGCTCCTCTCTGGGAGGGTGAGCGGTTGGTCGGGGTGGTCAGTGGTCCGTTGGGGCTCGATCAGGCCGGTCAGCCCAAGGCCGGATTCCAGCCGGGCATTTCGTTGCGTGCCCCGATTACCGTGTTGGCGGAAGGGTGTCGCGGCTTTCTCAGCGGTCAGATCATTCATCGCCTGGGATTGGCAACGCCCGGCCTGGCCAACAAAAACCGCTCGCCACAACGCTATGCCATCGGCATCAAGGAGCTTTGGGAGACACCGGGCAGCAGAGCCGGTGCGGTGCTGCATACGCTGGGTTGGCCATTGGACGCTGCCCGGCAGCAGGCTCCGCATGGCGGTGGTTTTCTCTATCAGCCCCGAGCCAACCGGACAGCGTTGGGATTGGTGGTGGACCTGAACTATAAAAATCCGCTGTTTGATCCGTTTTTGGCTTTGCAACAGTGGAAAAACCATCCCATGATAGCTCCCCGGTTGCGCAGTGCCCGTTTGCTGGGCTACGGGGCCCGCACGTTGAGCGTCGGCGGCTGGCAAAGCCTGCCCCAGATGGCTTTTGCGGGGGGATTGTTGGTGGGGGACAGTGCCGGGCTGTTGAATACCGCCACTTTCCAGGGGATTGGCAACGGGTTGGCGGCTGGTCGGCTGGCGGCAGAGACCATTCTGGCCGCCTTTGGCCAGCAGGATTTTTCCGGGCCGGCTTTGCAGCATTATACGCAGGCGGTGCTGCACTCCCCCTGGGGGCGGGCGTTGCGGGCGGTGCGAAATGTGCGACCGGGCTTTGCGGCGGGTTTGTGGCCCGGGTTGCTCAATGCGTTATGGGAAAAATCGGTGGCTGGCAACTCGCCCTGGACCTTTCGTTGGCGGCGGCAGGACCGGGACTGTTTGCAGGCAGTTCGGCGGGATCATCGGCCGACACCCTCCCCCGAGTTGGTGCATCCAACCCTCGACCGGGCCACTGCATTGGCCTGCAGTGGTCTGCATTATGAGGCGGACCAGCCGGTTCATCTGCGTTTGCGCGACCCGGATTTGCCGTTGACGACCGGGCTGCACCGTTTTGCCAACCCGGAGTTGCGCTTTTGTCCGGCGGCTGTTTTTGCCGTGAGCAACCGGTCGGACAAAAAAAAATTGTTCCGGATGCACGCCAACCATTGCCTACACTGTAAATGCTGTGACATCAAGGATCCGCTGGATAATATATACTGGACCTTGCCCCAGGGTGGCAGTGGGCCAGACTATCAGGATATGTAAACCTACGGGAGTACAGATCGATGTTTGACAGAAAAATCATCGAGCAGGTTATCACCCTCTGGAATCGATCTCCCGATGTCCGGAAGCCGGCACCACCTTTTCCAGTTGTCAAAAATTTAATGGAGACCGTCTTTTTGGCGGGTTTGCATCGTGAGGAGGAGCGACCGGTGCAGGTGACGGTCTCCCTGATGGCACCGGAGGAGTTTCCCCATCGGGGACCGGCCGGGGACAGTGTTTTATTATCGCTGGAAAAACACCAGCCTTTTACGGTCAACAGCCTGATGAAGCTGGCACCGGCCTTTGACCCGATCACCACAGCGTTGGCGGTCTGTTGTGTGGGAGAGGGGGAGCCTTGTCAGTTGGAGATATGGGGAGCCATTTTTACCAGCACCCGTGGGGGGGGGCGATTTGATACCATCACCCTCTCTTTGGCTCCGCCGGAGGTGTTGACCATCTCTTCCAAAAAGACGGGGGCTTTGACGGTTTATCGGGGCAGTGAGGTGATTGCCCGTTTTAATGGGGGGCGTTTTTCGGAGCCCATTCCCACCCCTTTTTCTGCCAATCTGATGGGTTGGTGGTTGTTGCACGGCATACGGCCCCACCCGGAGTTCAAGCGCAACGGGATGGAGTATTGGGATGTGTATCGGGATTTTCTCAACCATTTGCTGGTGGAGGCCAGCAGTCGCGGGGTGGGAGGAGCCATCATCTGGTTGCCGGAAAAGATGGCGGATGGCACCCGGCGGGGTATTTTGCCGCGCCATGTGTTGTCCGGCAGTCCGGAGGGGGCTCCGTTGCTTGAGGATTTGTGTCGCATGGAGTCAAAGCTCAAGCAGAGTGTGCAGGCGGTACGGGAGGGCAAGGAGGCGGCCAACTGTCTGGTGATGGAGGAGACTGTTTTGGAGTGCAAGCGGCGCATTGTGGAGCATGCGGAAATTCTCGCCCAACTGACGCGGGTGGATGGGGCATTGATCATTTCCAGTCGGTTGCGTGCCATCTCTTTCGGTTCGGTATTGGCGGCCCCGTTGTGGGAGGGGGAGACCATGCACGGGATTGACGAGGAGGATTGCAATCTGTATCCGGTCAATCTGGTGGCTTACGGGACGCGCCACTCTTCGGCGGTCAATTTTGTGGGATGGAACTCTGGTGCGGTCGCCTTTGTGCTGTCGCAGGATGGTCCCATCACCGGTTTGGCGCGCAAGGATGATGATACGGTTTACTGGTGGCCGGACTGTTTGGGCAAGCATCGTTTGCCCGGGCAGTTGGATTATGGTCCTTTTGGCAGTTGATCCGGTTTTTTTGTTGCGTTGTTGTTGCTTTTTTATGATGGCAGGGGTTTGGAAACCGTCACGGTCTCCGGACCCCTGCCATTGCGGACAAAGATTTTTACAGGGCGTCGGCCAGGATGGCCTGCAACCGCACCCACAAAGCGGGCAAACCCTCCCCGGTCAAGGCGGAGACCGGGACAACGGGAAGGAGCGCGAACGGGGAGGCCGTGGGCAAACGCTCTGCCAGCAGACGCAGAGCCTGCCGACCCTCATTGCTTTTCATTTTGTCCACCTTGGTCGCCACCGGCAACGCGGGAATGCCATATTGATCCAGGTGGCTCAACAACTCCTGATCCAACTCGGTAAGACCACGCCGCAAATCCAACAATAAAATGACCGCCCGCAAGTTGCGTCGCTGTTCAAAATAGCTCCCCAACAACTGATCCCAAACCGACCGTTGCTGCTGGGCCACGCTGGCATAGCCATAACCTGGCAGATCCACAAACCACCACCGCTCCCCGACCTGGAAAAAATTGATCTCCCGGGTCCGGCCCGGCGTGCGACTGACCCGCGCCAGACTGCGGCGATTGAGCAACCGGTTGAGCAGGGAGGATTTGCCCACATTGGAACGTCCCACAAAGGCCACCTCCGGCAGTGCCTCGGCAGGAAACTGCCGGGCCGCCACCGCCCCCAGCACAAAACGGGCCGCCGGAACGGATAATGGAGAGAGTGGAGAGCCCTGATCTGTCACGGTATGACACGCTCCTGCGGAATGGTTGCACGACTGTTGTAAAAGTGGCGGACTTTAACCGTTTGGTTGAATACGCAGGGTGGCCGAAGACAAGCAGAGAAGTTTCCGTTGCGCATTTCGCGCATCATGTGGAGAATGCGCATTCTCTGCCACCCTTACGACGGGTCTGTCAGGACGCTTTCCAGAGTCGGTGCGTCCAGGACGCGGAGACTCCACTCCTCCAGAGCAGATGGCTCAGCATGGGCTATCTTTTGGCCAGCCCATGGGGGCAGATCGCCGAAGCGGCGTTGGAGTTGGCGAATCAGCATGGACACCCTTTCCTCCTGTCGGCCTTCCTGTCGCACGATCGCAGCCCACTCCGGCTTGCCTTTGGCCAATATCTCCTGCGCAAATTGTGACATCATTTCAGCTTCCTCCTGTGGCTTGATACGGCGCACAACCC
>PEAG01000121.1 GCA_002753505.1 Magnetococcales bacterium HCHbin5 | reverse complement strand
TTGTAGTCAGGTCGCCCTTCAACAAGGGGATCAGGCTACCGGGCGAACGGACAATTCCCCGGATTGACACTTCTCGGTCAATATGGATGCAAAAACATCTCGGACACACCCCCTGCACCCCGCTGGGGACCGTGACGGTCCCCAGACCCCTGCAATCGTTGCTTAAAGGGGCAGGGAGGACCGTGACGGTCCCTGCCCCCTGCAATCGTTGCTTAAAGGGGCAGAGACCATGACGGTCCCTGCCCCCTGCAATCGTTGCTTAAAGGGGCAGAGACCGTGACGGTCCCTGCCCCCTGCAATCGTTATGCTCCCCCGGCCTAAAAATTCATGCGCACATTGGCCGTGATGGAATCCTGGTCAAAATTGCGCCGCCCATAGGTCTTGCTGAGATGCAGATCCCCCAACAAATTGGCCGGCATATCCACCCGCACCCCCATGCCCGTCACAAAACCGGTATCGTCATAGGTGCTTTGGTCCGCCTCGTACACCAAATCCTGCTCATAGTCCATGTTGAGATAAGGCTGCACAGACTTGGTGGCAAAGTAGGAGGTCTCAATACCCGTCTTGGCCTGCAAGAAACTGATGTCATTCTTCTCTGCCCCACCCACACCATCCACCTTGTCCTTGACAAACATGAAACCGGTATGACCACCCACCTCCCACTTGTCCAGATTGGTCGTGAAGGCATTCAGGTTGGAGGCGACAAAATAGCGGTTGGTGTCATAACTGGTGCCGCCGGGCTGCTTGTTTTTCAACCAAGTATAACCCGCCACAAAATCGGCACTCATGTTATCGTTGATCAGATAGGCCGCATAGGGAGCCACCGTCCAGGCGGTGGAATCAAAATCGGTCGAAGCAACAGAAAGGGTGGAATCCTGATAGGAGACAGAGGCCCCAACCGCCAACTTGTCCGTCAATTTGTGATCGCCACCCAAGACAAAATTGTTCAACTTGGTGTCAGAACCGGCCGCACGGTCATCGGCACGGGTATGGTCAAAGTTGGCCCACAAACCCGTCTTGGCAGCACTGCCCCCAGCCGCCATCCCGGTCAACTGCCCATCCAACAGATTGGCCGTATTCCTGGGCCCCCGCAAGGCACGCACCGTACCCGCCGCCCGCTGACTGATCAACCCCACCGTCTGCGTGGTGCTGACACGCATCTGGTTGGTCTTGGCATCCGCCGTGTTGCTGCACAGTATCTTGGCCGCGTCGCTATAGGCACTCTGGAAGTAGGAATAGCTGTAACCGGTGCCGATACTGTTCCACAACTCCTCCGTGACGGCAGAGGAGCCATCTGTGTAAGTGCCATCCACATTTACCAAAAGCGACCCCCCTTCGCACTTCCACTCCCCGGAGCTGGAACTGGAACTGGAGGACGAGGTCCATCCATAGGAGAGAGCCGGCGCAACCAACGAAACGGCCAGCACACCGCCAGCCACATGGTTCAACAAAGATTTTCCAGACAACATTCTCTTTTCCTTTTCTTCCAATTGCCTATAAAATACCCGGCGCAGCTACCCCGCATGCCGAACACAACGGCCACAAACCCGGCACAAACAGGTACCACCCACCCCATCGAGCCGGTACGAATCTGGTGTGTGATAATTGCAACACAGCCTGTTGCCTACCAGCAACACACATCGTGAAGGCGATGTATACAACAAAGATAGGGTGCAGGTCAAGCAATCTTTTCTGCAACACCCCGAAAGATGCCACCCTGGATCCAGCTCAACCACGCTGAAATTTCGCGTTGACATCGGTTACGTTAAACGTTTATAAAACAAGCGAGGATGCCACCTTTATCAGGGAGTTTTGTCATGCGTCTGTTTGTCAAGCTGTTTTTGCCGTCGGTCCTGTTGGGTCTGTGCTGCCCCACGCCTTGGGGAGAGCTGCAGGCAGCCCCGGCCCACATGCGTGCCATGGGAGCCAGCCGTGTTGTCAACGCAGTGCGCATGAACACCCGACAAATTTTTCGGCCCACCTTCAGCATCCGTTCCCGTTATGCGGCAGGCATGCGAGACGGCCGTTTCAGCAAGGATGGGCTGTGGTTTGCCAGTGCCAGCAGCAACGGCGGAGCCCAACTGTGGAACAAAACCACCGGGCAGCGGGAGCTGGACCTGCGGGGGCATCAGGGTGCGGTGACCGCAGTGGCCTTTGTCCCTGGTGGGGAGGCCTCCCAGTATGGCAAGTCGGATCAACCCACCACCCGTGAGGCCGCCCAGCGGTCGGGGGTGCTGGCCACCGGCGGCGAGGATGGTACCGTACGGCTCTGGAGCCTGGTCTCAGGGGAGAGCCTGCGCACCATTCGGGCCCATGGGGCGGCAGTGAGCGGCTTGGCCGTGACCGCCGATGGCCAATGGCTGATCACAAGCAGCACAGATGCAACGATCAAGCGGTGGCAGTTGCCCAGCGGAAAATTGCAACAGACCATCCAGAGCGGCCAGGGGGCCGTCCATGCGGTCGTGCTGGATCCCAATGGGGAGCGTCTGGCCACCGGTGGCGATGATGGCAGCGTACGGCTCTGGGAGGTTGCCAGCGGCTCACCACTGCAAAACTGGCCGGGAAGCGATGGACCGGTACGCTCCCTGGCCTGGCGGGGAGACGGGGAACAACTGGCCTCCGGACACCAGGGGGGAGTGCTGCAACTCTGGTCTCCCAGCGGGCAGCCCCAGTCGTTGACCGACCATGACGGGGCCATCTACGGGCTGGCCTTCTCTCCCTCCGGCGATCAGTTGGCCTCGGTGGGCCAGGATGGAAGGCTGCACCTGTGGTCCACCGGCAGCGGCAACCTGCAAAAACGGTTGGAAGCAGGTCAGCAAACGCTGCGCTCCATCACCTTTTCCCCGGATGGCCGGCAGCTGTTGACCAGCGGTGACGACCAGACCCTGCGCTTCTGGCAGCGGGAACAAGCGGCCGAGTTGGCCCGTCTGGTCACCTTGCGGGATGGCTGGGCGGTGGTGACCCCCGACGGCCGCTTTGACGGCACCCTGGACGGGGATCTGGAAGACCGCCTGGATGCCATCCAGTGGTCGGGAGAGGGGCACCACTTTGCCCTCGACGGGTTCCTGGAAAAATATTATCGTCCGGCCTTGTTGGGCCGTCTGTTGTCGGCCCGGCCAGAGCAGCAGGAGGCTGTCGCCGCCGGTCCAGGTACCCCTCATGTAACCGAGGGTTTTTATCTGCCCCCCAGGGTCACGATCCATGAACCCAGTGTCAACCCCGCACAACCGGTGGTGCCACTCCAGGTTGAGGCAGAGGATCAGGGGGGGGGCATCAGCGAAACCCGTCTCTACCACAACGATAAAATTGTCCCCCTCAGCCAAGCCCAGCTGCAAGAGGGCGAGGGCAGCGGCGGCGGCAGAGTGGAAAAGATCACCTACAACGTCTCGCTGGTGAACGGGGAAAATCGATTCCGGGTGGTCAGCCTGAGCGAAGACCGCATCGAAAGCGAACCCAGGGATCTGGCCCTGACCTATGCGGCGGCCCAATCATCCGGTAAACCCAGGCTGCATCTGCTGGTGGTAGGGGTCAACAGCTATGCCAATCCGGCCCTCAATCTTAACTTTGCCGTACCGGATGCCAAGGGCATGCTGGCCTTTTTGATGCGTTCCAATGCCGCGCTGTTCAAACAGGTGATCACCTATGAGCTGTACGATCAGAAGGCCACCAAGGCGGCCATCAACGCCGCCATTGCCGACCTGTATACCGTGCCGGCGCAGGATGTGGTGGTACTCTACTTTGCCGGCCACGGCAAGGCGATTGGGGATCAATGGTTTTTCGCGCCCCACGAACTGAATGCCCTGGGTGGAGAGGCCATTCAACAGGACGGCATCGCCTCAGAGCAGTTGCAGGAGCATATGGCCCGCATTGGAGCCCAAAAAATGGCGGTCCTGTTCGATGCCTGCGAATCGGGAGCCGCCATGCGCGCCTTTGCCGAATTTGACAATCGCCGCTCCATGGCTATACTCTCCCGTGCCACTGGCATCCATATTGCCACCGCGACTACGGGTACCCAGTCGGCCAGTGAATTGGCCGATTTGGGGCATGGCGTCTTTACCTATGCCCTGCTGGAAGGGATGAAGGGCAAGGCGGATCGCAAACCCAAAGATAAAAGTGTTTCCATCACGGAGTTGCTCGATTTTATCCAGCAGTATGTACCGTTCCTGAACCAGAAATATGACACGGCCGCCATGACACCGGTGGTAAACTCCCGTGGCAGCAATTTTGATGTTTCAAAACGCTAATTCCGGGTATCGCAAGGTCTATTCCTATGAAATTTCGCTGGTTTATTCTCTGTCTGTTGTTGTCGGTCGCTTGTCCGCCGGGGGTTCATGCCGGAGAACGAGAACGGGTGGCGGTGACATTGGATGTTCAGGGTGAGGTGATGCTGATCAGCGAGTTGAATGGGTTTGAGGATGAGTCCCCCCTGCTGCGCACCAACCATCTGTCGGTGGGCGACCGGGTCACCATTCCCGCTGGCGGGGCAGTCACCCTGATGCATCTGGAAAGCTTCAAGCGATTTTTGATCCGTGGCCCCAATATGGCTGTGGTGGAGGCTGCAGGCTTCAAGCTGAAAAAAGGGGTGGCAAAACCGTTGGCAAACCAGGACCAAGCGGTGGGGCTGCTGGCGACGTTGGGCAAGGAGCGCAAAAATTTTAATTTGCCAGAGGTGGTGGTCGGCATCCGGGATCTGAACAAAAAGGTCGGGGGTATTGTGCTGCTCTCACCGGTGGACAAGGAGCGGTTGCTGGCCGAGCGACCGGAATTTGTTTGGCATCCCCGCGAGGATCTGAGCGATTACCGGCTGATCATCAAGGGCGATGCCGGGGAGATTGTGTTGGATACCCCGGTGGCCGGCACACCGTTCCGGTTGCCTGCCGCGGTGACGTTGCAACCGGGAGGCCACTATTATTGGCAGGTTGTGGCGGGCAAAGAGGGAGAGGCGGCTCAGTCGATACCCTGGTCCTTTGTGGTGTTGAGCCCGGCGGAGCGAGCGGAGTTGCAGCAGTGGCGGCCTGCGGCCAAAGCCCCTATCAGTGATCATGTGCTGTATGCGTTGCTGTTGGAAAAGATGGGGGTGTTGCAAGAGGCCAAGGCAGAGTGGCAGCGGTTGCACGAACGGGATCCGGCGGATCCCTTGTTCAGTAAAAAGGCCAAATAGGGGAAGACTCATGGGACGACACACCATTCTGGTGGTGGATGACCAGGCGGAGCTGGTTGAGCTGCTGGTGATCACTCTGAAAAAAGAGTATACGGTCAAGGTGGCCATTCATGGCGCGCTGGCGTTACAGATTGCGGAAATGGGGGGAGTCGATCTGATTTTGTTGGATGTGCTGATGCCTGAGATGAGCGGCTATGAGGTTTGCCGCCAATTGAAGGCCAATCCGGCGACCCGTGCCATTCCCATTATTTTTCTGACCGGAAAGCAACATATCGACGATGAAGCGGAAGGGTTTGCCCTGGGTGCGGTGGACTATATTCACAAACCACCCAACCCGCAATTATTGCGCGCCCGCATTGCCACCCAGTTGGAGTTGAAAAGGCACCGGGATCATCTGGAGCGGTTGGTGCAGGAGCGCACGCGGGAGTTGGAACAGGCCAAACAGCAGTTGGAGTCTGCCAACCAGGCCAAGAGCGATTTTCTGGCGGTGGTCAGCCATGAAATGCGCACTCCTCTCAATCATGTCATTGGTTTTGCCGATTGTCTGTTGTCTGATCCCGCGTTGAGGGAGGATCATCGTTCGTTTGCCCAGTTTATTCGTGATTCCGGGATGCATTTGCTCTCCAACATCATGGATATTATCGATTTTGTTCGGCTTGATCCGACCACTTTCACGCTGGAGCATTCAGTATTTGATCTGGCCGCCACGGTACAGGAGGTGTTGGCTGCGTTGCGCAAGGAGGCCGAGCAGAAGGGGTTGGCATTGCAATGTGAGTTGCAGCCATCCACCCCGGCCCATGTGGTAGGGGATCATCGCCGTCTGGGGCAGGTATTGCGTCATCTGTTGGGGAACGGGGTCAAGTTTACGGCGAAGGGTTCTGTTTTGTTGCGCATTGCGGCCGAGCCGTTGTTGGTACCGGGCAAGGTACGGCTGCATTTTACCATCCTGGATACGGGTTGCGGCATTCCTGAGGACAAGCTTTCTGCCATTTTCCAGCAATTCACCCAGGTTGAGGGACCGATGACCCGCAGGCATGATGGGTTTGGTTTAGGGTTGGCTATCTGTCAAAAGCTGGTGCGGTTGATGTCGGGCACGCTTCGGGTGGTACGTTCAGACGGTACGGGCACTGAGATGGCGTTGAGTGTGGATTTGCAGTTGCCATCCCAGGAAGAGGGGGTCGTGTTGGCTCACTCTCACTATTCAGCCGTCTCGTCTGCGGGCAGGTAGCGTGCCAACCAGACCCCTTGCAGGAGCAGGAAGAGGAGGGTCATGCCCAGCAGGCCGAACAGTTTGAAGGAGACCCAGGTTGCTTCGTCGAAGTGGTAGGCCACGAACAGGTTGGCTGCGCCGGAGAGCAGGAAAAAGCCGATCCAGGCGAGGCTCAGGCGGTTCCAGATGGTGGGTGGCAGTGTCACTTGCTGGTCCAGCAGGCGGCGGATCAGCGGTTTTTGGCCAATAAAGTGGCTGCCCGCGAAGGCGAGTGCCATCAGCCATTGCAGCAGGGTTGGTTTCCACTGGATAAAGCGCGGGTCGTGCAGCAGCAGGGTTGCGCCGCCGAAGGGCAGCACCAGTCCCAGGGTGAGCAGTTGGGAGGGGGAGAGTTTTCGTTCTCGCCACCATACCAGGGTCGAGTGAAGTACCACTGCGCCCATCAGGGCTGCGGTGGCCACGTAGATGCTGTACCACTGGTAGACGGCGAAAAAGAGGATGACGGGCCAGAGATCCAGTAATGGTTTCATGGGAATATCCTGACGCGGGGGTAGTGTTTAATCTTCAAAACTGTTGCAGGGGGGGGGACCGTCACGCTCCCCTTGTTAATCTTTTAAAACAATTGCAGGGGTCCGGGGACCGTCACGCTCCCCTTGTTAATCTTTTAAAACAATTGCAGGGGTCCGGGGACCGTCACGGTCCCCGGTGGGGTGCAGGGGCAAAGCCCCTGCATGTAACGGGCGCGCTTTCACAGAAGCCCATTTGCGCAGCAAATGGGCGCAGCGCGCCCAAAACGCCCCGCAGGGGCACTCCTGGAGGGCGGCAGCCCGACCGAACGCTGGCCAAGTTCGGAATGGCTTGGAAAAAAAACCGTTCTGTTCCCCATTCCCGGCCCCGGCAAACAAAAATCTGAACACCCAAAAATTCTGGTTTCTGATCCAAACGTTTTTCGTAACGTCCAAACGTTTTCCATAACACCCAAACGTTTTCCGTAACATGTCTGAATATCCGAAAACTCTGGTTTCTTATCCAAGCCTTTTCAATAACATAACCGTGCGAGTCGGGCTGCCGCCCTCCCAAGGTCGCCCCTGCGGGGCGGTTTTGGGCGCGTTGCGCAAATTTTCTGCGAAAATTTGCTTTGGGAAAACGCGCCGTACATGCAGGGGCTTTGGTAGAGTAGAGTGCAGGCGCGGTGGCTTTCGCCCCGTTTCCAGTACCCCCTCATCGAACCGTGCGTACGGTTTTCCCGTACACGGCTCTCCGACCATCTTCTTTCGTCAGCATGCGCACA
>PEAG01000120.1 GCA_002753505.1 Magnetococcales bacterium HCHbin5 | reverse complement strand
TTGCCCGCTCTCGGTCGGGCTGCCGCCCTCCAGGAGTGCCCCTGCGGGGCGTTTTGGGCGCGCTGCGCCCATTTGCTGCGCAAATGGGCTTTTGGGAAAGCGCGCCCGTTACATGCAGGGGCTTTGCCCCTGCACCCCACTGGGGACCGTGACGGTCCCCAGGCCCCTGCAATTGTTTTAAAAGATTAGAAAAAGCATGGGTGCGGTCATCATGTTAGCGTATATGGGGCTTTGCCCCTGCACCCCACTGGGGAGCGTGACGCTCCCCAGCCCCCTGCAATCGTTTTTAAAAAAAACCAAGCCATACAGCAGGAGATTGACTCATGTCCATCGTCAAGGGACAAACCCTGGTCTCATCTGAACGGAAACTGACCATCCAGGTACAGGAAAAGTTGGGTGAAGGAGGCCAGGGAGAGGTGTTTCGGGCCGTAGAGGCCAACCGCACCTACGCCCTCAAATGGTATAATCCCTCCCAAGCCACCCCGGATCAAAAAAGGGCCATTGCCGCCCTGGTCAAACATGGCCGCCCCCGAGGAGAGGCGGGCAGCCGCTTTTTGTGGCCGATCGATCTGGTGGAAGATGCCCGCTCCGGCCGCTTTGGCTACCTGATGCAACTGATGGATACCAAACAGTTTGCCTCCCTGGGAGAGATCCAGGCCCACCGCAAACCCGCCCCCAGCTACGGCACCATGTGCCGCATCTCCTTCCTGGCCGCCAGCAGCTACAAACGACTCCACATGGAAGGCTACTGCTACCGGGACATCTCCCGCCGCAACCTGCTGTTCAACCCCCTCAACGGGGATATTTTTATCTGCGATAACGACAACGTCGGCATTGAAGGCCAATCATCTTGCCAGGTGATGGGTACCATGGAAAACATGCCACCGGAACTGATACTCAATCGGGCCGAACCCTCCACCAAAAGCGATCTGCACGCCCTGTCGGTCCTGCTGTTCGAACTGTGGATTTGGCACCATCCCATGCACGGCTTGAAAGAGTTTTGTGTGCGCTCCTGGGATCTGCCGGCCAAAGTGCGGATTTATGGCGAAGAGCCCCTGTTTGTCTTTGACCCCGAAGATGACAGCAATCGCCTGCCGGACGACCCCGATTACAACACCGCCCGCAAACGGTGGGAACAGTGCCCAAAAATCATCAAAGATCTCTTTATCAAAGCCTTCACCGTCGGATTGCACAACCCGGATCAGCGGGTCACAGAGGGAGAGTGGCAACGGGCCTTTTTAAGACTGTTGGATGGCATGCTCTACTGCCCACACTGCGGGGCAGAAAATTTATGGACCATGGACCTGACCTCCTGCCCCTGTTGGCACTGCCACACCGAACTGTTGTCCGACAACCAATCCGCCTTGCCACCTCGCCTAGTGATCAAGCACCCCACACGGGGTACCTATCATTTTTCCCTGCTGTTGGGTAAAAAATTGTCAACCCTGTTTACCAATCCCGAAGAGGAGGAAAAAGCACGCCTTTTCGGCGAGGTCATGCAGCACCCGACCAACCCGCAGATATGGGGTATTCGCAACCTGACCCAGACCCCCTGGCGCGCCACCTTTCCCGATGGCAGCCGAAAAATGGTCGAACCGGAACGGGCTGCCCCCCTGACCATCGGAATAAAACTTGACTTTGACGGCTTTTCCGGTGAAATTGTCGCCTGATTGCGTTGGAAAATAATGCGTTTCCTATATCTTATAAATTGTTTTTGCCAAAACAAAAGGGTTGCAGATGGCAGCGTTTGACGACACACTCCGCCTTCGACTGACAGAGTTACTCATGGAACATGGGCGGGGCCTGTTACAAGAACCCCGACGATTAGAAGGGTTGTTGCGGGACAGCAGCCAGGGACGCAGTGGCAGCGATCTGCACCTGCTGATGCAAGGGTTGAAGGCCGGCATTCCCGTACAGCTGTTGGATGATCTGAATCGCAACCTGCCCATATCCGGCACGATTCAGCGGTTGATCCTGCGGCTGGAAGAGGCCCACATTGCCCCCCAGGCCGCCCGCTGGTGTGTGGAAAGCTGGTCCATCGGCCTGGGCCTTGAACTGCCGATGCCGACGGTAGCCGTTGAAAAAAACAGCAAAATTCCGATGGACACCGGTTTTCCGATCCACCCGGATCCCCCCCCCACCGAAAAAGTCTGGACCGATCCCGTCACCGGAATGGTTTTTCACCGAATCCCTGCGGGCACCTTTTTGATGGGTGACCAGTTTGATGAGGGGAGTCGGGACGAACAACCGGTGCATGCGGTGACGTTGGATGCCTACTGGTTGGGTAAATATCCGGTCACCCAGGGGGTATGGCAACAGGTCATGGGCAACAATCCGGCCTATTTTCGCGCAGGTGCTGACTATCCGGTGGAGCAGGTCTCCTGGGACGATGTGCAACAGTTTATCGCCAAAATAAACAGTATGGGTTCCGACCGGTTTCGGTTGCCAACCGAAGCCGAATGGGAATATGGCTGTCGTTCCGGCGGTCAGACAGAACGCTATTCCGGCAGCAACGAACCGGATTCGGTGGCCTGGTATTCCGACAACAGCAATGAAACCAGCCATCCCGTCGGTCAGAAGGCCGCCAATGGCCTGGGGTTGCACGACATGAGCGGCAATGTCTGGGAGTGGTGTGAAGATTGGTTTGATGACATGGCCTACGCCAAAGCAGGGCCGCGCACCCGCAATCCACTCCGTCAGAACGACGCCAGTGGGGACCATGTGTTGCGTGGGGGTTCCTGGAGCGATCAACCCCAATATCTGCGTGCCACTTTTCGGGACTGGGGACGTTCGGATTATCGGGGCTATGATTATGGTTTTCGTCTGGTCCGCATCGACCCAAGCGAAGCGTGATCCGCCGCCGTTGCGGGGGCCTGCAGGTGCCGCGCAATCAAACAAATTAATTGGTACATGTACATGGCTTCACACGCTTTTTCTCATCCGCTGTTGACACTGATCCAACCCCTGTTACAAAACCGTGATCTGTCATTTCCCGTTTTGAGTGATTTGCCGGGCGGCTCATTTTCCTGGTTGGCCACCACCCTGGCCCGGGAGTGGGAACGTCCTCTGGTGTTGGTCACGGGCAGTTCGGCCCGTGCCGATGCCCTCTATCGGGAGTTGCTGTTTTTTTCGGAGAGCTTCAAGGAGCCACTGCCGCTGTTGGGGTTTCCGGCCTGGGAGACGTTGCCGTTTGAGCCTCTTTCTCCCTTTGGCCCGCTGGTCGGGGAGCGAATTGCCACCCTGTTCCGGTTGACCCAGATGTCGGGTAGCGGTCCGATTCTGGCGGGCAACGAGGCGGGGGATACCCGTGCGGTGATTGTCACCACGGCGGCGGCCCTGATGCAGCGGGTGATGCCCAGGAGATGGCTGGCGCAACAGGGGCTGGCCATCAAAAAGGGGGACCAGTTGAATCTGGCCGCCATGCGGGAATTTTTAACCCTCTCCGGCTATCGCCACGCCTCTCAGGTTGTCGAATCCGGTGAGTTTGCCATCCGGGGCGGCATTATTGATTTTTTTCCGCCGGGGCATGAGACCCCTGTGCGGATCGAGCTGTTTGGGGATGAGGTTGAGACCCTGCGGCAATTTGATCCGGTGACCCAGCGTTCCACCGATGCGATTCCCGGAGTGCAGGCACTGCCCACCAGTGAGGTCATTCTGCACGAAGAGACCATCCGCGCGTTTCGGACCCAATTCCGTGAAACCTTTGGCGGCAATACGACGGAAGATCCGATCTATCGCAGTATTTCCAAGGGGGTCAAGGTGCAGGGGATGGAGCATCTGCTGCCCCTCTTTTATGAACCGGCTGAGACCTTTTTTGATTATTTGCCCACGGGTTCGCTATTTTTATTGGAATCCTGCGCCCAGGCCGCCATGGAGCAGTTTTATGGGGAGATAGAAGAACGGCATCGGATGGTCAGTGAAAATCAGCCTCCGCTGCGTCATCTTGCTCCCACGGCGTTGTATCTGACGCCGTCCCAGGGTCGGGCGGCGATGGGGGCTTTTATGGTACTGGAAAGTCGTCCCGGGCAGGAAAAGGGGGCGACTTCGCTGGGATTTGATCCGGTGCCCGATTTTTGCGCGCTGGCCCGATCGGCTGCAGCCGACCATGCGGGCAAAGAGTTGGCTGTGGGTTCTGGGCCGGTGGTCAGCGGGGATGGGGGCAAGGAGAGTATTCTGGAGCATGTGGCCCGTTATATCAGGGCCGCCCAGAAAAATGGTTTTCGCATTGTGCTTTCGGTGCGCACCATGGGGCAGCGGGAGCGGTTGCGCGAACTGTTGGATGATCACAAAATAGTCACCAAAATCGCTCCCCATTGGGAGGGTATGCTGTCTGCACCGCCCGGCTCCATCGGGCTGCTGCTGGGGGATGTTGAGCAGGGCTTTTCCCATGGTCGCATTGGTATTTTGTTGATCCCGGAGGAGTCCATATTTGGCCGTCGCACCCGTCGCCGGCAGCGGGATCAGCGTTATTTGGAGCAGTTGCTGGCCAGTTTTTCCGACCTCAAGGAGGGGGATCTGGTGGTGCATACCGACCATGGTATTGGTCGGTTTGGGGGGTTGCACTCGTTGGATGTGGGCAGCATCAAGAATGAATTTTTGCTGATCTCCTATCTGGATGAGGACAAATTGTATGTCCCGGTGGAGAGTCTGGACCGGGTCAGCAAATATTCTGGCGGCGATGAGATCAGCCTGGACAAACTGGGTGGGGTCAAGTGGGAAAAGACCAAGGAGCGGACCAAAAAGAAAATTCTGGAGATGGCCAGGGAGCTGGTCCAACTTCAGGCGTTGCGGGAGGCGCAGCAGGGGTTTGCCTTTTCTGGCATGGATCCGCTGTATCAGGAGTTTGCCGCCACCTTTCCGTTCGAGGAGACGGCGGATCAGGCGCAGGCCATTGAAGCGGTATTGGCCGACATGGCCTCCAGCAGACCCATGGACCGGCTGGTTTGCGGGGATGTAGGTTTTGGCAAGACGGAGGTTGCCTTGCGGGCTGCGTTTCGGGCGGTCATGGATGGCAAGCAGGTGGCGGTTCTGGCCCCGACGACGATTCTGGCCCAGCAACATTTTGAGACCTTTTCCCGTCGTCTGGCCCCCTACCCTGTTCGGGTTGAGTTGTTGTCGCGGTTTCGCAGCCCGGCCGAGCAGAAGCAGGCCATTCGCAACATGGAGAGTGGCGGCTCTGATATTGCGATTGGCACCCATCGATTGTTGCAGAGTGATGTGGTTTTCAAGGATCTCGGGCTGTTGGTGGTGGATGAGGAGCAGCGTTTTGGTGTCACCCACAAGGAGAAGCTCAAGTCGTTCCGGGCGACGGTGGATATTTTGACGTTGACGGCGACGCCGATTCCCCGCACGTTGCACATGGCCATGGCGGGGGTTCGGGATATTTCCATTATTGCCACGCCGCCGTTGGATCGGCTGGCCATTCGGACCTTGATCACCCAGTATGATCGCACCCAGGTACGGGAGGCGATTTTGCGGGAAATTTATCGGGGCGGTCAGGTTTATTATTTATACAACCGGGTGCAGGACATAGAAAAGTTTGCGGCGCAACTGACGGAGTTGGTCCCGGAGGCCAAGGTGGGGGTTGCCCATGGTCAGATGCGGGAGGGGCAGTTGGAACGGATTATGTTCTCCTTTTATCAGCAGGAGTTTAACGTCCTGTTGTGTACGACCATCATTGAGAACGGGGTGGACATTCCCTCGGCCAACACCATCATCATTCATCGGGCGGACAAATTTGGTTTGGCGCAGTTGCATCAGTTGCGGGGTCGGGTTGGGCGTTCCAAACACCGGGCGTACGCCTATTTGCTGGTTCCCCCGCCCCACAATTTGACGGAAGATGCGCGCAAGCGGTTGGATGCGTTGGAGACCCTGGGGGATTTGGGGGCGGGTTTCAGCCTGGCCACCCATGATTTGGAGATTCGCGGTGCGGGCAATATTCTGGGGGATGAGCAGTCCGGTCAGATACGAGAGGTTGGGTTTGAGTTGTACAATCAGATGTTGCGGGACGCCATCCAGGGTTTGGCCGCCCGCACGCCGCAACAGATTGCGGTTGCGGCGGAGCCCGAAGAGATTTTGCCAACCATCAGCTTGCACATTTCCACCCACATTCCCCACACTTTTGTCCCGGACATTCACCAGCGGTTGACGTTGTACAAGCGGATTGCCGAGTTGGTCAACCCGGAGGAGATTGGGGAGATGCGGGCGGAGTTGTTGGATCGTTTTGGGCCGTTACCGGAGTCGATAGACAACTTGTTGCGTCTGGTCGGCATCAAGCGGTGTTGTCGTCAGCTCAAGATTCTCAAGTTGGAAGCGGGACCGAAGGGGGCATCGATCCAGTTTCATCCAACCCCATCGGTCAATCCGGCGGCGATCATCGAGTTGATCAAAAATGGGGGTGGTTCTGTCATTTTTAACCATCAGACCAACACGTTAAACATCAAAAACCGCTTGTGGGACGAGGTGGAGGTACGGTTGCGTGCTCTGGAGCAACTGTTGGCGCAGTTGCGCCCCGAAAAGGCGGCCGGGGCTGTCGGTTGTGGATAGGACCGCCGGGAAATGTTGACAAGCGCGCAAAAATTTTATACCTTCCGCTCGCTGTCCGCTGAATTTTTTTACTGGCCGACGTAGCTCAATTGGCAGAGCAACGGATTTGTAATCCGTAGGTTCGGGGTTCGATTCCCCGCGTCGGCTCCAATGTTTTCAAGTGGTTACGGTCACTCTCACGGTGGCCGTTTTTGTTTGGGGTAACACCGGGGTAACAATTGAGACCCTGGGTTGCCCAGTGGGGTCATGACGCAGGAAGTCTGTTGTGGCATTCGTGCTGCGAGAAAAAAATGTTTTGCTCAAACATCATATTCAGCCAGAAGATGCCATGGATGCCGTACACAAGGTGGATGACATGATCCAGGGGGCCAAACAGTTGGTGGACAGTCAGGAACTGGACGATATCCATCAGGGGTGACGCGACCGTGAGCGATGTCTGTCTCACTGCCAGCGACTCAAACGCATCTCGTCCGGCCAACGCGACGGGGAACAACGCCTGCCTGTTCAACCAGCAATCAAACACCCCTCATCAGACGATCGCACTGGGGAACGGAGCCCATCGGTGGAGGCCACATTCTCTCACCGCCGGAGTACCACCCTCTCGCTGACTACACTACTCAACCGTCTCTCGTTTGGCCAACGAGCTGGGAATCGGTTCCCAAGGACTACCACCCTTCTGGATAGAACTTCTTAAGTCATCGATGTACAATGCCTGCACAGATGACTCTGCAGATAATTCCGGCGACAAGGAATCCTTCCAACTGACTACCTCTACTCTTAACCCAAGATTTTTAATAAATTTAACCGTTTCCAAATAATCCTTATTACAGAGTCGGTTTTGAGCACCCGGCCAATCAACCCCTCTCCCTCAAAAGGAGACGAAAGCCGTGGACGCAACCCAAAATGTTACCCCGTCCGTTACCCCGGACCCCAAGACTTACCCGCCGACTCACCCCAGTAGCGTTTTCAAAGCTGGGAGAACAGTGGCGGCTACCACCAAGGCCAGCATCCACTTGACCAGCGTCAACTGGCCGGTGAGCCGGAGCTCCATCTCCCGCAGATCTCCTTTTGTGGCCAAAGTGTCCATGTTGGAATTCTGCACCTCCTGGATGGCAGCGGCCATCCCCTTTGCTTGCGGCTCGTCGAAACCAGACGCTTTGAGTGTTTCTACAAACTTGAGCGTGTC
>PEAG01000119.1 GCA_002753505.1 Magnetococcales bacterium HCHbin5 | reverse complement strand
TTTGCTGCGCAAATGGGCTTTTGGGAAAGCGCGCCCGTTACATGCAGGGGCTTTGCCCCTGCACCCCACCGGGGAGCGTGACGCTCCCCGGACCCCTGCAATCGTTTTAAAAGATCAGAAAAAGCATGGGTGTGAGCCCCTGCACCCCACCGGGGAGCGTGACGGACCCCGGACCCCTGCAATCGTTTTAAAAGATCAGAAAAAGCATGGGTGTGAGCCCCTGCACCCCACCGGGGAGCGTGACGCTCCCCGGACCCCTGCACCTGCAATGGTTTTAAAAGATTTAACAAGGCTGTCAGACCACACTGGCACGCCGACCAGTTCGCCGGTCAACCAGGGCGCGGATGCTTTTTCCCACCTCCTGGATGGGTACCATCTCGTGCACACAGCCAGCCTGCAAGGCGGCCCGAGGCATGCCATATACCGCACAGGTCTCCTCATCCTGGGCGATAATATGCCCCCCGGCCGCCCGGATGGCTTGCGCCCCCTGCACCCCATCATCCCCCATGCCGGTCAAAATGACGCCAATGCTTTTTGCCCCATGACGCTGCACCACGGAAGAGAGCAGAACATTGCAGGAAGGATGATAAATTTCCTTTGGATCCTGCTCGACCAGACGGGTGCAACCCTCCGGGGAGATCTCCAGATTGCGATCAGCAGGGGAAAAATAGACATAACCAGGGCGCAACGACTGACCCTCCTCGGCCAGACAGACCGCAAGCGGCGTCACACTGTCCAGCCAGGAGACCAGCTTGCTGACAAAATCCGCATGAATGTGTTGCGCAATGACTATCGGAGTACGCCAGTCCGGACCCAGACTGTTCAACAAGGTGATCAACGCCTTCGGTCCCCCCAAAGAAGAGGCCACCGCCACAATCCACTCCAACGCATGTCCTCCGGTAATCGGATTGGAGGGGGTGGGCAACTGACCCCATGAATGTTGGCTTGGAATATGCTTGATGACTTGGATTTGAGATAATAATTTAATTTTATGAGTGAACGCCCTCGCATTATCCAGGTTGATTTCCACCTTGCCCAGCAGATCCAAGGCTCCATGCGAGATGGCATCAAAGGCAAGATCAGCGGTATCCAGGTCGGTGACGATCAAAATGGGGACCGGACAACTGGACATGATACGCGCCGTGGTCTCCAACCCGCTCATGCCCGGCATGTTGACATCCATGGTGATAATGTCTGGCGCGAGCAGTCCCTGTTGAGCAATCGCCTCTACACCATTGACCGCCTCACCCACCACAACAATCCCAGGGTCCGTTTGTAACATTTTGCGAAGGCCCAGTCGGACCACGGCACTGTCATCGACAATGAGGACTTTGATCGGGTTCATGATTTTCTGGTGTGCGAGAGGCGATGGCCGTGAGCCAAATAAAGGTATTTATTTGTGTTTCTGTTGGTTTTCCGGGTTTTGGTCCTCCCAGACAAACAGCGGGGAATTGTAACCTGTTTTTGTGAGCCGGGCAAAGATAAAGAGATTTTGTTACAGCGGTGCATACTGTCAGCCATTATATCTTACATCATAGCCAATTTGTCTCTGAACTGTTACCATGACCAGTTTTTTGTTAGCATCCGTATAATGGGTTTGCTAAACTGGGAGAATGGGGGGGGGTCTTTTTGCCTGTTTGATTGCCGATCGCCTTGTTGGAGGGGAGCGTAGCAGATGAAACCGTTGATGCATATTCAGCCCAGGGCAATGGCAGGGGGAGCACTGTGACATCCCCAACAGCCCCATTGTCGGCGGATAGCCGTGAAAAAGCCCGCGTCATGATTGTCGATGATGAGGGGTTTGCCCGTCTGTTGCTGAAGAGTGCCCTGGCAGAGGAAAACTATCAGGTGTTGGAGGCCCAGGATGGCCTGCTGGCATTGGAGCAGGTGAGAGCGGACCCCGAAGGGTTGGATATTCTGATCACCGATCTCAATATGCCGGGGATGGGTGGTCGCGAACTGGTGCAAACCCTGCGGCGCGAGGGTTGCAGGGTTGCCATCATTGTGCTTTCCGGTAACGATGATGTCCGCACCACCATCGGGGTGATGCACGATGGGGCTGATGACTATCTGCTGAAAGATGAAAATATTGAAGAGACGGTGCTGTTTGCCGTCAAAAAATTGTTGGACAAACGTGCCATGGAGCGGGAAAACCGGCTGTTGCTGGAGGCGGTACAGAAGGCCAACCAGGAGCTGGAGGCCGAACTTTGCCGTCGCCAGCAGCATGAGGCACAAATTCAACGGGACTATCACTCCAGGACCGCCATCAACCGACTGCTGGAATTGTCGATGACCGGTCAGGCACTGGAGCAGCAACTGGCAGCGATGCTGGACACCATTATCGCCGTACCCTGGTTTGCATTGCAAGATCGGGGGGCTCTCTTTCTGGTGGAGGAGTCGACCGGCGATCTGGTACTCAAGGCCAATCAGGGGTTGTCCAAGGCGCAGCAGGCCAGTTGCGCCCGTATCCCAGCCCGGATTTTTCAACAAGCCTTGTGTGGTCGGGCAATGGGGAGTGGTGAAGTCTTTTTTGTGGCCCCGGATGCCTTGGAGGCGGGACAACGCTGCACGGGTATTGTGGATTGTGGGCGTTATATCCTGCCGATCCGCCTGCACCACCGGACCATTGGGGTGGTGAAACTCTATACCGCACCTGGATACCAGCCAGAAACAGAGGGAATCACCTTTTTGCAGACAGTGGCCTCGACCCTGGCCAGTGTGATGGAGCGGCAGCGTCTGGAAGAGGCCCTCAAACAAAAGGCGGAGTATGACCCGTTGACCGGCTTTGCCAACCGCGCCCTCTTCTACGATCGGTTGACCCAGGCGATCAGCGCGGCGCGACGCACCGACAAGGATCTGGTGCTGATATTTATCGATCTGGACCGTTTCAAACAGGTGAATGACACCTTGGGCCATGAGGCCGGGGACCGCCTGCTGCAAGAGGCCTCCCGCCGCATCGCGGGCTGTCTGCGTAATACCGATCTGTTGGCCCGCCTGGGAGGGGACGAATTTACCGTCATTCTGCCCTGGTTGACCCATGCCTTCTATGTGGAATATGTGGCGCGGCGCATCCTGGAAGAGTTGAACAAGCCCTTTTTTCTGCCACAGGGAGAAGCCTCTGTTTCCGGTTCGTTGGGGATCACCTTTTTTCCCCACGATGCCGACGAGATGGACCTGTTGCTTAAGAATGCGGATGCCGCCATGTACCAGGCCAAAGAGGCCGGGCGCAGCACCTTCCGCTTTTTTACCCCGGCCATGAACGAGGCCGCCGAGGAGCGGTTGCTGATGGAGCGTGCCCTGGTACGGGCCTGGGACAATCGGGAGTTTGTACTCCATTATCAGCCCAGGATGGGTGCCGTTGCCCACCGCCCGGTAGGGGTGGAGGTGCAACTGTGTTGGCACCGCCCTGGTGAGGGTTTGGTGCTGCCGCAACGGTTTGGCCCGCACCTGGAACAGACCGATCTGGTGGTTCCTCTGGGGTTGTGGATGTTGGAGACCGCCTGCCGACAGTACAAAAGCTGGCTGGCAGCGGGTTTTCCCTTGCGCAATCTGACATTACCCATTTCGGCGCGGCAGTTGCAGCAGGGAAAGACGCTGGTTGCCATGGTGGAGGCGGTTTTGGCAGCGGTGGAACTGCCCCCGGCCCAACTGGTGTTGGAGGTCAGCGGGACAGAGTTGATGAGTCAATGGGACAAGACCCGTCCTCTGCTGCAGGCGTTGCGGGTTGTCGGGGTCAATCTGGCCATTCGGGATATAGGTTCGGCCCCCTTTTCACCAGCCTTTTTGCAGGCAATCTCCATTTGCGCCATCAAGCTGGACGAAAAATTGTTGCCTGATGGCTCCCCGGAACCGAGCCGGGTTGCACTGTTGCAGGGGATGATTGCATTGGCCAAAAGGTTGGAATGGACCGTGGTGGCTGGGACCAGGGATAAACCAATGGCCGATTTTTTCAGGGCGGCCGGGTGTGACGAATTGCAGGGCCCCTGTTTCAGCGACGGAATGGCGGCCGACGAGTGTACACACTATTTGAGCCAATGGGGATAAAGGCATGTACTCCACCCGCTCCCCTTCCATGGATGTGTGGCCCCCGGAGAGGGTGGCGGAGTGGCACGCCCTGGTGCAGGATCGGAGCGGCCTCTCTTTTGATCGGAACCGGATCAGTAAATTGCTGGAAGGGGTGGAAGACCGGATGCGCCTTCTGGGTGTCACCACCCTTGGAGCGTACAGGCAGTATTTGGAGCAGGAACCAGGGGAATTTGAGGCGTTGATCTCCCTGTTGACGGTCAATGAGACCTATTTTTTCCGGGGCAATGAGGAGTTGAGCCTGTTTGCCGAGTTTTTGTTGCCGGAATTTTTTCACGCGCTCTACCAGAAGGGGCAGGGGCATCGTCCTGTTTCCATTATCAGTGCCGGCTGTTCCAGTGGAGAGGAGCCCTATTCCATCACCATGGCACTGCTGGAGCGTCATGGTCATGGCATTCCTTTTCAAGTTTACGGCGGGGATGTGGATACCCAGGCGTTGTCCATCGCCCGGGCGGGTTGTTATGGGGAAAACGCCTTCCGCAATTTTGATGCCGGCATGCGGGGCCGCTATTTTGTCCAGGAGTCTGCTGGCAAAGCACAATTGATGCCTCAGGTGCGGGAAAAGGTCTCTTTCTTTACCTTGAACTTGATGTCTGACCCCTATCCGCTCTGCATGCATGGGGCGGATTTTATTTTTTATCGCAATGTTTCCATCTATTTTGACGAAAAAATCAAAAAAAATATTTTTTCCCGGCTGGTTGCACATCTCTCCCCGGGTGGGTGTCTGTTTTTCAGCCCGGCAGAGATTTTTTTTCATAATCAAGTGGATGTCAGGCCCCCTACCGTCCAGTTGGAAGATCGGCAGGGACGTTTTTTCTTTCGCAAGCAGGATCCCTATGGCCTCCGGGTTCCACTGCCAACAGCTGCAAAAGGCAAAGGGCAGACGGTTGTGGCGGGTGTGGTCGGGCCGTCGGTCAAGGGGGGAGAAGGCGACAGGGCAGCGGAACGGGCGCGGCCGGTGGCCGCCATTGCACCCCTTGCCAGCGGGCTGGAACGGTCGGTTGAGGAGGGTGTGGAGAGAGAAAAGTCCAAAAAGCGACTGGCCAAATGGGTGCGGTTGGCCCATGAAAAGCGATACAAAAAGCTCCTGTCCCAGTTGGATCTGTGTCTGCAGGAGGAGCCTGATCATCCCCAGGCAACGGTCTTGAAGGCTGCCGTTTTGTTGGCCGTCGGGGAGGAGAAGATGGGGCTGGATATGGCCAAGGCACTGTGTCGCAGGTTGTTGGCGCGGGATGCGCTCCATTTTGAGGCGTTGGTATTGCTCTCCATTGCTTTGCGTCGGGAGGGGGTTGAGCCGACGACGCAAATGGCCCATTTAAAAGCCGCCGTGTTTTTACGTCCCTCCTGTTGGCTGCCCCATTTTTATTTGGCACAAACCTATGAACTGTTGGGTGAGATCGAAATGGCCAGCCGGGAATATCAGGTGGTGATCTACCAGTTGGGGCAGGCCGGGGGGTGGTCGGAGCATGGTCTCACCTTTTTGCCACTCTCCCTTTCTGCGGATGAGTTGGTTCATTTTTGTCATTTCAGGCTCAAACAGATGCGGTCATCCTGATACAGGAGTTTTTCCCTTATGACACATTCATTTTTTCAATGGGCTGTACAGGATCGTTCCGCACTGTTTGCCCGGTTTTCCGTCGCCACCTGGATGCGCTTGACATCCGGGGTCTCTCTGACCATCTTTTTGGCAGTCATTCTGCTCAACCATTTTTCGCTCAGTGCCATTCAGCAGATCAATCGGGATTTGTATCAGGGGTTTCATCACAAAGATGGCTGGCGTCGCCTTTCATTGGAGGTGGCTCAGGCGGAAAATATTCGCTTGACGGTGCAGTCCTCTTTGCAGGTGGAGGGGGTCAAAGCGATGCAAGCCCTCATTGCCGATCTGTTTACCCAGGTGGATGGGATTGGCAATGGTTCTGCGGATGCCATTCGGGCCGACATTCGGGCCTATGCCACCGCCTTTGATCAGTTGGCCGATGCCGTGGCGCAGAAGGGGGCGTTGCGGTTGACGTTGGCCAAAAATCGGGAATCGCTTGAGATCCAGATTTATGAGTTTGAGAACAGAACCCTGGAATCGGTGCTGAACGAATTTATTTTGGCCGAGACGGAATATCTGAGCAACCCGGATGAGGAGCGTCTGCACAGTTTGCAGGTGATCCTGGATCGATTGGCACGGGATGCGAGTGAATCTGTTTCCAAAACAGGACATTCACTGGATGTCATGGCCTATGAGCAGACCCTGGCCGCCATGGTTGAAAAAAATGCTCAGGTGGTACGGAGCGTGGCCACCATGGAGCGGACGGCGCAAAAAATTACTGGCGATGTAGGCCAGCAGATGGAGAAGATGGACCAGAAAACGAATGAGCAGGTGATTGCCACCGAGACCAAGGTTTCCCGGACCCAGTGGAACAGCATGGTTTGGACGGGGGTTGGTGTGTTGTTGACGGTGTTTATAGGGGTGTGGGTGGGTTGGGTACTGCAACGCCAGATTGACAAGGTGCCTGCGGGGCTGGACATACTGGCCAGTGGTGATTTGACCTTTCATTTCAAGGTGCCTGCGCGTCCGAAAAATGAGCTGTTTCAGATCATGGATGCCGCCAACCGGTTGGCGGAGAGTTTGGAGCAGTCCATCCGGGCGGTGATTCATGTCACGGATAATGTTCATCACTCTTCGGCCGAGATTTCGGCGGCGGTGGAGGAGCAGTCCACCACGGCTGTGCAGCAGGTGGCTTCGGTCACGGAGATCACCTGCACCATGGAGGAGCTCTCCTCCTCCTCGGCCCAGATTGCCGATAATGCGCGCAAGGTGTTGCAGATGTCCAGTCAGACCTTGTCCAAAACCAATCAGGGTGCGGCGGAGATGGGGATGGTGATCGACAGGATGCGCAAAATCACCAAGGCCAATCGCAGGAGCAGCAAGGCCATTGTCGAGTTGGGTAAAAAGTCGGTTGAGATTACCGACATCATGAACATGATCAATTCGATTGCCGACCAGACCAAGTTGTTGGCCTTCAATGCGGCGTTGGAGGCGGCCAGTGCGGGGGATGCGGGCAAGCGGTTTGGGGTGGTGGCGGTGGAGATCCGTCGTTTGGCGGATTCGGTGATGGAGTCCACCGGTCATATTGCGGCGCGGGTGGAGCAGATACGCGGCACCATTCAGCAACTGGTAGAGGGTTCCAAGCAGGATGCCTTGCAGGTGGAAGAGGGGATGGAGATCAGCACCCGGGCGGCCCGTATTTTGGCAGAGGTGGTGGAGGGGGTTGGGAGTACCACCGATGCCACCCAGCAAATTTCATTGGCCACCCAGCAGCAGGAGACGGCCAACCGGCAGATTCTGATGGCGTTGCAGGGGATTGAGCAGGGTATTCAGCAGAGTTCGGTCTCCATCAATCAGACCAGTCAGGGGATCAAGGCGATGGCCCATCTGGCGCAGAGTCAGCAGGAGCAGGCGGCTCAATTCAAGCTGTCCGGCTAGTGGCATGATGTTGTTTTTTTTCTTTTAAACAATTGCAGGGGTCCGGGGAGTGTCACGCTCCCCGGCGGGGTGCAGGGGCTTAAGCCCCATATGCGCTAACAGGATTGCGCTCTTTCTTTAAACGATTGCAGGGGTCCGGGGAGCGTCACGCTCCCCGGTGGGGTGCAGGGGCTTAAGCCCCATATGCGCTAACAGGATTGCGCTCTTTCTTTAAACGATTGCAGGGGTCCGGGGAGCGTCACGCTCCCCGGTGGGGTGCAGGGGCAAAGCCCCTGCTGAATTGCGCGTTTTCCCAAAGCAAATTTTCGCAGAAAATTTGCGCAAC
>PEAG01000118.1 GCA_002753505.1 Magnetococcales bacterium HCHbin5 | reverse complement strand
ACCGTCACGGTCCCCGGTGGGGTGCAGGGGCAAAGCCCCTGCATGTAAGGGCGCGCTTTCCCAGAAGCCCATTTGCGCAGCAAATGGGCGCAGCGCGCCCAAAACGCCCCGCAGGGGCACTCCTGGAGGGCGGCAGCCCGACCGAGAGCGGGCCAAGTTTGGGAGGGTTTGGAAAAAAAAACAGTCCTGGCCTTGTATCAGACAAAAATCTGCCTATCCGAAGCTTCTGCTTTCTTATCCAAACATTTTCCGTATCATAGCCGTGCGTGTCGGGCTGCCGCCCTCCCAAGGTCGCCCCTGCGGGGCGGTTTTGGGCGCGTTGCGCAAATTTTCTGCGAAAATTTGCTTTGGGAAAACGCGCCGTTCATGCAGGGGCTCCGCCCCTGCACCCCGCCGGGGAGCGTGACGCTCCCCGGACCCCTGCAATTGTTTAAAAGATCATGTAACCGCGTACGGGGCCTGAGCCCCGGCCGCTACTGCCACTCCTCCTGATAGGTACCCAGGGTATGGGTGGTGCCTTCGGAGGTGGCGTTCAGAATACGAATCCACTTGCTTTTGGGCCGAAACGAGGCGGGGTCGGCATAATAGGCATCCACCGCCTGCCGCAACACCTGGGTCACAGTGGCAACATAGGACTTGGTGCGCTGCCGCCCCTCGATTTTGAGGGAGGAGACCCCCGCCTCAATCACCTCATCCAGCATCTCAAGAATATTCAACGAACCCGGCTCCTCCATGACATGGGAGACCCGTTCATTGGCGACAAAACGACCCTTGCAGATGGTGGGATAGGCGGCTTCCTCCCCCTTTTCATACTCGGCAATCAATACCCCCCCCAGACGGGTCTGCAACTTTTCCCCCTGATTCTCGAACCGTACCGCCCGCGCAGGGGAGCAGACCCCCTCTATATTGGGTGAAACCCCGGTGGCATAAGAAGAGAGAAAACAGCGACCCTCCGCCATCACACACAAACCACCAAAGGCAAACACCTCCAACTCCACCGCCGTCTTGGCACGCAACTGGCGAATCTCCTGTATGGTCAGCACCCGGGGCAGGATGACCCGCACACAGTTGAAATGTCGCTGGTAAAAATTGATCGCCGCCGCATTGCTGGCAGAGGCCTGAACCGATAAATGGATGGGAAGCTTGGGATAACGATGATGGCAATAGTCCAACAGGGCAATATTGGCCAGAATAATGGCATCCGCCTTCAAACGGGCCGCCATGTCCACGGTCTGATACCAGATCTCCGACGACTCCGCCTGGGGATAGGTGTTCAAAACCACATTGACCTTGACTCCCTTGCCATGGGCATAGGCAATCCCATCCGCAGCCTCCGACTCGCTAAAATTAAGCCCTTCAAAGTTGCGGGCGTTGGTTGCATTGCGAAAGCCAAAATAGACCGCATCGGCTCCATGGTCCACCGCCGCTTTCAAGGAAGGAAGATTACCAGCCGGTGCCAAAACTTCCACTTTTTTCATGTTGATTTTCCTGTTGTTCCGGGTTTGATGCAGGGTCTGCCACTCCAATCCGAGTCATCTCTCTTCGCTTTCCAATGAGGAGCCAGCCCACTCCGGAGTCTATCCCACCTGCCCGGGTAACGCAAAGTACCGTCAAATAAAATACCGGATTGGACTGGCAAGATCATGGCACGTCAGCACCGGATGGGGTCGATTTCCTGGCATGGACAGCGGGCTGAAAAAAAATAGTGTTTTATTACAAGTAAATACAAATATGGCAATCTTTTTGCTCCAGATCAGGCAACTCGACGCTTTTGTTGTCGTTCCAGCGGTTTGAACTGTGGAGCCCTGCATGATGTCCCTTTACCAAAAAATGTTCCCGATCGGGAAAAAGCGCAAATTATGCTTGTTGGGCCTGCTGGCCTTGCCCTTGATGGTGGCCGTCAGCGATGTGCTCCATCTGGCGGTTGCCAATGAGGTGGTCAAGCCCCACATCGGGCCGCAACAGTCTACCCGTACGCCACTCCACAAGGCCATTGAGCTGGGCAATATTCAGTCGGCGTTGCAGTTGATTGACGGCGGGGCATCGGTCAACGCCCAGGACAGTTTTGGCCTGGCACCGCTCCATTTTGCCGTCATCAAGGCCAATGTGGATCTGGTCAAAAGTCTGATCGACCACAAGGCGGATGTCACCCTGCGGGATCAACGTGGGGATACCCCGTTGCACATGATCGCCGCCAACAATGGTCTGGTGGAGCTGGCGCGTCTCCTGTTGGAGGCGGGTGCGGACCCCAACGCCGCCAACGTCGACGGCAGCACCCCGCTCCACTGGGCCGCCAGCGAAGGCAATCTGCCGCTGATCAGACAGCTGGTGATCAAAGGGGCCAACATCAATGCCCGTGACTCGAAAGGGGACTCCATCCTGCACTGGGCTGTGGAGGATGGCCGGAGCCAGGTGGCCGACTACCTGGTGGCCGCCGGTGCGGATCCCAACGTGAAAAACAATTATGACCGGACGCCACTGCACTGGGCCGCTCGCAAAGGACATCTGACACTGGCGGACTTTTTGCTTTCAAAAGGGGCGGTGAGTGGTGCCCGTGCCACCTCTGGCGATACACCATTGCACTGGGCATCGGCGGAAGGACATACCGCCCTGGTCGCCCTGTTGTCCAGGGGGCTGCGCAATGTGGACGTAAAAGCACAATTTGGCGAGACGCCGCTGCACTGGGCGGTGTTGCGCAATCGTGATACGGTGGTGGCCTATCTGGTGGATCATGGGGCGGATGTCAACGCGGCCGACGAGATGGGCAACACCCCACGCACCCTGGCGCGGGACAAAGGCAATGCCGCCATTGTCAAACTTCTGAGTGCCAAGGATACGCTGCAATCGAAAAACGGACCAAAACCATCGGAAAATCCCCTCCGCGTGGCACTGTTCAGCGGTGACCGCTGACCGTGCGGCGTGCCCGATACTGCAACCCCTGGCGGTGAGTCAAAGGAGACCGTGTCGCCGTAACCGCTCCAACAGCTCATCCTCATCAACGGGTTTGACAATATAGCCGTTGCAACGCCCCTCCTTGAAGGCCGTCGTCAACTGCGCAGGAGAATCCAAACTGGTTTGCATGATGATGTGGGCATATTGGTGGGCAGTCAACATGACACCAAACTTTTGTTTTTCCAACTGACGCATCTGCAACAAGGCCCCCTGGCCATCCAGGTTTGGCATCTGGATGTCCAGCAGGACCAGTTGAAACGGGTTATTGGCCTCCAAGGCGTTCTGGAATGCCTGTACCGCCTGCACACCATCCTCTGCCACCACACACTTTCCATGGGGTTCCAACATGGCGCGCAAAGTTTCTCGATAGATCACTTGATCGTCAACGATCAAAATGTTCAGCATCTTGTTCTCCCTTGAGTAAAACAACGGTAAGGACGGTTCCGCTCGCTTCAGAACTTTGCAGATGAACGGATCCTTTTTGAGCCTCTGCCATCAGTTTGGCCGAATAGGTTCCCAAACCGGTGCCTCCTTTTTTGCCGCAGGTTACATATTTATCGAAAAAACGGTCCCGGATGGCGTCCGGGACCGTGCCTTGATTGTGGATGGCGACCGTGGCGGCTGCATCGTCTGACAATAAAATCTGGACCGTCTGGCCCGTTTCAGAGGCTTCAACAGCATTCCGGAACAGATTGGCGATCATGGTATAGCAGAGTGCCTCATCCCCCAGAGCCATCAATCGCTCCCCCTCTTTGATCGGATGGCCGTTGACATGAACCGAAACGGCCAGCTTTTTGGTCTCAATCAGCGTCGCACTGTCAGCCAGAATGCGCTGGATGACAGGCAGCAGGTTGATCGGTTCCAGGGTGACCGCATAACTGCCCTGCTCCAGTTTGATCAAATTCAGGGAGAGGTTGACCATCTCCCGCAGTTGGCGGGCAGAGTCGAGAATCATCTGAATAAACATGCCTATATTGGTCTGGGAAAGCGTCGGAAGCCTTTTGAGCACCATCTCCGCGCAACCCAGAATGCCGTCGATGGGCGATTTGAGATCATGGCGGGTAATCGCCTCCACATCCTTGCGCAGCCTCTCCATCTCCTGCAGGGCGACACACTGCGCTTCCAGTTGCAGATAGGCGTTGCGCAGGGCCAAATGGGTGGCGATTCTGGCCAGGACAATGGGAACACTGAATGGCTTGGTAATATAATCGACCGCACCAAGTTGCAACCCTTTCATCTCATCGACCTCATCATTCATCGCCGATATAAAAATCACGGGAATGTTGCAAGTCTCCTCTTGTGCCTTCAGCGTTTGACAAACCGTATAGCCATCCATCTCCGGCATCATGATGTCCAGCAGAATCAGATCCGGTTTTTCCTGCGCAGCCAATTGCAGCGCGGTGGCTCCTCGATTGGCCACAACAGGCTCATACTGATGGATCAGTGCGTTCACCAGCAGCTTGATGTTTATCGGCATGTCGTCGACAATCAAAATTTTTGGCTTTGTCCGTTCCGTATTCATGTGCAGGACTCTCCCTTGAACCGTTCAACCTGCGCGGCAATTGTCTCCAGATGCTGACAAGCCGTATCGAAAGAGTAGTCGTCGATGGCCCGTTCCAGTTTGGCGAGATCCGGTTGCAGAGGCGTATCGGACAGCAACTGCCGCAGCGATTCCAGGCTGTTGATGGCCTCAACACTGCCTTTTCTCAGCCAGTGCAGCAGGGTGGATAGCTGTTGCGCCACCGCCTCCTGATCCACTGGTCGCGTCCCACTCTCCTCCGGGGTTGGCAGCCGTTGCCGGGCAGTTTCCTGACGCAGGGAAGCGGCTGACTGCAATACCTCTTCCATGGCCTGTTCAAAACGCTCCAGTGCATGGGGCCATGCCTCGCGGTGGTTGTCGGCAATGGCCTGCTCCAAATCCTGGGCAATGTGACCCAACTCCTTTGCGCCGAGATTGCCGGCCATGCCCTTGATGGCGTGCGCCAGCAGTCGGGCCGTATCAGGCCTCTCCTGCACAAACAGGGCGGATCGAATTTTCTCGCCATCTGCGCTGTGGTCCCGCAAAAAGTCACGCCACATCTCTTTGTAGAACGCAACCGTTGTTCCCAGCGCATTCAGGGCGGCCTGTACCTGGATGCCGGGCAGATCGGCCAAACTTTCCCGGGACTGTTCCTGCCCGGTGGTTTGTGCCAACAAGGCACTGACATTGACCGGATTCCCCTGCGGCTTGATCCATGTGGTCAGAACACGGTAAAGCTGCTGCATGTCAATGGGTTTGGAAATATAATCGCTCATCCCGGCCGCCAGACAATTTTCCCTGTCTCCGGTCAGGGCGTGTGCGGTCATGGCAACGATCGGCAATACGCTGAACTTTTCCATGGAGCGCAACTGACGGCTGGCCTGATAGCCGTCCAGCACGGGCATCTGCACATCCATGAAAACCAGTTCAAACGGCTTGTTCAACAGCAGATGAATCGCCTCCTGGCCATTGTTGGCCACGGTTACGCCAATCCCCACATTTTCCAGCATCTCCCTGGCCACCCGTTGATTGATCGGATTGTCTTCCGCCAGCAAAACCCGGGCCCCACCCACCCGGCGCATCACGGTTGTCTTGTCCATCCCGGCCAGGCGGCTGTCGTACGCCTTGGTGGTGGTTTTGCCACACACATCCAGGATGGTATCCAGCAACAGGGAGGGGGTCATCGGTTTGATCAGGCAGGCCCCAACCCCTGCCTGTTTGGCATGCTGGGCGAGCTCTTCCCTGCCAAAAGCGGTCATCATGATTATTTTCAGCGGTTCGGCCGCAGCGGGCGAACCGGCTGCGGAACCCTGCAATACCGGTTCTGCCATGATGGTTTGTACCGTTTCGAGTCCATTCATTCCTGGCATGTGCCAATCCAGCAGCAACAGTGCGTAGGGAGATCCGTGCCGGGCCGCCGCCAGTAATGCCTCCAGGCACTGCGAACCGGACTCAACCGCAGTGGTCGCCAGACCCATGTGGGTGAGCATATCCGTGGCCACCAGTCGGGCATCCCGGTTGTCATCCACCACCAACGCTTTCATTTCCCGCAAATCGTCCGGCAAAACGGGATGGTAGGGGGTGGTCTGCTGATTGCGTCCCAGTATGACAGTGAAATAAAAGGTGCTGCCCACATTCGGGGTGCTGGCGATCCAAATTTTCCCACCCATCATCTCCACGAGGCGTTTGCAAATGGTCAACCCCAGTCCTGTTCCCCCAAACTTGCGGGTAATGCTGTTGTCTGCCTGGACAAAAGGGGAAAACAACTGTGCCATGTGATCCGCACGGATACCAATGCCGGTATCCTTGACGGAAAATTCCAGCCGTACCCGCTCTGCATGCTGCTCGATCAGCACAGCCTTGATATGGATGCCACCCTTCTGGGTAAATTTAATGGCATTGCCAACCAGATTGACCAACACCTGTTGGAGCCGCAGCCTGTCCCCCACCAACAGGCCGATGGATTGAGGGGGGGCAGAGACGACCAGTTCCAGCTCCTTGTCGAGAGCCATCTGTCTGAACAGATTGACCGCATCGGCCAACACATCCCCCAGATAAAAATCCACCGCCTCCATCAACAGTTTGCCGGACTCAATCTTGGAATAGTCCAGGATGTCATTGATCAACCGCAACAGAATGTGCGAGGAGGACTTGGCATGACAGAGAAATTCACGCGCCCTGTCGGCAGAATCCGTGCCCAAGGCGAGATCAATCATGCCGAGTACACCATTCATGGGGGTACGAATTTCATGGCTCATGTTGGCCAGGAAAAGATCCTTGGTTTGAAGGGCGGCCTCCGCAGCGGCCAAAGCGTCGTTCAAAGAGATTTTCAGCTGTTTTGAGCTGGTAATATCCCGCAAAAAGGCGGTAAAAATTGGCTGGTCCCGAGTCATGACGGTGGAAATGGTGATCTCCAGGTCCACCCTCTTGCCGTCAGAACGGATACCGTCAATGGTCGCCCGCCGACTGGCCGGGAGGGCTCCGCCGGAGATGAACCGCTGGCAGGCCATGCTCAGAGCCATGCGATGTGCTTGCTGCCATTCCGGTGGAATGATCAACAGGGCCAACTCTTGTCCAATCATTTGTGCCCGGCTGTAGCCAAACAACTGCTCGGCAGAGGGGCTGAACTCGATGGTCTTGCCTTGTGCATCCATCATGATAAAGGCATCCAGGGAGGAGGTGACAACCGTCCAGAGCAGTGCCTCCCTCTCCTTGGCGGCATCCCGCGCCTGTCGCAACTCCGCGGTGCGCGCACTGACCTCTGCCTCCAGTTGGTCGCGATGCCGTTGCAACTCATTTTCCACGCGCTTGCGCACAATCAGGCCGGCCAGGGTATCGGCCACCGTGGACAGGAACGTCTCTTCCGCCAAATTTTTTTCATGTCCAGCTGGAACATAAAGATTGAGTACCCCCAGCAAAGTGTCCTGAAACAGTATGGGGATGCAGTAGTGGCCATGGTCAGCGATCCCTGCAAAACGCACGTGATGATCGTCATCGAGATGGTTGACAAACAGCATCTCCCGTGTCTGGGCCGCCTTGCCGCAGAGGCAATGCCCCAGCGACAGTTCAGCACAGCGTTCCAGCAAAGCCGGAGCCAGGGATCGCTGGGCAACCATTTTCAGGTGATCGTTGGCATGGTCCATCAGGAATATGGAGCCTTTTGCCTGCATGGCGATCCAGGGAACCTCCAGGATAATGTCCAGAGCGCGCTCGATCTGCTCCTCCAGGGAGTAGGGTTTCAGTGCGGTGTGCAACAGTGTGCTGATCGTGATGCGAGACTGAATATCTCTGCCAATGATCTCTTCGTTGGCGCGGGCCTTGATCATCGTTTCGTCCACTGCCACCCCCCATCACGCAGCGAGCAACCGGAGCTGTGAGACTGGCTGAGACCGCCGCTTCGCAGGTCTTGCTGGCAAGTCGATCCTATCCAGCAAA